>CAJUTO010000016.1 GCA_910589675.1 uncultured Lactobacillus sp. | reverse complement strand
CGTTTTCATCACGGGATTAAAATCCCGTGTTTTCAACGGTAATTTATTCAATAAATGGCATTTGGTGCTAGTCCAGTCAAAGTAATTGTTAGTGCCATAACACCGGAAGCTCGCATACACATCAACTTGCGGCCTTTTCTATCGGCTAAATTTCCCCAATATGGTGAAACTATTGCCTGGGCAATAAAAGTCATCGCGAATGCCAATCCTGAGTAAAGGTTGATTTGCAGTTTGCTATAATTTCCTAAATCTGAGATAAACAATGAAATAAATGGCATCGTCATCGAATATCCCATTCCAGTAATAAAACAGCCTAACCAAAGTGTGTAGAATGCTTTGTGCCAACCTTTTGGTAAATTTGTTTTATCCTTTTGCAAAAAATCATTTCCTTTAAATTGAAATCAATGTTTGAATCCTATTGTAGCACACAGAATTTCTAAAAATTTTTCAAGAAAAGTGAGAAAGTGCACAAGATTATTTCAAAACATGGTAGGATAGTAAAGCAAGAAGGGAGTGTGTCACATGGCACATATGTCACGACGCGAGTATCGCATGAAGCATAACAATAACTCTCAAAGTGCGATGCAATCAAAAACTAAATATGAAAATGCAAAATCTAAAAATATTAATCAGTTTCGAGAATCAAGAAAACTAAGGACCAACAATATTTCTATTGATACCAGTTCCGCTACTCGAGCAAATGAGCAACATTTAAAGCTGAACTTTTGGAATATCTTTGCGGATCGGCCCTATATTTCAGTTGCTGTAATCGTAGTTGCGATCTTTTTGATTATGGCTAAACTCTGGTGGGGACTTTTAATTTTAATGGCCATCGTTGGAATTGGGATCTTTGTGATCGGGCACAGTCATCATCCTAATCAAGTCTTGAGTTTAGAATTTAAGATGAAAGCTTCTCGAAAATTGAGCATGCTTAGGGCTATTCAGTTTGGATGTTCAATTTTGATGTTTTTAGCTACCTATATGAAACAAGTTGTTTCTGTAAACTTTTCTTCTGCTGGCTCAACAGATAGTTTTAATGTGATTACTAATATTCTTTCTAATCGAGGAGGAAGTTATGGTCAACAAGGGACCTATTTTTTGAACCTGTTGAATACTTTTAGTGGAGGACAACTTTGGAGTTCATATCGCTATGCGACAAATAGTGCGCAAATGATGAATTCGCCATCAGGTAGATGGATCGTGATGTGGGTTTTACTATTAATGATTGCGCCAGCCTTTTGTGTATTGGCTCAATTTTTCAAAGAGCCCTATTCACGCAATGCTAGTTTGGTAGCAGCCATTATTTCTACAATCAGTTTCATTTTGACGCCGATAGTCATGCGTCGATGGATTGTTGGGTATGCCGTTGAAAATCAGATGGATGCTCAAGCGGCAAATAGTGCCATTACAGTGGGACCAATGGCCTATGTAGCGATTGCATGTAGTTTGATCGTTTTAGTTATTGCGACATATCGCTTCATTAAAAAAGATAATTTTGAATAAAGAAAAACAGCCTAGTCAATTTGACTAGACTGTTTTTTAAATGGGAATAAATAATGCATTAATACCAGTGATTTCTTTGCCAAAAGACTTTAGCATTTACCCATGAACCATAACGCTTATAAACATATCGATCAGCGGTTCTTTCTTGATTCTTCTTTGATAAATCTCCATTGAGATAGGAGATGTTTAATTGATATCTACCGTAACAAACACCATTTCTAGCAGTGTAGCTACCGCTAGATTCACGCATTGCGATCCAGTGCTTAGCAGCCTTTTCCTTCTTTGATAGCTTGATGGCAGCTTGAGCTGTTTGAGAAGTTGAAGTGTTAGCATTGAAAGCTTGAACTGTAACAACAGTTGCTAAGACAAGTGCTAAAGCTGCAAATAATTTTACTAAAGTAGATTTAACGTTTTTCATGTAATTTATTCATTCCCTATAAACTTAATTAATTCTTAATGACTATGCTTTTATAGTACAGGTCAAATATGACAGCAATGTTACAAAACGACCACGCAACTCTTACAATCCCTCAAAAATCGCCTTTTTAATGTAACACTTCCCCTTTTTTGATAAAATTGAATAAATTAGTTCCGTATAAATAGGAGGTATTTTAATGGCAGTAAAACGTTTTTACGAAACTTTCCACCCAGAACATTATGATCTTTTCATTGATGTCAACCGGGCAGATAAAACAATCAGTGGGACTTCAACCATTACTGGTGAAGCACAAGATGACATAATTTTCATCAATCAAAAGTACATGAAGATTTCTGCAGTTCGTGCCGATGGCAAGGATGTAGACTTCACAGTAGATGATAAAGACGAAGCAATTAAGATCGATTTGGGCAGAACTGGTGAAACAACAATCGCAATTGATTACAGTGCACCTTTAACTGATTCCATGATGGGTATTTATCCTTCATATTACGAACTTAACGGCGAAAAGAAACAAATTATTGGTACTCAATTTGAAACTACTTTTGCTCGTCAAGCTTTCCCATGTGTGGATGAACCTGAAGCTAAGGCTACCTTTACCTTGTCCCTTAAGTGGGATGAAAAACCAGGTGAAATCGCTCTTGGTAACATGCCAGAAACCAGCATAGAAAATGGCGTTCACCACTTTGAAGAAACTGTACGTATGTCAACTTACCTTGTTGCCTTTGCCTTTGGTGAACTTCAATCTAAGATCACTGAAACTAAAGGCGGCATCAAGGTCGGTGTCTTTGCTACTAAGGCTCACAAGCCAAAGGAACTCGACTTTGCTTTAGACATTGCTACGCGTGCAATTGACTTTTATGAAAAATTCTACGAAACTCCATATCCATTGCCACACTCATGGCAATTGGCTCTTCCAGACTTCAGTGCTGGTGCCATGGAAAACTGGGGACTGATCACTTACCGTGAAGCATACTTGCTTTTAGACCCAGACAACACTTCACTTGAAATGAAGAAATTAGTTGCTACAGTTATTACTCACGAACTTGCTCACCAATGGTTCGGTGACTTGGTAACTATGAAGTGGTGGGACAATTTATGGCTTAACGAAAGTTTTGCCAACATGATGGAATACTTGTCAGTTGATAACTTAGAACCAGACTGGCACATTTGGGAAATGTTCCAAACTAGTGAAGCTCCTGCAGCTCTTCAAAGAGATGCTACTGATGGAGTTCAATCAGTTCACGTTCAAGTTAATGATCCAGCTGAAATTGACGCTTTGTTTGACTCAGCTATTGTTTATGCTAAGGGTTCAAGAATGCTGGTGATGGTTCGTTCACTCTTGGGCGATGAAGCACTTAGAAAAGGCCTTAAGTACTACTTTGACCACCACAAGTTTGGTAATGCAACTGGTGATGATTTATGGAGTGCTCTTTCAACTGCAACTGATTTAAATATTGGTGAAATCATGCACTCATGGCTTGAACAACCAGGTTATCCAGTTGTAACTGCTAAGATTAATAATGAGGGTCACCTTATTTTAAGTCAAAAGCAATTCTTTATCGGTGATGGTAAAGATAAGGGAAGAACTTGGCAAATTCCATTGAATGCCAACTTTGATGCACCAACTATTATGTCTGAAAAAGAAATTGACTTAGGCGACTACAAGAAGCTCCGCGAAGAAGCAGGTCATCCACTTAGAATTAATGTTGGTAATAACTCACACTTTATCGTTAACTACGATAAGACTTTACTTGACGACATTTTGGCTGATGCAGACAATCTTGATCCAATTGCTAAACTTCAATTATTGCAAGACTTGCGTTTACTTGCAGAAGGCAATGTTGTTTCATATGCTGACTTGGTACCACTTTTAGTTAAATTTGCTGATTCTAAATCTAGCTTGGTAATCAACGCTTTGTACACTACTGCAGCTAAGCTTCGTCAATTTGTAAAGCCTGGTTCAGCTGATGAAGAAAACTTGAAGCAATTCTATAATGATCTTTCCGTTAAGCAAGTTGAACGCTTAGGTTGGATTCCTAAGAAGGGCGAAAGTGATGAAGATGCTCAAATTCGTCCATATGAATTAAGTGCAAGCATTTATGCTGGTAACGCAGAATCAATTAAGACTGCCCATAAGTTATATGAAGAAAATAGTGATAACTTAGAAGCTCTTAACGCGGATGTACGTCCATACGTTTTAATCAGTGAAGTAAAGAACTTCGGTAGTCACAACTTGATGGCTAAGCTTATCAGTGAATACAAGAAGACCAACGATGCTTCTTACAAGGCTGATATTCGTGCGGCTGCAACTTCAACCATTGATATTGCTGAAATTCACAAGATTGTTAGCTACTTTGAAGATGCGGATGTAATTAAGCCTCAAGACCTTCGTGGTTGGTACCGTGGTGTGCTTGCTAACAGTCATGGTCAACAAGCTGCTTGGGACTGGATTAGAGAAGATTGGAGCTGGCTTGAAAAGACTGTCGGCGGTGATATGGAATTTGCGACATTTATCACTGTCACTGCAGCAATCTTCCACACCCCAGAAAGACTTAAGGAATTTAAGGCTTTCTTCACTCCAAAAATCAACACTCCAGGTCTTACTCGTGAAATCAAGATGGACACTAAGGTGATTGAATCTAAGGTAGACATGATTGCAAGAGAAAAGGACGCTGTTAATGGCGCAATCAAGGTTGCAATTGGCTAAATTTGAATAAATATTAAAAAGCATTGGAAAATTATCCAATGCTTTTTTCTATATAAAAATACCTTATCTTGACTAAAAACAAACTTTTAGTATAAAATTAACCTTTAAACTCAGAGAATACCTAATTAGGGGGGTTTTTTGTTTAATGAGTGAAAAAAATATGGATACGGCTTTCTTTGGTCAGCCGAGAGGACTTTCTACATTATTCTTCACTGAAATGTGGGAAAGATTTAGTTACTACGGTATGCGAGCAATCCTGCTCTTCTACATGTACTATGCGGTAACTAAGGGCGGACTTGGCATGGACCAGACTACAGCAGCGTCTGTGATGTCCATTTATGGTTCATTGGTATATTTATCCAGTGTAGCTGGTGGATGGCTCTCAGATAGAGTATGGGGGCCTAGACGAACTGTGTTTATTGGTGGTGTCTTAATTATGTTAGGACATATTGTTTTGGCACTTCCAATGGGAATTGGAGCATTATATGTTTCTATTGCTTTAATTGTAGCCGGTACAGGTTTATTGAAGCCTAACGTTTCTGATATGGTTGGTGGTCTTTATTCAGAAGATGACCGTAGACGAGATGCTGGGTTCAGTATGTTTGTTTTTGGTATCAATTTAGGTTCCGCTATTGCACCATGGGCAGTTCCATGGGCTAGTGAAGGTTTTGGACTTCATTTATTTGGTGACCATTTTAATTTCCATGCAGGATTTTCTTTGGCTGCTGTAGGTATGTTCCTTGGACTTCTTCAATATTACTATGGTGGTAAGAAGTATTTACCTCAAACGGGTCTAGAACCAACTGATCCAATCAAGAAGAAAGATTTAAATAAAATTATGGGCCGTGTAGGCCTGGGCGTCTTGGCATTAGTGATTGTGATTGCTATTATGGCCATGGTTGGTCAATTGAATATTGACAATATCATTACTTTAATCACTATTTTGGCAATTGCGATTCCTGTTTACTACTTCGTTTTAATGCTTCGCAGTCCAAAGGTAAGCAAGGTTGAACGTTCTCGCGTTTGGGCTTACATTCCTTTGTTCATTGCGGCAGCTATTTTCTGGGGAATAGAAGAATCAGGTTCTGTTGTTTTGGCACTTTTTGCAGAACAAAGAACGGTCCTTCACATTGGTGGTTGGCACTTTGCTGCTGCTAACTTCCAGACTTTAAACCCAGTCTTCATTATGATTTTGACACCATTCTTTGTATGGCTTTGGGAAAACTGGAAGAATCAACCAAGTGCACCAAGTAAGTTTGCAGCTGGGTTGGTCTTTGCAGGATTATCTTATGTTTGGATGGCTCTTCCTGGTACTTTGTACGGAACTAGTGGCCGTGTAAGTCCATTCTGGCTAGTAGGTTCATGGTTTATTGTTGAAATTGCCGAAATGTTAATTTCACCAATCGGACTTTCAGTAACTACTAAGCTTGCACCAAAGGCATTCAAGTCACAAATGATGAGTATGTGGTTCTTGGCTGATGCTACGGGACAAGCTGTTAACTCACAGATCGTTAAGTACTACTCAAGTGCAACTGAAGTCCCATATTTCTTGGCAATTGGGGTTGTAAGTGTATTCGTCGGGATTGTGATGTTCTTCTTTAGTAAGAAAATTCACAGTTTAATGGCTGGTGTAAATTAAAATTATGGAATGAGCAAGCGTGCTATTGTGTGCTTGCTCGTTTTTTTGTATATTGGCAAAAACAGAAAAAAAGGGGGAATAAGAATGAAACGATGTTTGCAAATTCAAATTGCGGTTTCAAGTCTTTTGTGTATGTTTTTGCTGGAGATGCAGATTCGAACGGGAATTTTAAGTCCTGTGAAGAGTGGGATTATCATTAGTACTTTGATGATTTCACTGATTTTATTGCAGTTAAGAGATAAGAGTGAATACTTTTTCAATGCGAGTCAGATTGTTAATGTGCTATTTCTGCCTTATGACTTGGAAATGGCGTATTTGGCTTTCTTTCAACTCCTCTTTAAATTTTTTCCGCAAGCAACGAATTTGATTGGAATATTAAGAATTGTGGGATTTGCTTTTGTGCTAGTTCCCGTAACCGTTGTGAGTTATGGAAAACTTCGATATTGGTTGAGCAGGTTGATTAACATTGAGATGGTAGTTTTTACCTTTTTGATATTTGATGATTATCCGTTGATTTCTCCCAACTCATTTTTACGAAATTTTGAATATAGCGGATTAGTTTGTGCCCTTTCCTTTATAGTTTTTCTGTATTTAGTCTTGAAGGGATGGGGATTAAAATTATGGATTAGCATTAGACAAAAATGGACGAGAGTATTTACCTTTACTACGGTTGGATTAATCGCTTTTGGCATTTGGTATGACTTTTTCGCTGCTTTCATTCAGATTGCGGATAATTTTTCTGAAGCAATTTGGAATTGGAATTTTAGTTTATTAAATCCAAATCAATCCTTGTTTTTCCCGGGAAATCCTTCACTTGTATATCTTGCTACACTTGAGGCAGGGATTTTTGAAGAATTAGAACGGTATGCCATTTTAGTAGTTTTAGCTGGTGCCTTAAAAAATAAAAAATTTCGTGCGCAAGGAATGGTGTTAATCAGTGCATTGATTTTTAGTTTGAGTCATTATCCAAATATGATTTCTGAACATAAGGATTTTGTGACTACTTCCTATCAAGTAATGGATGTATTTGCTATTGGGTGCCTTTTGGCAATTATTTATTTATATACGGGAAAGCTGTGGCTAGCAATGATTGTTCATGGTGTGTGGGATTTCTTAGTGTTTGCGATGATTCCCGCGACAATGGATATCGCGAGTTTCTTAGATTTATATGTGCCAAGTGGAATATTAGTACCAGTGGTTATTAATGCTGTAGGAATTCCAATAATAATTTTCATGCTGAGTGGAAAGAGGTTGAGTCATATTGAAAAGAATATTTATACACTCCTGAAACCTACTAAATCCGTTATGGTCGTAAATAAAATTGTCCCCCAAAATTAAAAGGCTGCCCCGTAGAGGGCAACCTTTTTTAGTGATGAAAAATCCCAACACCCAGCAAGATAATACCAAGCACTAAGAAGATAATGGCTAAATACTTCTGCCACGCGTTTTCTACGCTTTCTCTAGCTTTCAAAGCTGAAATTGCGGCAACAATTATACAAAGAACTCCAATTGTAATCATAATGTTTCCTCTTTTACATACTTTCTCTAGAAAAAGTATATCATTTATGCCAATTACTATATGGGAAATTTGTATTGAATTTGGACGTCAGATGTTTATGTAAAGCCAAAAAATAAGACCTCTATTGGAGGTCTTATTTAGTATTTCTAGTTGTAAATAATAACAGGCATATCCTTAGTTACGTTGCTCCAAACGCTGTGAATTTCACTAGGGCGAATGTTAACACAGCCATGGGAACCACCATTTAAGTAGGCGGTCTTGCTCCAGTCGTTTCTCCAGCTGGCGTCATGGAATCCACATCCACTGAGTGTAAATGGCATCCAGTATTGAACTGGGGATGCATATTTGGAACCATCATCATTATAACCACGAAGAGTACTTGGTGATTCCTTGTACATTACATACCACACACCACTTGGGGTTTGGTTACCTTTACCACCATTTAAAGTACCAGTTACAACATCATTTAAGTGGACAACAACCTTATTGTTGTTAACGATCCATAATTCCTGATTCTTAATGGAAACAACAGCGTAGTGCTTACCAATACCGTGATTAGATTTACCATAACCATGAGCATAAGTACTAAAACCTTCACCGTAAATGTAATCACTACCGTCAATTGATTTAGTGCCTTTCATAAAGGCATCTTCTACAGCTGCACGAGCTTTTTTAATATAAACTCCCCAGCCGTAGCTTTCGTTTTTAACGGTAATAGTGCGACCATTGACTTTATTGCCACTTGGAACGGTAAACTTATAACTCTTGTGAAGAGTTGAAACTTCCTTGTCGATATCTTTTAGCTTATCAGTTAACTTATCAACATTTTGGAAGTCATACTTTCCATCCTTATAACTAGCTTCATCAATTAAATCTTTAGCTTTTAAATCATACTTCTTGCCTGCGATGTTGTAAGTAACGCTAGACTTGTAAATTTGATTCAAACGCTTTTTGGCTTGATCAAATTCTTTGGAAGTATAATTGTAATTGGCCTTATTTGGCACATCAGTGTGTTGCTTAGCAAAATACTTTTGTACTGTCGCCTGATCAATGGTAGTAATCTGTGGATCACGTTCAGTCACGACTTTGTCATTCTTTAAATGAACCACATTGTCGGCTTTTTGATTGATCTTGTCAGTTGCTTTCTTAGCAGTTAAATTACCAACTTTAACTCCATAAATGGATACGTTGGGGTTGAAGTGAGTAGTTGCAAACTTGCGCGCCTTAGCTTCAGCTTGTACGTGTTGATTATGAATCGCAAAACCAGCGACAACTCCAACGATGATTACGACAGCCGCAATAATCAAATAGAGACTATTACGCTTGGAGCGTTTTCTTAAATTTTCTCTTGATTGCATGAATTTTTACACCTACTATAATTAAAGTTATGCTTTCGAATATGTGTTTGCTTCAGCATAGTTTACCATCTATTTTTATTTTGGTAAAGCGAACATGGTTTTATAACATATAAAATTAAGATATTCAAAGAAAAGGTGAAAATATGACTAATAATGATCCGCTTGTATTTGAATTAGCAGTGGCAAAAGATAAGCCACAATCATATCGTAAATTCCACTCTCATCAAAAAAATATCTGTCCATTTTGTGATGTTGCTCATCTTACTGATATCTATAAACGTGATGGAGATTTAATTTGGCTTCATAATAAATATCCTACTTTACGTGATACTACGCAGACTGTTTTAATTGAATCTCATGATCACTATGGCGATATTTCTACTTATACTAAGGAGCATAATCGGAAGATGATCAAATTCGCCCTGGCATGTACTGAAGAAATAGTGAATACCAAAAAGTATGAAACAGTTCTTTGGTACAAAAATTTTGGACCAAATTCTGGAGGATCATTAATGCATCCCCATATGCAAATTGTAGGCCTTAATCACGAAAATGGCTACAAGTATATTCATTCTAATAATTTTGAAGGTGTGACTGTTTTTGAAAATAAAGACGTTGAAGTCAACGTAGCTCAGCATCCAGTTCAAGGATACACAGAACTTAATATTAATTCATTGACGCGAGATAACATTGATTTGTGGGCTGATTGGATTCAAAGTGGAACTAAATACATGTTAAACATCATGTACAACGGCAGATGCGACTCCTACAACTTATTCTTTTATCCACGTTCGGATGGTGGGATTTGTGCCAAGCTTATCACTCGTTTTAATGCGCCACCATATTTTGTTGGCTATAAACTTTCCCAAGTTAACGATGAAGCTACCTTGAATATGGAAGCCACCAGATTTAGAGAGTTTTTTGAAAATGGTTCTCAAGTAAAAAAGCACGCTAACTAGCATGCTTTGGTTTAGAATTTGGTTTCTGCAATGTCATCTTCTGGACGATGAGCTTGGATGCGCAATACCTGCCATTCAAAATCATCTTCAGGTTGAGTTAGTGCGATTGACAATTCATTGTCTTCAAACCCAAATTTTAAGTCAGTACGGTTTTGAATCCATTCAACACGATTTGGCTCTTGGCTTAAGCCAGAAATAGTGATCTTTTCTGGAAGTGGACTCTTTAAAAAGACATACTTTTGGTAGTTAGCATGCCGATTTTGTAAAACGAAACCATCTTGGTCCACAGTTAATTCTGAAATTTCACTTTCATTGAAAGCATGGCCAAACATGTGCATCCACTTGTTGATAACTTCGAGCATTCCTTCATCTTCAGGTGAAATTTTACCATCTTGAAGATGAATGTTGATCACAGTTGAATTGCCGTTTTTACGATTTTGAACTAAAGTGTCGATCACCTCATCAGCGGATAAATCTACTCCATCTTGATTGACTAATTTAATCGTATATTTATCAGCTGCTTTTTGTAAAACATCGCCACCACTAATTGCGCGCACACCGATATCACGCGCTTTTTTAACTAAGGCATCAGTGTTTACGTTATCAGTATTTAGTTTGAAATTTAAGACAATTGCAAAATCAGGATTCATATAAATTCCCCTTTCTCAAATACTTACTCATTGTAACCGAAAAAAGGATTGATTAAAAATATGCAGATTATTATTTCTCCAGCTAAAAAGATGAAAGTTGATCGTGATAGTTTTCCAGTTTTATCTAAGGCGAGCTTTTTAGATGAGGCGCGGATGTTAGAGCGCTTCTTAAAATCGCGGACACCAGAGCAACTAAAGCAGTTGTGGAAAGCTAGTGATAAAGTTGTTGAAGAAAGCATCTTGCAACTTAGGCAAATGGATTTGGAAAATAATTTAACTCCAGCAATTTTAGCTTTTTCTGGAATTCAGTATCAATATATGGCTCCAGATTTATTTACTCAGCCAGCATTAGACTATATTCAAGATCATTTAAAGATCTTGTCGGGATTTTATGGAATATTGCGGCCATTTGATGGGGTGTCGCCTTATCGTTTAGAATTAAATACTCAAATGTCGGGCTTTATTATGTATAGTTTACTTAATTTTTGGGATGATATGGTTGCTGACGAAGTTTTTAAGGAAGATGATGTAGTAATTAATCTTGCTTCTAAGCAATATGCACGCTTAATCAAGCCATATGTGACTGGAAATCGGCGCATGATTACTATTGATTTTCAAGAAATGCATAATGGAAAATGGCGCGTGATTGGAACTCATGCTAAGATGGCACGCGGAGAAATGGTGCGTTACATTGCGGAAAAGCAAATAAAAAATCCTGAGCAGTTACAGGATTTTCATGATTTTGATTTTAAGTTCGAGCCTACGGTAAGTAAGGAAGATCACTATGTGTTTAGAACTACTTTTGACTTTAAGCGGCGCTAAAAAAGTGGCTTTACAAAATCGCTAGCAAGTTTGGCAGCTTGATCTTTATATTGATCGCTAAATCGGTGATCGGCACCGTCAATGATGTGAAGCTCACTATTTTGATAGACTGCATCATACTTCTTGCTGTATTTTGGATCAACCACCTGGTCATCTGATCCTACGATGATCGAAGCTGGGCCAGTGTAGCGTTCAGCTACTTCATAAATTGGCAATACTTGGGCAGTTCTTATATAGAAGCCACCAATCTTTAGACCAGTTTTGTTTCCGACTAAGGGAATTACGTCAGGAACGTGATTGGGATCGTAGATTGCGCCTTGGGTGTTTCCCTTTAAAGCATCGTCTTTTAATTGTGCTGCAGGAGCTAGCAAAACGACTTTTTTGATCACATCCGGATAAAGCCCTGCTAGCATTGAAGCAACTACACCGCCTTGGGAATGTCCAATTAAGTAAATATCACGGACATGAGGATCAGTGCGAACATAATCAAGGATTGCTTTTCCATCGGCAATTTCGTTATCAACCGTCATATCTTCAAGCTTTCCGTCACTTTCGCCTTGGCCGTTAAAGTCAAAACGAACGCTAGCTACATTTTCATCGCGCAAGTCATCAGCAATTTTTCTAAGCAATGGAGTATTTTTATTTGCAGTAAATCCGTGCATTAAAATTGCCATATTATAAACTTCTCCAAAGGGTTCTTCGCGTTCACCCACTAGGGTTAAACCATCTCTCTTAATTGTAATACGTGCCATAAAATTCTCCTTATTCGTCCTTTACTAAAGATTATTGTATACTTTTTAGAAACGATTATTAGTAAAATGTAAATTAAGAATGAGTAAAGAGGTAGTAACTATGGAAATTGTGTTTATTAGACATGGACAAACCGACCTCAATAAGTCTGGTAGAATTCAAGGTTCATCAGTAAATCTTAGTTTAAATAAAGAAGGACGGGAGTATGCGGAAGAAGCAGCTAAGAATTTTGATCCGAGTGAGTTTGATGCAGTTTATGTAAGTCCACTGGATCGTGCAGTAGAAACTGCTGAGATTTTTACTAAAGGACAAAAGAAGCTTATTCCTGATGACCGTTTGCTTGAGTTTGATTATGGTGAATGGGATGGGGAGCTTTTGACTGAAATGAAGAAGAAGCATCCAGATGCTATCGATCCCTGGGGAAAAGTAGCCAAGAATTATGTCGACTATGCTTCAAATGGTGAGACTCATGAAGAGTTAAATAAGCGCTGCGGAGACTTTTTAGATGAGATGTACAAAAAGTATCCGGATGGCAAAGTTTTAGTTGTAGCGCACGGAACTTTGATTAGAATGATGGCTGCTCATTACTTAACCCATGGGGACATTAGTGGATTTGATACAATTGCTAATTGTGGCTTAGTTAAATTTAGTGTACGTGAAAATATTGCTCGGATGATTTATTATAATCGCATTTTAGCGTAAAAAATAACGGCTATTAAGCCGTTTTTTTATGCAAAGGTGTTGACACGGTGTCAAGATATTACTATGATGAGTGTGCTAAGTGACAACATGTCAATGAAAGGGAGAATAACATGGTTAAGTCGACATTTTTAAATTTACCAAAAGAAAAAAAGAAGAGGGTCACAGAGGCACTTTTGCATGAATTTAGTACCCATGCTCTTACTGAAGCACAAGTGGCTCGGATTGTAAAAGAAGCTGGAATTGCGCGAGGCGCATTTTATAAATACTTTGATGATTTAACGGATGCTTATACATATTTATTTAAAATTGCAATTCAAGAAATTCATATGAATATGCAGCCGACAGCTAAGTTCGATCCCGATTTTTTCTACGATCGAGTATGCAAATTTATCAGTAAAACTCAGCACAGTAAATATGAACCAATGATGAAGCTTCATATGCTTAGAAATGAGGCTGTAGTTCCTGGCAGTATGAAGACGAACTCTGAGCAATTGCTTCACATGACTCCTGAAATTTGGAGTGCGATGGTTTTAAGTCATGAAGTAATTGTGTCTGTTTTTGCCGATCCAGATAATCGAGAAGCCAACTTAAAACGTTATAAAGAGAGTCTCTATTTAATTGATAAGGGGGCCAATAAATAATGTATCTTGCATTTAAAGAAATCAAAAAAGAAAAGCTACGTTATGGCTTAATCATTTTAATGATCTTTTTAATTAGCTATCTGATTTTTATGTTATCGTCTTTAGCATTAGGATTAGCTAGTGAAAATACGCAGGCAATTAATTCATGGCAAGCTAAAAGTGTAGTTTTGAATAAAAATGCCAATATTAACATGTCGCAGTCAGTCCTTACCCAAAAAGATCTAAAGAATGTCAAAATGGGCAAAAATGAAGCAATTGTAGGTGAAACACCAGTCGTTGCTAAAGCAGCCAAGCATGCTTCAATTTCAGCTCAGTTCTTAGGAGTTAACAAGTCACAATTTATTTATAAGGAGCAAGAATTAATTGCTGGTCGAAAGGCTAAAAAAGCTAATGAAGTAACTGTTGATCAAGCTTTTAAGATAAAAGGCTATAAATTAGGTGACAAGATTACTTTAAACGATTCTAAGAAGAAGTATAAAATTGTTGGCTTTGTCAAAAATGCCAAGATTAATATTGCTCCAATTATTTATGGTCGCATGGCTACTTGGAAGAGTTTGCGTGAGGGAATGGTCAATGTTAAAGCTTCAGCAATTATTTCTAAGAGTAGTAAGTTTAATTACCATTACAAGAATGCTAAAACTTACCCAATTAAGACTTTTATTAATAAACTTCCAGGCTACACAGCTCAAAATGCAACCTTTGAATTGATGATTAGATTTTTGTTCGTAATTTCCTTAATTATCATTGCTGTGTTCTTGTACATTTTGACTATGCAAAAGATGCACAACTTTGCCGTAATGCGTGCACAGGGGATTCCATCTAAAACCTTAGTAGGGGCCACGACTAGCCAATCAATTATCTTGGTTGTAGTCGGCGTTATTATTGCCCTAATTGCAATGGGAATTACCGCTGTTGCGTTGCCCAAATCTGTACCGATGAACTTTACACCAGCAATTATGATTGTAGGTAGTTTAGGGATGCTTTTGATGGGAATCATTGGTAGCTTAATTCCTGTTAGATCTATTTTGAAAGTTGATCCTGCAAAGGCGATTGGAGAATAAAAATGGCAGTAATTGAATTAAAGAATATTGATAAGTTTTATGGAAAAGGCTTAGCCAAAGTTGAAGCCTTAAAGGATGTTAATTTTAAAGCTAATAAAGGTGAAGTAGTATTAATTATGGGGCCTTCTGGTGCCGGAAAGAGTACTTTTTTGACAATTGCAGGTTCACTGCAAAGACCAACTTCAGGTGAAGTTTTGATTAATGGACAAGACATTAGTCATTATTCAGAAAAGCAAAGAGGAAATCTACGTTTAAATGAAATTGGCTTTGTTTTGCAAGCTTACAACTTAGTACCATTTTTGACAGTGAATGAACAATTTGTCCTAGTTGATAAAGTTAAAAAGCAAAATAATTTGTCTAAAGAAGATTTAGCTAAGCTCTTTAAAGACCTTGGAATTGAAAAATTAGTTAAGAAATATCCAAATGAGTTATCTGGCGGTCAGCAACAAAGAGTCGCTATTGCCCGAGCATTATATGCTAATCCCGAAATTCTTCTGGCTGATGAACCAACTGCATCATTGGATAGTAAGAATGTAGAAGAAGTAGGAAAATTGTTTAAAAAGCTAGCCAAAGAACGAAATAAAGCAATTATTTTAGTTACTCATGATCCTCGTTTGGAAAAATATGCCGATCATATTTACGAAATGATGGATGGAAAGATGAGCCAAAAGAAATAATTTTCAAGAAAGTAAAATGCGCTGAGGGTACCCTCAACGCATTTTTGTATCATCGATTATAAGTTTGGATCCATCTTGAATCTCAATGGGGAATTGGCAGTTTGAGCTGTAATTAATTGAGCTGACAATTTTTGATAGATATCAATTGCGGCTTTAGCCATGTCACCGTTAGCCTTATTAACAATTTCAACTTTCTTATCGTGATCAGTTTCTTGAGCAAGCTTTTGGTCCGCTTCATAGCGAATACGCATAGTCTTTTGACTTGCTGCTTTTTGAGCATTTACAAGTTCGGTTCCATATTTGCTCCAGCTGCGATCAACTAAATTGCCAGCAAGCTTAAATACCCAGTAAGCGGAATTAGTTGAGTAAGTTTCCTTGCCATATTTATACATGCGAGGCACCTTGGTACCTTGTGGGTAAAATGGCACATAAACACTTTGTGCACTAACGCCCATTGCTAGCCAGTGAGTCATATCTTCATCCTTTAATTCAAGCAGGTGGGATTCCTGGGTGGTTGCTACTGAAATTGGCCGGAAAGTAGCATTGTTTTTATTCTTTGGATTAGTTAAATCGTATGGAGTGTTTTGGTAATGATTACTTAAAACAGCCTGTGCATCTTGAATAGAAATAGGATGATCTGGCTTTTGGATAAATGGTAATTCAAAGCTTTCAGGATTTTGTTCAACTGATGGTGTGAGAAGCTTTTGACCAATCCAAACTCTTGGGGTGTTGTAGTGAAGGTCACTATCATCATGGGTACCAAAAATTCTGCGCCAATTGAAAACAGCATCTTCAGGCCAGAGCTTGTTATCATACACGAAGTTCTGTAAATTCTTAGAATACATGAAGTCATTGCCATTAAAGACAACGGATTGAATAGAAAGTTGATTGGCTACGACAGCATAAGAATCATCTGGAATTCTTTGTGCTACCCATTGATGACCTGAGCCAATTTCCATATACCACGCTTCTTTATTATCGCTAAACAAAATTCCATTTGCTTCAGCGGCTCCATGCTTTTCAACGATATCACCTAAACGCTTTACGCCTTCGCGCGCAGATTTGATATAAGGTAAAATTACAGTAATCATAGCCTCTTCTAAAATCCCTTTTTCGGTGTCAAAAGGATCAATTGCCATTACACGATTATTAGCGTAGGCACTTTCAGTAGCGCTCATTGCTACATGGTATTCGTTAATTCCATCTTCTTCAAAGACACCGTATTTATCTGTCCATTCTGGAGTAGAAGAGTAAGCAAATTTTTCAGTTGGTAAATCAATTTCAAACTTGTTGTCTTTAGATTTAAAATGATTATTTTCAACAGTTTCATGTTTATTAAAAGCAAGATGCTTTGGCCATGCAGTTTTGGCATCTTCGTTTCTACCAATGATCACGCTGCCGTTAAGGGAGGCCTTTTTCCCAATTAAAATTGAAGTACATGATGAACGACCGATTTTTGTAGACATGATTTCACACTTTCTAATGTAAGGATTATAATTATTGTAACTTAATGATACTGGATTTTGTAAAAAGACGAGGATTAATATGGATAATCAACCAGAAAACAAATCAATTCAATTAGACACCGATTATGAAAATCATGCAATTAATATGAAGTTTTCAAATAACTTAACCGATGATCGGGAACGTGGCTATATCCTTTCAGCTGCATTTTTTTCATATTGCGCTTCACAAGGTCTAGATAAACAAGAGGTTATTGAAATGGTTAACTCAAATTATGACCAATTTACTGGAGCTCGTGATACTTCTTTGTTTAAAAGATTATAAATTAAAAAATAATAGTCATTTAATCCTTGAATTTGTTATTTAATCGTACTATTATAGTCTGTGAAGAGAAAAATAACGACTGTAACTAGAAAGCACAGTTAAATTTATGATTGAGGTGTATTAAAATGGCAAGAAAGAAAGAAATAAGTAGAGATAAGATTTTAGATGTCGCCTATAAAATGGCAGTGAAAGATGGTATCGAAGGTTTGACTGCTCGTAGTATTGCAAAAACAGGTCACTTTTCAACTCAACCTTTGTACCTTGAATTCAACAATATGAATGATTTGCGTGAACAAGTTCTTAAAAAAATTTCAGATGATTTAAGAACTAAGACCTTGCAACAAAGTTACACAGGGGATGCATTGATCGATTTAGATCTATCATACATTGAATTTGCACAAAAGCACGTTAACTTATTCCGTGCTATGTTTGTGGATGGCAAATTTGGTAGCAAAGTTATCTCAGATACTTTAATGGACCTTGGAACTGAAAAGTTTAAGGAACAATATCCAGATACTCAATATGATGAAGACAGAGTTCGTGATATTGTAATTGCTAACTGGATTTCAACTACTGGTATGGCTGCATTAGTTGTAAACAAGATTGCAACTTTCAATCAAACTCAAATTATTAACGTACTTAATGCACAAATTCACGATGCTATGCTTAACGACCGTCTCAGCGAAACTCAAGAAAACCCAATGTTTGCTGCAGACGAAGATGCATCTCTTAAGGATCAATTAGCTTAAGTTCATTGATTCACTGTGCTTTCGGTCATTAGAAGACGCTCCTATTACTTGGAGCGTCTTTTTTGCTATAAAAATTTGTTATTAAACTGAAGAAAATACGCAAAATTATGTAGTTAGGCTATAATTAATTATATGGAATTAGTTTTCGAAAGGTGGTTTTTATGAAAATCCTTGCATTATCAGGCTCAAATGCCGATGGTTCATTTAATGAGGCTCTACTTAAATATATTGTTAAGCACTTTGGCAATAAATATGATTTTGAATTAGCAACTGTTAAAGGCTTACCAATGTATAAAGAAGGTGTGGATGCCCCAGCTGATGTTTTAGCTTTGGGTAAACAAATTGAAGATAGCGATCTTATTTTAATTGCATCTCCAGAACAACAACACTCAGTAACTAGTGCTTTAAAGAGTGCTTTGGAATGGTTATCAAGTTCAGTTCACCCCTTCCACAACAAGCCAGTTGTTATCGTTTCAACTTCTCCAATGCCTCAAGGAGGTAGTCGTTCACAAACTCGTTTGAAGAGTGTATTAGCTTCTCCTGGATTTAGTGCGGTTGTCTTCAATGGTGATGAATTTATGATGGGTAACGCACCAAAACAATTTGATGAAAATGGAGACTTAGTTAACGAAGGCACTGTTAAGTTCTTAGATCACTTCTTTGACGAAGTAGATGATTGGTACAAGCAAGTTACTAAGTAAGGAAGGTAGACTATGAAATTATTAGCAATTGTTGGAACGAATGCACCTTTTTCATATAATCGCTTTTTGGCAAAATATATCGCAAAGCGTTATGGTGATAAGGCTGATATTGAAGTAAAAGAAATTGACAAGCTCAAGCCATTTTGCAGAACTGAAGAACCTGATGAAGTTACTAAACAATGGATTCAAGATATTAAAGATGCTGACGGTATCATTTTAACTACTCCAGAATATGATCATGCAATTCCTGCAGCTTTAAAGAGTGGTCTTGAATGGCTTGGTTCACATGCTGGTCCTAATGTAATGAAGATGAAGCCAGTTACTGTGGTTGGTACATCTTACGGTATTCAAGGTACAAGTCGTGCTCAAGAAGATGCTCGTGAAATTTTGCTTTCACCTGATATGAGTGCGAACGTTTTGCCAGGTAATGAAGTTTTAATTGGTGGTGCGGCAAATAGTTTTGATAAGGAAACTGGTGACTTAATCAACGAAGGCGCAATTAAGCAACTTGATGCTGCAATGGATAATTTCTTTAAGTTTGTTAAGCAAACTCAAAAATAAAACTTTTGCCATGAATTTTGTGTAAGTTGTAAAATGAAGTCTGAGACAAAAAGTCCCAGACTTTTTAATTTGCTAAGAAAGGATGTGCGCAGAATGCTAAAGCCAAACATATTGCCCCTTAAAAGCGTGCGCAATCCCCGTGATCTAGGTGGATATAGGGGACTAGATAATCGAAAAATTAAGTCTCATCGTTTGCTGCGAACTGGAAATATTAGTCAGATAACTGAAAAAGATGAGGAATTTTTAAAGGACTACGGTTTAGTTAAGATTATTGATTTACGTTCTAAACTTGAATGTAAAAAGCATCCCGATAAAGAAATTGACGGAGTTGAACATTATAATTTAGCCTTATCAGAAAGTGATAATACTGCTGGCGGTAAGAAAAATATCGAAGAAATTTTTGAAAAATATCGCGTTGATGAATATGCTGGGTTTAGAATGATGTGCGAGCGATATCATAATCACATTGCTAAAAAACATGCGCAAACAACTCTCCACAAAATTTTAGAAGTTCTTGCCAATACTGAAGAGGGAGCAGTCCTTTATCACTGCTCAGAAGGTAAAGACCGTACGGGACTAGTGACGGTTGTTTTGCTTTATATTTTAGGTGTAGATATGGAAACCATTCGGCAAGATTATCTTTATTCTAACTATATGCTTAACGATTATCGGGCTAAGCGCGATCGCATAATGAAAGAAAATAGCGAGAATTTATATTTTCGTGCTAACATGAGAATACTAGGATCAGTAAGCGATGCTTTTTTAGATACATCATTGATCACTATTGAAAAAGAATTTGGTGGGTTTGATAATTATCTCAAGAATGAATTGGGAGTAACCCCAGATCTGCAAGAAGCATTACGTGAATTATATTTAGAGAAATAAAAATGGAAGATAAATTTGTTAAAGATTTAGCGTTAGAACAGGCAGTTGGCCATCATCATGCTTTAGGTACTTCAATTACTTTACAAGTTTTCGGGACAACTGATGATAGGATTGTTCAAAAAACTTTTGATTTGATTGATCACTATGAAGATTTATTAACAGTAAATCGTGATCAATCGGAAGTAATGGATGTGAATCATGCCGCTGGAGATCATCCAGTCCAAGTTTCAAGTGGAACTTATGATTTAATTAAACTGGCAGTTGAAAAGAGCCGTGAAAATTTTGGCTTTAATGCTTTAATTGGTCCAGTAGTAAAGTTGTGGCATATTGGCTTTAAAGGTGCCCATGTACCAAGTGATGGTCAAATTAAAGAAAAGATGCGTCTGACAGATCCTTATAATGTGGAACTAAATGATGATAATCAGAGCGTATTTTTGACACAAAAAGGCATGGAACTTGATTTAGGTGGTATTGCCAAAGGATGGATTGCCGATCGTATTCGTGATTTCTGGCATGCATATGGTGTAAATGCGGGAATTATTAACTTAGGTGGAAATATTCTTTTAGTAGGTGATTCACCAAAAAGACCCAATGGTCAATGGACAATTGGGGTTCAAGATCCTAAAGAACCACGCGGTGACAACATTACGTCTGTGATGGTGCCTAAGTGTTCTGCAGTAACGAGTGGGACTTATGAACGCTATTTAGTTGTAAATGGCAAAAAGTATCATCACTTAATTGACCCACGAACTGGCTATCCAGTTAAAACTAATCTAGCGGGAGTAACAACTTTTACTAAAGATTCTGTAGAAGCTGAAATTGAATGTAAGAGATTGTTTTTTGCTGGACATCCAATTAAGGGCTGGCATGATAATCCAGATCGAATTGGCGCCATCTTCGTTTATAATGATGAACATGTTGAATACGATAATTTTGGAAATAAGTAAAATAAAAGAGCAGTCAATCGACTGCTCTTTATTGTAACTTTATAAAACTATTTCATGTTCAATTTAAGGCTAATTGGACAGTGGTCTGAACCAGGAATTGTACTTAAGATTTTGGCCTTTTTAATGCTTGATTTAAGTGAATCAGAAACTAAGAAATAATCTAATCTCCAACCTTTATTCTTAGAACGTGCATTGTAACGATAGCTCCAATAAGTATACTTGCCAGCCTTTTCGGGATGCATGTATCTGAAGGTATCGACTAAACCAAGCTTAAGTAATTTCTTAAAATCACTGCGTTCTTGTTCAGTAAAACCTGCGTGATGACGATTTTCATCGGATTCAGCTAAATCAATTGGCTCATTAGCCACGCTCATGTCACCACCAATAATTACTGGTTTATTCTTCATTAAGTCAGCAACATATGCTCTAAAGGCATCATCCCAGCCCATTCTAAAGCCTAAACGGGATAAGTCTTCACCTGAAAATGGTACATAAGTGTTGATATAGTAGAAATTAGAGTACTCAAGAGTAATTGTGCGTCCTTGTCTATCATAAGGAGGGATACCAATTCCAAGAGTAACAGCTAAAGGCTTCTTTTTGGTGAAAATAGCGACACCATCATAACCTTTTTCATCTGAATAGTTCCAATATTCATAATAGCCTGGGAACTGAAGGTGAACTTCATCCTGACTTAGGCGAATATTTTGAATACCAAAAATATCCGCGTCAAGTTTATCAAAAGTACCGATAAAGTCATGTCTTAAAGCAGCGCGAAAGCCATTAACATTCCACGAAATAAATTTCATAACGATTCTTCTTTCTTTAAAACTTTATCCTATTTCAATTTTTATTGTACAAGTTATAGTTCAAAGTTTTAAATATTTCGAATCTGATTCCGTAATTTTATCCGACGGTCTTTCCAATACTAAATACACTGTTAAAGATACCGTTAGACAGTCCGGGAGTGTTATAGATAATAAAGCGTAAGATTGGAGAATCCACAGTTTGTTGTAAAAACCATGGATTCTGAATTGCATTAAACATTGATAATACTACGTATACTAAAAAGTAGCCAGCAATTAGGGATGCAATAGCTCCTAAAACTCCGTTTAGCATACTTCCCACACTTGTAGCGTGAGGATTTTGACTTGGTAGCCATGATTTGAAAATTTTAACTATTTCTCTACCGACAAATAAAACAATAAAGAAGGCAATAAATCTGAAAATCATCAAATTAGTTTCCACAGTTAAATTGGTTTGGATTTGATGACCTGTGATTTCAGAATATAGCCAGTTGCCCAATGGATTTTGGGTAAAAATCGCAATCATAAATACCAGCGCACTAAAAATCAAATTAATGATATAGCGCGTAAAGCCAGTTTTATAGCCCATATAAGCTCTATAGGCTAAATACAACAAAACAATAAGAGTAACTATCATATTTTCAACCTTCCTTTTCACAAAATTATACCTTATTTTTGGCTGTGAAACTTTGACGATTTATGAAAAATAATTCATAATTGTACTTAATGAACTAGCCTTCATTGAGGGCTGAAAAAGTGTTAAATTTAGAAAGTGTGAAACACGGTTTCACGGGTGAAAAATGAATCCTGATAAATTTATTGAAGAATTGTCAAAACATAACATTGATCTAACTGAAAAACAAAAAAAGCAGTTTCAATTATATTTTGAGGATTTAATTGAAACTAATAAGCATGTTAACCTTACGCGCATTACTGAAGAAAAAGATGTTTATTTAAAACACTTTTACGACAGTATTACGCCTTTATTTGAATTTGGGGATGTATTTAAAGAGAACATGACTCTTTGTGATGTTGGAGCGGGCGCAGGCTTCCCATCTATTCCCATTAAGATTATTATGCCAAGTTTGAAGATCACTATTGTAGATTCCTTAGCCAAGAGACTGACTTTTTTGAAAGGATTAGTTGAAAAGCTGGGCCTAAGTGATGTGGAGTTAGTCCATGGTCGTGCTGAAGATGTAGGTCAAAACAGTAAGTATCGTGAAAAGTTTGATCTTGTAACAGCGCGTGCGGTAGCAAATATGACAGTTTTGAGTGAATATTGCTTACCTCTTGTAAAAAAAGACGGATATTTTATTGCTTTGAAGGGGCCGAAGGCTGAAGATGAACTCAAAACAGGTCAAAAAGCTCTCAGTGTGCTTGGTGGAAAATTGATCAAAGATAAGGAGCTTACTTTGCCAAATAGTGACGAAGAGCGGACTTTAGTTTTGATTAAAAAAATCAAAAACACCCCTAAAAAATATCCACGTCAAGCTGGTACACCAAGAAAGAAACCAATTAAGTAAAAATAGTATTGGAGGAGATTATTATGGCATTCTTTTCTTTTGGACATCGTGATGAAGTCCCAAAAAATAAACAAATTCAGGATTTAGCTTTAGATAAAATTGAACCAAATCAATATCAACCAAGACATCAATTCTCCGAGGAATCAATCAGTGAGTTGGCTCAAACCTTGGATAAAGAAGGGTTGCTTCAACCAATTGTGGTTAGAGAATCTGATAATGGTTATGAAATTATTGCTGGTGAACGTCGTTATCGGGCTGCTCAAAGTTTAGGTTGGGAAACTATTCCAGCTATTGTTAAAGAAATGGATGACGATCAAGCTGCTTCTCTTGCTGTAATTGAAAACTTACAAAGAGAAAACTTGAACCCAATTGATGAAGCTCAAGCATACAAGAATTTGATGAAACTCAATGATTTAACTCAAACTGCTTTAGCTAAGGAAATGGGTAAGTCTCAATCTTACGTTGCTAATAAGTTGCGTTTGCTTAAACTTACTCCAAAGGTTCAAGCATCTTTAATCGATGGCAATATTTCAGCTCGTCATGGTCGTGCCTTGGTTGGTCTTGATGAAAAGACGCAAGAAAAAGTTCTTAATGAAGTTTTAGCTAAGGGATTAAATGTTAAAGAAACTGAAGCTATTGTTAAAGATGTAGATGGATACTTTAATCCAAAAACTAAGAAAGCTAAAAAGCAAGGAAAATCAGAATCAAAGAAGCGTGTAGTTAATAAGATGCCTAAGGACTTAAAAGTTCAAATTAACACTATTAAACGCGCTGTTAAGCTTGCTGAAGAATCTGGAATTGAAGTTAAGGTAAAGGAAAATAATAATCCAGATGATTACCGCATTACAATTGAAATGAAAAGAAAATAGGAGGGGAGACATAGATGGTAAATGTAATTTCAGTTGCTAACCAAAAAGGTGGTGTTGGTAAAACTACCACTACCATTAATTTAGCAGCTTCAATTGCCGACCGTGGTTATCGCGTTTTAATTGTTGATATTGACCCTCAAGGAAACGCTACTTCTGGTTTAGGAATCGAAAAATCAGAGATTGACCAGGACATTTACAATGTTTTAATTGATGAAGTCCCTCTAAAAGAAACTATTCACCATACTTCAACTAAAAAGTTGGATATTGTTCCAGCAACGATTAACTTGTCTGGGGCGGAAACTGAATTGATTAGTATGATGGCACGTGAAACTAGACTAAAATCAGCTATAGATACAGTGAACGATGACTATGATTTTATTTTTGTGGATTGTCCTCCGTCTTTGGGACAGCTTTCAATTAATGCTTTTACTGCATCTGATTCAATTTTGATTCCTGTTCAAAGTGAATATTATGCCATGGAAGGATTAAGTCAACTTTTAAATACTATTAGGTTGGTGCAAAAGCACTTCAATAAGGATTTAGGAGTTGAAGGAGTATTGCTCACAATGCTTGATGCTCGAACTAATCTGGGAGCTGAAGTAGTTAAAGAAGTTCAATCTTACTTTAACAAAAAGGTCTATAAGACTATTATTCCTAGGATTACTAAATTGGCCGAAGCTCCAAGTTATGGACAGCCAATTACTGAATATGCTCCTCGTTCACGTGGTGCCAAGGTTTATGATGATTTAGCAAAAGAGGTTTTAAAGGCTCATGGTAAGAGACTCAAGAAATAACGAACCAAGAAAAAAGGGTGGCTTAGGTCGCGGAATTGAAGCTTTGTTTGAAGACGAACCCCAAGTTGAACAAGCTGAGGAAATTCAAGAACTCAATTTAAGTGAAATTCGCCCCAATCCATATCAACCCAGAAAGACTTTTGATGATAAGAGCTTGAAAGAATTATCTGATTCCATCAAAGAAAATGGTGTCTTTCAGCCAATTATCGTCCGCAAATCTGTCAATGGCTATGAAATTATTGCTGGTGAGCGCCGCTTTAGAGCATCTAAGCTTGCTAAAAAAGAAACTATCCCTGCTATCATTCGCAAGTTTGATGAAAGCGAAATGATGGAAGTTGCTGTCTTAGAAAACTTACAACGAGAAGATCTAACTCCATTAGAAGAAGCTCAAGCTTATGATATGCTTCAAAAGAATCTTGGTTTAACTCAAGAAGAAGTTTCTAAGAGAATGGGTAAGTCTCGTCCTTATATTGCTAATTACTTACGTTTATTGACGCTTCCAAGTAAGACTAAACGTTTGCTTCAACACGGAGATCTTTCCATGGGACAAGCTAGAACTTTACTTGGTTTAAAAGATAAGAGCCGTATCGATGATGTGGCAAAACGCGTTGTGCGCGAAGAAATGCCAGTTAGAAAAGTGGAGGCCTTAGTGGCTAAGTTAAATGCTAAAAAGGCACAAAAAAAGCCAGCTAAAAAATCTGCTTTTATTAGAGCTAGCGAAAGTCAATTAGCTAATAAGTTTGGTTCAACTGTCAATATTTCTGAAAATAAAAAGGGTAAGGGACACCTTTCAATTGATTTTGCTTCAACTGAAGAATTGAACCGAATCCTTAACATTTTAGGGGTTGATCTCGATGATTAAAAATGATTCATATGATTTAGGCGATACCGTACAAATGAAGAAGCCTCATGCTTGTCAAACCAATGATTGGGAGATTGTTCGCATGGGTGCTGATATTCGTTTAAGATGTATGGGATGTAGTCGTACAATTATGATGCCAAGAGCTGAATTTACTAAAAAGCTCAAGAAGGTTTTAACTAAGGCTAATGATCCGATCAATGCAAAAAAGGAATATTATTTGCCAAAGGATCGCATTGCACGCCCAAATTTACTAAAATAAAAAAGGTAACAAATATATAAAAGAAAAAGAGGATAAAAATGTCACTAACTGCTGGGATTGTAGGTTTACCAAATGTTGGTAAGTCAACTTTATTTAACGCGATTACAAAAGCTGGTGCGGAAATGGCTAATTACCCATTCGCAACCATTGAACCAAACGTAGGAATGGTGGAAGTACCAGATAAGCGTCTTGCTCGAATTCAAGAATTAATTCCTGCTAAGAAGATTGTTCATACTACTTTTGAATTTACGGATATTGCTGGACTTGTTAAGGGTGCTTCCAAGGGTGAAGGTCTTGGTAACAAGTTCCTTGAAAATATTCGTCAAACCGATGCGATTGTTCACGTAGTACGTGCTTTTGATGATGACAACATTACTTCAGTTACTGGTAAGGTTGATCCAGAAGAAGATATCAATACTATTAATTTGGAACTTGCAATTGCAGACCTTGATGCAGTTAACCGTCGTATCAATAAAGTTAAGAAAGTTGCTCAACAAGGTGATAAGGAAGCTAAGGCTGAAATGGCTGTACTTGAAAAGCTTAAGCCAGTTTTAGAAGAAGGAAATGCTGCTCGTTCAATTGACTTTAACAAGGATGAGCAAAAGATTGTTAAGGGTCTTTTCCTTTTAACTTCTAAGCCAGTTATTTATGTAGCTAACATTGCAGAAAGTTCAATGGCAGATCCAGAAAGCGATAAATACTACCAAATCGTTAAGAAGCATGCGGAAAGTGAAAATGCAGAAGCTTTAGGAATTAGTGCAGCCACTGAAGAAGAAATTGCTGCTATGGATGAAGATGAAAGAAAAGAATTTCTTGAAATGGAAGGCGTGGAAGAATCTGGACTTGATCGTTTGATTAAGGCTGCCTACCATATTTTGGGTCTTCGTACATTCTTTACTGCTGGTGGTCCAGAAACTCGTGCTTGGACTTTCCACGAAGGAATGAAAGCTCCACAAGTTGCTGGTGTTATTCACTCTGACTTTGAACGTGGATTTATTCGTGCCGAAGTTGTATCATTTGATGATTTGAACAAACTTGAAACTATGCAAAAGGTTAAGGAAGCTGGTCGACTTCGTCTTGAAGGTAAAGATTATGTTGTTGAAGACGGTGACATTATTGAATTTAGATTTAATGTCTAGGGGGAAAAATGGCAGAAGAGAAGAATAATACTGCAAAAATTAATCAATCTAAACAAGAAAAACTTAAAAATCAAACTGAGAGTCAAAATAAGGATGACGAATTAAAAACTAAGTCACCTGCTGAATTAAGAAAACTTCTCAGTAATAAGAATTCTGACTATGTTTTTCGTCTTCAAAAAGAACTTCAAGCTCAGGGTAAAATGACCTTGGAAGAAGCAGAAAGTAAGGTAAATGAACTTTTGCCCGAAATCATCGTTGCTCAACGTCATGGTCAACCAGCTAATGGACTTTACATGGCATCCCCTAAGATTAAAGCCATGGATATGCTTAGTCCTAAGAACAAAAAGCCTGTAGTTCACCCATTTTGGCAAAGAGCAATTGATAGTGCCCTTCTTTACTTAGTATTCTTCGTTGGGGCATTTGGTGTACTTGAAATGTTTCAAAGCAGTGGTCAAAAAGACAACCCTCAAACTGGAATCCTAACTTTAGTTAGTGTTGGGGTGTTAATGGGGATCTATATGGCTAAGTACAATGATTGGGTTGTTCCTGGTAAAGGCCAAGGCAAGACCCGGGTATCCTGGGGGAAAGCAATTTTAGGGATGCTAGGATTGTTGATTGCTTTGTTTATCTGGTTATGGATAATTACTCTTCCAGGTATTCGAGTAATTAACCCAACTCTACCAGGAGTCGTAGATATCATTATTGCAGCCATTGCTTATGGTATACGCTGGCTCTTTAGACGCCATTATGATATTACAGGCTCAACTTTTGCTCCTGCACCAAGACAGAAATAAAGTTGCTTAATTAATGGAATTGGTATAGTCTAAATAGTGATGTAAAGGGATAAGTAGGTGTTATTTGCCTATTTATCCTTTTTAATATTTGTGTGCATAAAGAAAGAAGGGGGCTTTTAATTGATAAAAACACTAAGTAAATCAATACGGCAGTATAAAAAATTATCACTTCTGTCACCACTTTTTGTTATTGGCGAAGTAATAATTGAAATGCTGATTCCGTATTTGGTTGGTATTTTAATTGATAAAGGAATTATGAAAGGAGATATGGCTTACATTAATAAATGGGGCTTAATCTTGTTCATAATTACAATTGTTTCGTTAATTCTGGGTGCAAGCGCCAGCTATGTTTCAGCTCACGCAGCAGCTGGTTTTGCGGCTAACTTGCGTAAAGATATGTTTTATCATATGCAAGATTATTCTTTTGAAAATATTGATAAGTTTTCAAGTTCAAGTTTGGTAACTCGTTTAACTACTGACGTAACTAATGTTCAAACCGCTTATCAGATTTTGATCCGAATTGCGGTTAGAGCACCAATGATGTTAATTGTGTCAGTAATTATGTCAATAATTATCAGCCCAAGATTATCATTAATTTTCTTGGTAATTGCACCGATTTTTGTCATCATTTTGGCTTTGATTATTAAATCAGCTTATCCGTATTTCCCAAAGATCTTTAAGGGATATGACCGTATGAACCAAGTAGTGCGTGAAAATGTACGTGGGATTCGCGAAGTTAAGACTTATGTCCAAGAACAACCACAAATTAAGAAATTTGAAAAGTCCTCAGGTTTTATTTATAAGCTATTCTCTACTGCACAAAAGATTATTTCATTAAACGCACTAGTTGTAATGGCCGTACTTAATATTGCAACTTTAGCAATTTGCTGGTTTGGTGCTAAAGAAATTGTTGGTGGAACTTTGCAAACTGGACAATTAATTTCAATGTTCTCTTATTCCAACTCTGTTTTGTTCAGTTTGAACATTTTGGCTATGATTGCGACTCAATTGATTATTTCTGGCGCGAGTGGTCGTCGTATCGCTGACGTAATTACTGAAAAACCAGCCATTGAAAATCCAAGAAAACCGCTTAAGACCATTACTAATGGAGAAGTGGTGTTTGATCATGTTAGCTTTAAATATGATCCATCCGATAAGCATTTAGCCTTAGATGATATCGATTTACATATCAAACCCGGAGAAACAATTGGTATCATTGGAGAAACTGGGTCTTCTAAATCTACTCTGGTTTCCATGATTCCACGTTTGTACGATGTAACGGCGGGTGCAGTCCGGGTGGCTGGACACAATGTTAAGTCATATGATTTAAAGAGTCTACGTGATAACGTAGCGATGGTATTGCAAAAGAACGTCTTATTCTCCGGTACCATTAAAGACAACTTGAAGTGGGGTAATGAAAATGCAACTGATGAACAAATCGTTGCAGCAGCTAAGATTGCCCATGCAGATGGTTTTATTCGTGAAATGCCAGATGGCTACGATACGATGATTGAACAAGGTGGTAATAACGTTTCAGGTGGTCAAAAGCAACGGTTGACAATTGCTCGTGCGCTTTTGAAGAATCCAAAGATTTTGATTTTGGATGATTCAACTTCAGCTGTTGATACCAGTACTGAGCGAGAAATTCGTCATTCTTTGGCTAAAGATATGCCAGAAACCACTAAGATAATTATTTCTCAGCGTATCGTTTCCATTAAGGATGCAGATCGCATTATTGTAATGAATCATGGAAAAATTGAAGATATCGGAACAAACGATGAACTTATGAAACGTAATGCTCTCTATAGTTCAATTGCTAGGTTCCAAGAAGAAAATGGAAAGTAGGGTGATTAATTTTGGATCAAACAGTAAATAATGAAAAAGTTCATCATTCTAGTACTTTAGCTAGATTATTAAAATTAATCTTAACTACTAGCCCCTGGATGTTCATTGCCTCAATAATTACCATTATCTTGTCGGCTGGAGCCAACGTTATTGGTACTTTATTTATTGAGCGTTTAATTAATAACTACATTGCGCCTTTAGTTAAGCAGGTACAACATGGTCAGAGTCCTAACTACGGTCCGCTTGCATATGCAATTTGGGTAATGTTAGGTATTTATGCCATTGGATTTATCTCTAACTATCTATTCACAATGTTAATGGCGATTTTGGCCCAAAAGGTTCAATTCCGGGTACGTAACAATATGTTTACCCACATGGAGAATTTGCCAATTGCTTATTTTGACCAAAATGATTACGGCGATATCATGTCACGTTACACCAACGATATCGATACTTTGATGCAGATGATTTCGCAGTCAATCCCACAGTTTACTAACTCAGCTTTGACTTTGATTTTCGTAATTGCCGCCATGTTTAGTTTGAGCTGGCAGCTTACGATCTTCTCATTTATCATCTTCGCCTTATCATTTGGAATTGTTCGTTTCTTAACTAAAAAATCTAGTTACTACTTCAAGGTTCAGCAAAAGAAACTTGGCCAAATTAATGGTTATAACGAAGAAATGCTTAACGGCTTAAAGGTTATCAAGGTCTTTTCACATGAACCAGAAGTAAAGGAAGGCTTTGAAAAATATAATGATGAATTGAGAATCGCTTCTGGAAAAGCTAACACTTACGCAACTATCCTTTTCCCAATTATGGGTAATATGGGAAACTTACTTTATGTATTAATTGCAATCTTAGGTGGAGCCGTTGCTATTAATAACTGGGCACCATTGACTTTGGGTGCAATTGCTTCATTCTTGCAATTGTCTAGACAATTCAGTATGCCAATTGCTCAGATTTCTCAACAATTGAACTCGATTGTGATGGCTTTAGCTGGTGCACAAAGAATTTTCCAATTAGAGGATGAACCTGTTGAAGCAGATAATGGCGTGGTTACAATTTCTAAAGATAAAGAAGTTGAAGGTGCATGGCACTGGAATGTTCCTCAAAAAGATGGCAGCACCAAGAAAGTTCCAGTACGTGGTCATATTATTTTTGATCATGTTAACTTCTCTTATGTACCTGAAAAGCAGATTTTGTATGATATTTGTATCAATGCCAAACCGGGGATGAAGGTGGCTTTAGTTGGAGAAACTGGAGCTGGGAAGACGACGATTTCTAATATGCTTAACCGTTTCTATCCAATTAGTTCTGGCGAGATTACTTATGATGGTATTCCGATTAAGAATATTAAAAAGGATGATCTAAGAAGATCGCTCTCAATTGTATTGCAAGAAACACACCTGTTTACAGGAACTATTATGGATAATATTCGTTTCGGTAATCCAAATGCTAGTGATGATGAGGTCTATCAAGCTGCACGCTTATCACATGCGGATGAATTTATTCATGAGCTTGATGATGGGTATGATACTGTGATTGACGGTGATGGTGGCGATTTATCACAGGGTCAAATGCAATTGCTCAGTATTGCCCGGGCAATGATTGCGGATGAACCAGTAATGATTTTGGATGAAGCTACCTCAAGTATTGATACACGAACTGAAAAGATGGTTCAAGCGGGTATGGATAACTTGCTTGCTGGTAGAACAAGTTTTGTAATTGCGCACCGTTTGTCTACAATTGTTAACTCAGATCTTATTTTGGTTCTTGATCATGGTCATATTATTGAATCAGGTACTCATAAAGAACTTCTTGCCGAAAAAGGCTACTACTACGAACTTTATACTGGTAAGAAAGAAATTCAATAAGTGTTAGGCTCTATATCTATAAGCTGAAAGTGGTAAAATGAAGGCGGAAAGAAGGCCTTTATTATGAGGAAGAGTAGTTTATGGATGGCATCGATTTTATTGGTGCTCCTAGGCGTGATGGTCTATTGGGACCACGGATTCAAGGATTATACTAGGCCCGGAATGATTTTGACATCAATATTGATCATTTTAACAATCTTGATTGCATTCTTTGGAACTTTTAGCAGTACCTTTAATGCCTGGGTTGGATCTTGGTGGGTCATTCCAGACGGAATTTTATTTGGTTTTGCAAGTATGCTCGATTATGCTTCAATTCCTAAACTTTGTTGTTTTGCTTTGTTGTTCATTGTTTGTGTTTATATTGAAACTCAACTTTACGATGATAAACATGCAGCACATTAATCGAGATATTAATCTCACATAAAATACGCTTTTCTCAGTTAAGAGAGGAGCGTATTTTTTAGCTTTTAGTAAAAAAATTATATGAAGACTGTATATTTTTTGAAAATGTGTAAAATAGACTGCATGAGGTCTGCTAAACTATAAGTAATGTAAGATAATGTATTAATCAAAAGAGAGGGGTTTTCTCTGTGAAAATCTTAGTTGTTGACGACGATAAAGAAATCGTAGAATTATTAAGCATTTACCTAAAAAATGAAGGATATGAACCAATTGCAGCCTATAGCGGTAAAGAAGCAATTACTAAATTAACTACCACTCCTGACATTGCTTTAATGATTTTAGATGTCATGATGCCAAATATGACAGGGATCGAAGTGATTAAGGAGGTTAGAAAAGATTCGGATATTCCAATCATCATTGTTTCTGCTAAGACTGGAGATATGGATAAGATTCAAGGGTTAATTACTGGTGCAGATGATTATGTTTCTAAACCATTTAATCCATTAGAAGTAATGGCTCGTGTACGTTCACTTTTGCGTCGTAGTCAAAAGCAAGTCAAAGATGACGAACCTGATGTTTTAGAAGTTGGACCACTTGTAATTAATCGTGATTCTCATGAAGTAAAAACAATCGGCGGTAAGGATATTCAATTAACAGCGTTGGAATTTGGAATTCTTTATTTACTAGCAAGTCATCCAAATCGCGTTTTTTCAGCTGATGAAATCTTTGAAAGAGTATGGCAACAAGAATCCATTGTTTCCGCTAAAACTGTTATGGTCCACGTTTCCCACCTTCGTGATAAAATCCAAAAAGCAACTGGTGGCGAAGATGTTATTCAGACTGTTTGGGGAGTTGGCTATAAAGTAGAGGCTTAAAACCTATGAAAAAAGAGCGCGTAAAATTAACTGGCGCTGAAAAAAGTGAACTTTTTGCGGAAGCGGTCGTTACGATTGTTTTGCTTTTATTACTGAACTTATCGATCATCATTTTAATTCATTTGGCGATTTTACAAGATGAAAACTTAGTCAATGGGATTTATTTCTTAAAAAAGACGATGAGTTTTGTAGGAGGAAAAGACTTCTGGTCTTGGCAAAATGTCGTGATTATCATCATGGCTATTGGGGATTTGATAGTTTTGTATTGGCGTTTAATCCGTCGCTATCATCAAATGCAACTGCGCCATGTGATTTCGGAATTGCACTATATCGCAAACGGTCACTTTGATCATCGAATTTCTTTTGTGGTAAGAACGGACCTCCAACGCGTAATTGATTCAATTAATTCTTTGGTAGATAGTACTGTGAATTCAATTAATGAAGAGCGCGCCATTGAGAAGTCTAAAGATGAACTTATTACTAATGTTTCTCATGATATTCGCACACCGCTGACTTCAATTATTGGTTATCTTGGCCTGTTAAAATCCGGCGCAGCTTTACCTGAAGATACGCAGAAATATGTTGATATTGCTTATACTAAAGCCGAGCAAATGAAATCTCTGGCAAATGATTTGTTGGAATACACGACCTTGAAATCAACTAATACTACCTTGAATTTATCGGCACTTCATATTTATTCTATGCTGGAACAAGTAGCAGCTGGATTTGAACTGGAAGCTGAAAAAAAGGGAATTAGTTTTGAAATTCAAGCTCGTCCGCAAGATTTAACTATTAAGGCTGATCCAGAAAAGCTTGTCCGTGTTTATAATAATTTGATTACTAATGCTTTGAAGTACGGTACTGGGGCTACGACGATCAAGCTGGTAGCAAATTTAGTAAATAATCAACAAGTAGAACTTCGCGTCGAAAATAATGGGGCTAAGATTCCTGAAGAGTCCTTGAAGAAGATTTTTGAACGTTTCTACCGTGTCGAAACTTCTCGCAATACTAAAACTGGCGGAACTGGGCTAGGTTTATCAATTACAAAAAGTGTAGTTGATTTGCACCATGGAACAATTACTTGTGTATCGGATGATAATTGGACAAGTTTCATTATTCGTCTGCCATTAGATCCAAGTAAAGCGTCAGTGAAGCAGTAGCTGTGTTATAATTTTGTCTGAGACATTAATATTCTATTTGAGGGGTATAACATGAGTATTTCTTTAAATACCTGTATTTTAATTTTAAAAGAACACCACTTGCTTAAGTCAAGTGCGGTTCAAGATGCTGTCGCAACTAAGATGGATTACGTATCTTATGATTCACGCGATATTCAAACCAACACTTTATTTTTCTGTAAAGGGGCTGGATTTAGACCAACCTACTTATCAATGGCTAAAGACAACGGCGCCATTTGTTATGTTGCAGAACAACCATATCCAGAAGGAAAAGGGATGCACGCCTTAATTGTTCGGGATGTATCAAAGGCCATGGCACTTTTGTCTGCCGCATTTTTCCGTTTCCCACAAGACGATTTATTTGTAGTTGCCTTCACTGGAACTAAGGGTAAGACCACTTCCGCATACTTTTTAAAGGGAATGCTTGATCAAATGAATGGTGGTCGCACTGCACTTATTTCTTCAGTTAATGATGTAGTGGGTCCTAAGCCAGAAGACAGCTTTAAATCAAGCTTAACTACACCAGAATCACTTGATTTGTTCCGTGATATGAGAACTGCTGTTGATAATGGAATGACTCATTTGGTAATGGAAGTTTCAAGTCAGGCTTACAAGAAGAATCGTGTATTTGGTCTGACTTATGACCTTGGCTTTTTCTTAAACATTACGCCAGACCATATTGGACCAAATGAACACCCTAACTTTGCGGATTATCTTCACTGTAAGTTGCAATTGTTGGTAAATTCACGCAAGTGTATCATCAATGCAGAAACTGCTCACTTTGATGAAGTATATGCAGCCGCAACTACCACAACTAATCCAGATAGTATTTATCTATTTGCTAGTGAAAACTTTGAAAATCCAAACTTGAAGGTTCCAATTGATTTCCGCTATGCTTCACAAGAAACTGATATGCGTGAAACTCGCTTCAAGCTTTACTGTGCAAGTGATAAAGCTAAGCAACTTCCAATTAATGGCGATTACACTTTGCAAATGATCGGTGACTTCAACGAATCAAATGGTACTGCTGCAATTATCGGTGCCGGGCTTGCTGGTATGGATCATGATGAATGTGCTAAGGGTATTCGTCACGTTACCATCCCTGGTAGAATGCAAACTGAAATGACCAAGAATCATGGAATGGTTGTTGTTGATTATGCTCACAACAAAGCTTCAATGATGGCACTTATGAGCTTTATGCAAGAAGAATTTGATAATCCAAAGATTATTGTGGTTGTAGGTGCTCCTGGGGATAAAGGAGTTTCTCGTCGTCCAGGATTCAGTGAAAGTTTAACAGCTTATGCCGATAAGGCTTTCCTTACTACCGATGATCCAGGATTTGAAGATCCAATGTCAATTGCTCAAGAAATTGACTCTGGAATTGATCACTCAAAGTGTGATGTAACAATTGAATTAGATCGTAAAAAGGCTATCCATGATGCAATTGCAATGGCTGGCAAAGATGATGTTGTTCTTATCTGTGGAAAAGGTGCAGATGCTTTCCAAAAGATTCGCGGTGTAGATACACCATATCCATCAGATATCGTTGTTGCTCAAAATGTAATTAACAAACTTGAAGGTGAACAAGAACATTTTGAACATTAGTAACGGTTAAAATAATCAAAGTAGGGAAATTATGAAGCATTTTTTTAGTATTATCGGTGGAATGGGAACAATTGCCACTGAAAGCTATGTTCGTTTAATTAATCATCGAGTTAAAATTGCTCGAGACCAAGATTATTTAAACTATATTTTGGTAAATGATGCCCAGGTTCCTGATCGAACTTCTTACATTATGGATCATTCCAAGCCCAACTTCTTTTATGATTTAAAAGATGACGTCTTAGGCCAAGCCAAGCTTAATCCAGATTTCTTTGTTATGCCATGTAATACAGCTCATTATTTCTATGATGATTTAGCTGCTTTGACAGATATTCCATTTTTGCATATGATGCGAATTGCAGTCCATAATTTTATTGATAATTATCCCGATGAAAAGAAAATCGGCTTGATTGCTACTGAGGGTTCAATTTATGATCATTTATATGAAGATGAAATTCATCATGTTGGACGGGAAGTTGAACTAGGTGGGTCTGAGATTCAGCCTATGGTTAATGAGTTGATTTATTCAGACATTAAGGAAAAAGGCGTTGTAGATCACGATTTATATCATAAGATCTTGAAGACGATGCATGATAAGTACGGTTGTAATGTGATCTTGTTGGGATGTACCGAGCTTTCTTTGGCTCAAGAAAAAGCACCCGATCATCCCTACAATGTAATCGATCCACAATCCATTATTGCCGATGTTTCCATTGAACTAGCATTAAAAATTAGAAATGGAATGGATCCACAAGAAGCTTGTGCTAAATATTTGTACAAATAAATATTTTTAAATAAAATAGTGAATGACTTTATAAAAGTTCGTTCACTATTTTTTTGATGGTTTCATAATTTTTATTGAGAAAATTACCGTTGAAAACACGGGATTTTAATCCCGTAATGAAAACGGCTCTTTTCATCGCTTTCTTTTAAAAGCCTATTTTTCCTTCTTTTCTTTTGCTATAATTTTTAAAGAAAGGAGGGAACAAACGTGCTTACTGGAATAAAATTAAGGCTCTATCCCAATCAAGCCCAGGTGGGCCAGCTTTGGCAAATGTTTGGTAATGACCGCTTTGTCTGGAACAAAATGCTCGATATGATGAACGAGCGCTATAAGA
>CAJUTO010000015.1 GCA_910589675.1 uncultured Lactobacillus sp. | reverse complement strand
TCTTTAAGGGCTTAAGCAGATAGTTAAGCTTAAACTTGGTTAAGAAAGGCAAATCCTTGTTATTCTTATAGCGTTCGTTCATCATATCGATCATTTTGTTCCAGACAAAGCGGTCATTACCAAACATTTGCCAAAGCTGGCCTACCTGGGCTTGATTGGGATAGAGCCTTAATTTTATTCCAGTTAGCACATTAGTTCCCTTCTTTCTTCAAAAATTATAGCAAAAGAAAAGAAGGAAAAATAGACTTTAAAAAGAAAACGATGAAAAGAGCCGTTTTCATCACGGGATTAAAATCCCGTGTTTTCAACGGTAATTTTCTCAATAAAAAAGACGGTCATCAAGACCGCCCACGCTTGACATGTTTTTTCATGCCTTAGCTACTATTGATTCTTATTTTATTATACCATGATATAATAATTTTGGCATGTTTTTTGCCCCTACATTGCCGAAAGGCTAGAAAGGAGCTACATCATGTCCATAAAGCTACTATTGATCTTTTTGCTTGTTCGTGAAGTACGCTTGGCTCTCCATGAGTTAAGAAAGCTACTTAAGTAGTAAAGCTTTAGCAAGCAATAACTAAGACAGTTCTTCGGGGCTGTCTTTTTTTGTGAACAGGTAGTGGTTTGCCTGTTTGATTATGGCTACTTTGTATGCTAAGAAGTTACCTACGTAATAAATAAATGAATATCATATGCGAAAATAGCATTAATAAAAAAGACTGTCATAAAGACCGCCCATGCTTGGAATACTTGTATGACCGCATTAACTATACTATCCATAGCTTTACTCATGCACGAGGTGCACTTAACTCTTCACAAGTTGAGAAAATTTTTTAAGCATTAAAGCTGCAGAGTAAGCTAGACCGGTAAGACCTTGTGTCCTGTCTTTTTTATTGTACATAATGACAATAGTATTGTGTTTGTCTAATAATGACAAAAAAATATAGGAAATTAACAGATGATTGTTAATCTCCTACATTCTTAGATTTACTAATAAAAATTACTTAACTCTAGCAATTTCACTGCGTACCTTGATATCGGAACTACCTAAACCAGGTTCTTGACCGTGTAAATTGAATTCAAGTTGAGTTTCTGGTCTGAACAACATTACGTGAGTTGAACCACCATAGTGGAACATACCAAGTTGGTCGCCTTTCTTGACATGTTGACCAACTTTAACTGTAATTTCATCACTTGATACTTCGGACATACCTACAGCAACAAAGCACATAAGTCCAATCTTAGGATTGTCTGCTTTGATAAAGATAACGGCACGAGTAGAAGTTGAAGTTAAGAATTCTTGTGATGCAGTAGCTTGACTGTCATCAGGTGTTACACTGTCATAACCCTTATAAAGATCTTCAGCGTAGTAAGCACCTGGTAAGTTATAAGCTTTAACAATAGTTCCATCAACTGGGCTATTCCAACGGTGATAACTAAATACACTTAAGAATGCTTGATAAAGTGTTCCACCAGCAAATTTAGCAGCCCATGGATCATTTTGAAGAAGGTCTAACAAAGAATAAGGTTGACTCTTAATCCAGAACTTAGCTTGTAAAGGAACGTTATGAGCAATCTTAAGTGGTGCTGATTCACAAGAACAAGCAATTGAATCTGGATCATCAGGGTTTTCTACAGGCCGAACGCCAGGATTAAATTCACGAGTAAAGTAATCATCCCATGATTTGAATCCTAAATGTTTATCAAAATCACTAGAAGCACACTTGAAAACTTTTTGGAAGTCATCACCATAGGCTTTTTCAGCCATACGTTTAAGGGCTTCCTCACCTAGCCAACCTTGTGAACTTGTATTAAGAACATAAGTTGAGGCTTCACTCTTTAAGTATCTTCCCCAGTAATTAAGAATATCACGTAATTTAGCGTTAACTTTATCGTTCATAAAGAATGCGTAACCAGCACGGGTTCCCATTGGATAGTTAAAGATAGCTGCCATTGGAGTACCAACGAAACTAGTTTCATTATATTCAGGAGCACGTTGAATTACTCTGTTAATCATTAATAACATTTGGTGATAATCACGAACTTGTGGAAGGTCAGCAGGAGCATCAACAAGTCTCTTTGGAATCTCATCAAACATCATTTGAGCAAGATTCCAAATGTAATGATCATTTTCAATTAATTCTTTCAAAGCTTGAACTGGGGGTAAAAGCTTTTGGTTTTCTTCTGATTTGGCTTCCTCCAAAACTTTACGTAACCAAGCATTATAAGCTTTTTGATCGCTTGGACGCCATTTATCAACATTATATGGAATATCTACAGCCATAATATAATCTCCTCTCGTTTATTTTAACTAGTGATCACGTGATTACAGTTTCACAGTACGCTAATGCATTTATAAATTCAAATAAAACGAGTTGAGAAAAATAAATTTAATTAATGACACAATTCAAATCTTATTAGTTGCTTATAAGAGGCCCCTACTATTACAATGACAGTGTAGTTTCATCCTAGATTAAATACTTTTGGATTTTATTATTATCAATGACTAGTATTATTTTCATGTAAAGATAACGATTAAATGTAAAAAATGTTTTCTAGTCTTACTACAATAATGAATTTTTATATTATATATGGGAGGTTAGATCTATATGTCGAATAAAAAATTATCCACTGTCAGCTTGGGTACATTTATAGGAATGACAATTGCGTTAGCTGCAAGTATTCGTAATATTCCGGATGTTGCCGCTGCTGGCTGGCCCATGTTTCTGTATATGGCAATCTCGACATTTCTATTTGCTTTACCTATTTGTTTGATTGCCGGTGAATTTGGTAGTACTTTTCCTGAACATGGTGGTCCAGAACTGTGGGTACGTAATACTCTAGGAGATAATTTTGGGTTTGCAACCTCATGGTTGCTTTGGACCATTTTGTTTCCAGGGATGGTTGTAGTTGCTTCTGCATTGCCACCACTTATTGCTACAGCAATTAATATGCCAAAATTGGGTACAAATAATATTTTTACTTTAATAGTTATTTTAATTTCATTTTGGGGAATGACTATTTTAAATAGACACTTTGATATGGCAAAAATTACTGGTAAATGGGGAGATTGGATAGGAATTTACATCCCATTTATTGTTATGACTATTCTTGGTATTGCTGCGGTTGTTAAGACTGGAATTCATCCAACATCTATCCTACAAAGCTTTTCACCTGAAAAAATAATTCCCCTTGGTTCAGGTGCAAAGTCTTTGGCTTATTTTTCTCCAATTGCCTTAATATTTGTGGGTATTGAATTATCATCTGTGTATATAACTCGTTTAAAGAAGACATCAGAATATCCTATTGGTGTTTTAGCAACACTAGCCTTTATGTTGATTTTAAACTTAATTAACGGTTTTATGGAATCTGCTGTAGTCGCACCAACTGAAATTAATCTTAACAACATTGTGCAGCCTATTATCATTTACAATAAAATATTAGGTTTACCTTCATGGATTAACAATGTATTTAGTATTTTGGTTGCAGTAGGTGTATGTATTCAACTTTCAGCATGGGTATCTGGTCCAGGAAAAACAATGTTAGCTTCTGCTAGGGATGGATATATTTCTCCAAAATTAAAATTCTGGAAGAAAGATAAATTTGGTGATTCTCCATCAATTATGTATGTTCAAGCTGTTGTAGTTTCTGTTTTCTCTTGTGCTTATTTATTAATTCCAGATATTAATAGTGCATTTCTTGATTTAGTTAATGCTACTAATGTCATTTATTGTACTGTCTATGTATTCATGGCAATTGGTTTTATTAAGATGAGAGTCGAAAAACCAAATTTGACATCTGACTTTAAAGTTGGAAATACTTTTGTTGCATGGTTAATAGGACTAGTATTAATAATTACTATCGGAGTTATTATGGTAGCTACATTTGTTGTAGGTACATGGTTCAATTTCCTTGTAGTGGCCGTTATTAGTGCAGTCATCATTATATTACCGTTCATCTTCTTCCACTTTAAGAAGCCAGAATGGGCTAAAGAAGTAGATAACTTAATAAAAGATAATCATTAATAATTAGCTGGAACACTTTATAATATTTAAACATTATGGAGTGTTTTTTATATAAAGATATTTAAAGAGAATGATAAGCTTTAATATTTTGTGTGTTAAGTTTTAGGGTGTATTATCAACTTGTGAATAGAACTTTATGCTAATGACTACCTGGTTAAAAAGGGATTTTAAAGTTAGCTTATTGTATTTTTTCGAAAGGAGAATATATAAATGGACAATAAAGATATTGATTATAATGCTTTATTTGTTGGAGATAAATCCGAGAATGGCGATAATTATATCAATGAATTATCACGCTTGCTTCAAAGTCATATGGGTTGGCGGAAAAATTATATTCCTGGTGATATTTCAGCAATTACAGATGAAGATAAACGTTCCCCAGAATATCAAGCTACATTACAGCGTCAACATGATGTTTTGACAGAAGTTGATCACCGCTTGCGCCAAGGTAGTGTTCCTTGGATGTCAGCTGGTCGCTACTGGGGTCAAATGTTATCAGATACTTTAACACCATCCATGCTTGCATACTCACAAGCTATGCTTTGGAATGCTAACAATGTTACTTTGGAATGTTCAATGGCTACTTCAAAAATGGAAGCAGAAGTTGGAGATGAAATTGCAGATCTTCTTGGGTATAAAGAAGGCTGGGGACATCTTACTCACGATGGTTCTATTGCTAACCTAGAAGCACTTTGGTATATGCGACAATTTAAGTCTATGCCATTGGCATTTAAAGAAGTAGTTCCTGAAAAAGTTAAGGGATTGAGTGAATGGGAGCTTTTGAATATGTCAGTTGAAAAAGTTCTTGATATTTTGAAGACCTTGACTCCAAAACAAATTGATGAAGTTAAAGCACATTCCTCAAGAAGTGGTAAGAATATTCAAAAACTTGGCAAATTAATTGTTCCATATACTAAACACTATTCTTGGTTAAAAGCACTTGATATTACTGGTGTTGGATTAGACCAAATGGTACAGATTCCTGTAAAGAGTGATTTCCGTCAAAATGTAGATATCCTTAAGGAAAAAGTTAAGAAATTAGCTTCTAAACATATTCCAATTCTTGGTGTAGTAGCTGTTGTTGGGACTACTGAAGAAGGACAAGTGGATGAAGTTAATAAGATTGTAAAATTCCGTGAAGAAATGAAGAAACAAGGAGTTTATTTCTACATTCATGTCGATGCTGCTTATGGTGGTTATGCTCGTGCTTTATTTAGAGATGAAAATAATCATTTTGTAGAATATGATCAACTTAAAGATATGTTTAAGAAGCACCATGTATTCAATACTGATGTACATATTGATAAAGACGTTTATGAAGCATATAAGGCAATTAAAGATACCGAATCCACTACTATTGACCCTCATAAGATGGGATATGTTCAATATTGTGCAGGAAGTATCGCAATTAAATACCAAAGTATGCGTAATGTGATTTCTTACTTTGCTCCATATGTATTTGAAAAGAAGACCGCAGAAGCACCAGATATGTTAGGCTCTTACATTCTTGCTGGCTCTAAAGGTGGTGCAACTGCTGCTGGTGTATGGGCAGCTCATCAAACTGTACCTCTTAATATTACTGGATATGGACGTTTGATTGGTTCGTCTATTGAAACTGCTCAACGGTTCCGTAAATTCTTAAAGAAATTGAAGTTTGATATTAATGGTAAAACGGTTGAAGTTTATCCATTAGATAACCCTGATTTCAATATGGTTGACTGGGTCTTAAAGGTCGATGGTGAAACTGACTTGGAGAAGACAAATAAATTGAATGAAAAGATGTTCAACATGTCTTCATTCTATGATAGTCGCGTATATTCTAATTTGTTCCTTACCTCACATACCATCTTTAAGAAAGATACATATGGTGATTCTCCAGTTCCATTTATTGAAAGAATGGGATTCACTAAAGATGACTGGGAAAAAGTTGGCTCAGTAACATTACTGCGTGCAGCTATCATGACACCATTTCTTCATGATACAAAGACTTTTGAATTCTATACTGAAGGAATTGCTAAAGCTATGGGAGAGAAGCTTCAACAAATTTTGTAATAAGTACTGATCCTTTTGCCATTCTGGTTTGTAAAAATTAGAAAGGACAGCTGGACTGAGGAAGTCAAAGAATTAATGACCCAATATAGTTCGAAGAAATAAGCCTATTCAAAAATTAAATAGCAGAGAAAACCTCTGAAATGAAAAACTACTGACAATTAACGTTGAAATAGACGCTAATTTGTCGGTAGTTTTGTTTTAAGCGAAAATAAAAGCCAAATACCACATGGTACTTGGCTTTAGGTACAAAAAAGACGGTCATCTAGACCGCCCACGCTTGGCATGTTTTTCTCATGCTGTAGCAATATTATCTCTATTGATAGTATACCACGTACAAATTAATGATACAATAAAACATGGCATGTTTGTGCCCCTACATTGCCGAAAGGCTAGAAGGGAGGTGCCTCATGTCTGTAGTTACAATATTATCTCTGGCGTTACTCATGCATGAAGTGCACTTGACTCTACATGAGTTAAGGAAGCTACTCAAGCATAAGTAGATAACCATAGCAGTCCCGCGGGACTGCTATTTTTTATCTTTTAAGATACGCTTACGTTTGCCATAAAAATATATCAGTGTACAAAAATAAAAGCCAAATACCACATGGTATTTGGCTTTAGGTACAAAAAAATCACCGACTACTTGCAGTGCCATTTTCATTTTGGTGGGTGGTCAGGGGATCGAACCCTGGACCCACGGATTAAGAGTCCGTTGCTCTGCCAGCTGAGCTAACCACCCAATTTTTGTTCAGCTCTCAACCGCTGACAGTTAAATATATTATCAATTAATTTGCCTTTTGACAAGTATTTTTTTACAAAAAATATTGAAAAATTTAAAAAAGATAAAAAAGTACTGGATAGATTCACCTTGAGATAGTAATTTTTCAATAAGTAATTGGTTTCAATTAAATATTTACTGATAGTAAACCCCCAGGTTAGATTTTTGTCCAACTCTGGAGGTTAAGTTCACATTTCCATTAAGTATGTCTTTTTATTGACGTTAAACATTACTTTACATTGTACTATTCACTAACTTTAATAACTGTTTCAGCTTCTGTTTGAGATCTCTTAACTTTTACACTTAATCTTACTGCAACGAATACAACCATTGCTTCTACTGCAAGCAGCGCAATTAAAGCATATCTAACATCACTAATACCTGAAATAGTAGTAAAGATAGTAGTCATGACTGGTGCAGACGCCATTGCAAAAGTATTGAGTAGTCCCATAGTTGAAGCTAAAATTTTATGTTCAACTGTATTTACTAACCATTGAGTTAATTTAATAGAAGCGATACTAGCTGTAGCTGCTAAAAGGAAGAAGAATGGCAAGATAGCGTAAATATGAGCTATGATTGAAGATAGAGTCGTTAAGAAGCTTAAGATTCCAGCAGTAATGGTCATTGCGAATGCTGAAACATTTCTAAATAATTGTTGACCAAACATACTACCAAATGCAGCCCCAAGACTGACTAATACGCCCATTAACGCCATTGTGAAACTGTAGCTACCAATTAACATAGTGGACTTATGGGCTGCCATTACAATTGGAATTAAAGCACTCATTGCGCCTAATACACCATTAAGTAAAGCAACAATAACCATAATAGTTAATAAACCATGTGCCCTTTTAGCTTGCGTGTATGATGACTTCATTGTTGCCAAGAATTTTTGCTCATTAACTTCTTGATGCTCAAGTGATCGACCAGCTTTTTTATGTTTTAAGCCAACGCTTAAGTATAAGATACCTGCTACGAGAAAGGTAAAGGCATTAACAAAAGCTAAACTTGAGTATGACATGAACAAAAGTAAACCTGAACCAACAAATTGTGCAACCATATTAATGATTTGCGATACTCCACCAGTAAAGCCTTCTGCTTCACCAAATTCTTCTTTACCAACGATATCTGCAATTAATGGAGATACTAACCCGGCTGAATATGAGCCAAAAGTATCTGAGAAGAAGTTAATTACTACTACTGCAATCACTAAATTCCAATCTGAAACATTAGTAGCAAATAAAATTCCAACAAGACCGTATAAAACAAATCTCACCACTGCCATTAAGAAAATATTTCTGAACTTCTTATGTGTTCTATCGGCAAAATAACCTGCAAAAATCTCAAATAATCTTGGAATAGATTCAGAAATTGCAATTAATGATAAAGCTAGAGAATAGTTTTGTAATTTACTTGCATAAGTCATAAATGCTAAGTAGAAAAGTACATCCCCAGTCTCTGATAGAAAACTAGCAATTGAAAATCTTTTATAATCTTTATTTTTCAAAAATATATTCATAATGTTTAACTCCTTTATTTTAATGTTGCCTTAATCTTAGCAAGGAATTAAAATGACTTTTAAAAATGTCGTATTTGAACATTAGGAGGAAAAAATATGACAATTGGCGAATTATTGAAAGAATATCGACTAAAAAAAGGGCTAACTCAAAAACAATTTGCAGATGGAATTGTAAGTACTTCATATTATTCAAAAGTTGAAAAGGATGGTCATCGTATTACTGCTGAAGATCTGATTGCTGTTTTAGAACACAATGGTATCCCTCTTTGGTCTTTTTTTAAAAATTTAACTTTAAAAGGAGATTTTGAACATTATCGAAATTTATCCATAGAGGAAGAGGCTTTAGATGCATACTATAGATCAGATAAGAAACAATTAGAAGTTTTAAAAGAAGAAATAGATAAAAGTCATTTACCAAATAAGAATGAATTATATTTATCAATAAGCGGTTGGATTGAATGCATGAAAACAAATGATGATGAACCAGATATACAGGTAAGGGAAGATTTAAAAAATCAAATCTTCAACATGCCATCTATTAACTTAAATAAATTAACTCTATTTTGTAATTTTATGGAATTTTATGACTTAGATAGTAATTTTTTTATTACAAAACAAGCTATTAACAAGTTTATAGATACAAAAGAAGTAGATATACAAGAAGTGTTATTAAGTATCATTGGTAATTTACTTTATCTATCTATTAAAGAAGGAAACTATAACTACACGGATTATCTTTTACAAAATTCAAAGAAAATTTCCATAAAGCCACGCTTATTTTTAGAAAAAGAGTTAATTGCATTTTATCAAAATCTAATTGACTACCATTTCAATAAAAAACAAGTTTATATAGAAAACTGTAAAGATATTACTCATAGTATTAAGTTAGCGGGAATGGACGAATATAGTCATGCACTAAATGGAGTTATAACTAAATATACAAGTTAAGTATCATCACACAGTGGTAGTATCAAGCACTCACTTTCTACACGATCCTAATGTATCATCTGCATCTATTTAATTTAAATACACGAAAAAAAGCAGTTCGAAAACTGCTTTTTGTTTTACCCTCTAACTCCCGTCCGCTTCGGGCAAGTCTATCCTCGACGCTTCAGCCGGCTAAAGCCGTCTTCCGTATCGTCTCGGAATAGCCAAGCCCTACGTTACTGGGAGTTAGAGGTAACTTATATCTTTTAATCATAAATCCAAATTATATTCGTCATAAGTAGCACTACACCGAAAATTGCCAAAAGCTATAGTTTTAGTTATTTATTAATTCTATTTTTAGATTCATAATATAGCTTGCCAATGAAATATCCTGAACCTATTAATACTAAAGTCATAATTAGGGAAGCAAATGGGCGAAAATATCCGCTATCCAGAAAATAACATATAACTACAAGGACATAAGTAATTAGAAAATCTACTACATGTTGCATAAATTAATCCCCATTCATTCCACATTGGACAGCCCATACAGCCAACTGAGCTGTAACAATCGCTGCATTCGTTCTAACACCCGCACCTTTAGCAAAACGAATAACAACTTTAGCTAATTCCTTCCATGCTTTTTTCTTAGCATACTTAACAATTACTCCGATATTAATCATTGCAAAAAATTCATCTTTGATTTTATTGTACATGCATTGTCCTAAATTATTTCACCCGTATACAGAAACAGAATGTAATGAGTTATTATCATTTTTTGATTGTAGAGAAAACGGATTATAATTAACATCTAGTTCTTTTTCCGCAACAGTAAGTTCTTTATTAGAGAAATTTTTTAATACATATCTATTTAGATTTTCCTGACTAACTCCATTTGCAAAAATTTTTTCTAATTCCTGTGCTACTACAGCAACTTCCGGATCATTATCTACATCTGTTTTTTGTTGACTTGCAAATGCTGGTACAGCAGTTGTAGCAAAAAATTCTAGAATCATAACAAAGGTCATCATTAAACAAAAAAACTTCGATTTTTTTTGATAATTGTGCATTCATAAAATTATCCTCCTCTTTTACAATTTAACAGCGTTGTTAAAGAAAAAAGCGCCCTACCAGACCAATTATTTTGATCTAATAGGGCGCTTATGCGCTGTACCACCTATGTTCGCTGAGCATAGCCCCAGCCTCGTTGCACGTGCGGCTCAAAAAGAGCGATACGTCGACGCTATAAAGGGCGCACCCTGAAACTACTCAATTCGTAATTTCTGCTCAAAGGTGATTTTCAGCTAAACCTTCGTTGTTTCTTCGCACCCACCAGAAACTCTCTGTAGTACTTCAGTAAAACTTACTTTCCTTATCAAAGCCGTTTTTATTTTTGATTGAACATAATATTACAGTGATAAAAATTAAAAGTCAACAATAATTTTAATTATTTATTAGTTAAATTATAAATTTTATTATTTTAATATAATATATTGTGATACGGGAAAACTGAAAATTTTGCAATAAAAAAAGGTGGTTCAACGACCACCCACAGGACGTCTTTCGGCAAGTAATCAGCTCACCTTTGTTGCACGCCTGCTCAACGCTTATCTTACTATCTGAAAACATTATAACATTCTTTTTAAATGCCACACATTAACAAATGCTTTGATTATTGTTACTAATTTGACTGGTTGTAGTAATTATTGACTTACTAAAAATACTTAAAAACAAATAGCTTCTCCTCGTGGGGAAGCTATAAAATTCTTATAGTTTTTCTGTGATTTTGTATGGCTCGCCATGCTTATCGTCTCTTGCTTTATCGGCAAAGTAGATAGCGTATTTGCCACTTTTGGCATTTTGGGCGATTACAATTTGTCCTGCGGTTGGTTTATCAGCTTTGATGATTTGAGCACTTCTTCTAGCTTCTTTGAAGTCGTGAGAAGAAGCAATGGCATCCCCAGGATTAAAAAATACATTTTCGTTGTTCATAAAAAAGCCCCTCTCTGCTTAATTTCTTATCTTCATTTTACCAATAATTCTCATTGAGAAGCCATTTTTTAGCAACAAAAAAACATCGCCGAAGCGATGTTAAAGTTATGGGTGGTCAGGGGATCGAACCCTGGACCCACGGATTAAGAGTCCGTTGCTCTGCCAGCTGAGCTAACCACCCATGTCATAACTGACAGATACTATTATGCAATGAATCAAAATAAAATGCAAGCACTTTTTACAATTTTCTTTATTTTTTTGGCTAAATTGGCAAAAACCAGTATAATATAAGGGCAAAGGAGGCATTCGGGTATGCCAAAAAAGATTCTCGTTGTTGACGATGAGAAGCCAATTTCCGATATCATTAAGTTTAATTTGACTAAGGAAGGCTTTGATGTTGACACCGCCTATGATGGCGAAGAAGCTGTTAAAAAAGTTGACGAATATGATCCGGATTTAATGATTCTGGATTTGATGTTACCAAAAAAAGATGGACTTGAGGTTGCACGTGAAGTACGTCAAACTCATGATATGCCTATCATTATGGTAACTGCTAAAGATACTGAAATTGATAAAGTTTTAGGACTTGAAATGGGTGCAGACGATTACGTAACTAAGCCATTTTCAAACCGTGAACTAGTTGCACGTGTTAAGGCTAACTTGCGTCGTCGTGATATTGTAAAGAAAGCAGAAGCTGCAACTCAAGAAGAAACCGATAAAAATATTACTATTGGTAACTTGGTGATTATGCCAGATGCCTATATTGTCGAAAAAAATGGTAAAAAAATTGAGTTAACTCACCGTGAGTTTGAACTCTTATACTATTTGGCTCAACATATGGGACAAGTTATGACTCGTGAGCACTTGCTTCAGACTGTTTGGGGTTATGACTACTTTGGCGATGTGCGGACTGTGGACGTTACGGTGCACCGATTAAGAGAAAAGATTGAAGATAATCCAATCCAACCTCAAATTTTGGTAACTCGTCGTGGTGTCGGCTATTATGTAAAACAACCAACCGATGAATAAAAAAGAAAGCCACAACTGTAATTAGTTGAGTGGCTTTCTTTTTGTGTTTTTGTTTTTAGAGTAAAGATGAAGAGAATAAAAGATAAACTAAAAAAGACATTTAATTCCATAAGTACAAAGCTAGCAGTTGTATTTATGTTGATGTTAATTGCCACAATTGAAGTAATTGGGGCCTATTTCACTAGACAACTTGAACAAAATAGTATTGAAAATTTTCAATCTTCAATTCAAATTCAAAATGTTGTTGCTAACCAATTAGCATCTCAATTGACTCGAGACAATAAAGGGACTAATGATCGTTTAAGTAGAATTATTAATGATTACAATAATGATTCAATTAGTGAAATTATTGTGGTTGATAATAAGGATATTATTCGAGCAGTCTCAAGTTTAAATGATCGAAGTCGAATTGGGCAGAGAGTTAATAACAATGACGTTAAGCAAGTCACTTCAACCGGCAGACAATTAACTAAAATTGTTGATGATAATGGCAGTAATTATATGATCCAAATTACTCCATTAGGAAGTGGAAATGGATCGACCAGCACTGTGGGAGCAGTCTACGTTCGAGCAAGCATGCAAAATGTATTTCAAGATTTGCGTAATACATCAATGATGTTTTTATTGGCGTCTTTGATTGCAGCAATTTTAGGGGCAATTTTAGCTTTAGTTATTTCCCGGGCGATAACCAGACCAATTGAAGAAATGAAAAGCCAGGCGCTTAGTATTGCAGATGGCGACTATTCTAGTCAGGTGAAGATTTATTCAAATGACGAGTTAGGACAATTAGGAGAAGCTTTCAATACTTTATCAGTTAGAATTGAAAAATCGCAGGAAGAGTCAGAAAGCGAGCGACGAAGACTAGATAGCGTGCTGTCTCACATGACTGATGGGGTAATTGCCACAGATCGCCATGGAAATGTTACTATTGTTAACCAAATGGCACTTAATTTCCTAAATGTAAAAGAAGATGATGTGGTAAATAAGCCGATTGCGGAAGTTTTAGGAATTGATGAATCTTCGCAAGACCTTATTTCTAATCAAAAGGAAATAGTTGTAACGGTAAATGCTGGAACACAGGATGAAATGATCCTTCATGCTAGCTTTTCTTTAATTAAAAGAGTTACAGGATTTGTCTCCGGAAGTGTATGCGTTCTTCATGATGTGACTGAGCAATTAAAAAACGAAAACTCGCAAAAGCAATTTGTATCCAATGTTTCTCACGAATTGAGAACGCCACTAACTAGTTTAAGAGCTTATATTGATGCCCTTAGTGAGGGAGCATGGAAAGATCCAAACATTGCTCCTAAGTTTTTAGAGGTAACTCAAGAAGAAACTGAAAGAATGATTCGAATGATTAATGATCTGCTAAGTCTCTCTCGCATGGATCGTGGGGTTTCTCGAATGGATCTTGAATGGGTAAATCTAAATGATTTTGTAGCCCATATTTTGAATCGATTTGATATGATTGTAAAAAACGATAAGAAAAAAGGCGAGAAAAAGAAATACACTATTAAGAGAGAATTGTGCAATCAAGCTCTTTGGGTGGAGATTGATACGGATAAAATGATGCAAGTAGTTGATAACATCATCAATAATGCCATTAAATATTCTCCTGATGGTGGTGTGATTACTGTCAAATTGGTTCAAAAACAAGATCGGGTAATTTTAAGTATTTCAGATCAAGGATTAGGAATCCCAAGAAAGGACTTAAATAAGATTTTTGATCGATTCTATCGTGTTGATAAGGCAAGATCACGCGCTCAAGGAGGAACCGGCTTAGGATTGGCGATTGCTAAAGAAATCGTAGAAGCTCACCAAGGTAAAATTTGGGCTGAAAGTAGCGAAGGAAAAGGATCTACTTTCTATATTTCTCTACCATATGAACCGATGAGCGAGGAGGATGACTGGGATGAAGTTTAAATTTAAGTTTGGTGACTTCTTTTTAGGCCTAGCAACTTTTGTAGTTATTGTTTTATCTATCATTTTATGGATATTTATAATGACTAGTGATCAGCGCTTTAGTAGAATTAATCAAACAAATAATCAAGTTACTCGAGGACAAGCGCGAACCAAAAATAATAAATCTCTCTATGATTTATATATCCCGACGAATGCATATGGGTTTATTGATGGGAAACCATATCGGCTATACGATTCCAAAAACAATTTACCCTTTGAATTTACTAAAGAGTTGCGTCAAGTAACAGCCACTGACCTAAAGAAAATAGGGAATAATCGGACTCAATACCAAGAATTACTAAATAATCCTAATTTTATTCAGTTATCTTATCCTGATCAGGTTACTTTTGGTTTGTTTACTCCTTTAGCTAATAGCAAGCAGAAAAATAGAGAATTCAATCGAATTTTTATTCCAGATAATAATAAATGGGTATATTTAGGAAATGATCAGAGTAATACTATTTATAAAGTCTCATTAAAAAAGGCTAATTTTAATCGGTTACGTAGATATGCTAAAAAGGCAAAGAATAAGACGCCAGTTAATTTTGTTCGTTTGAAATCAAGTTACTCTGCTTTTTATAGTAAATCTGTAAACTGGAGTGTATATAGTTATATTACGACTTCTCAATCAGATTCGTATTTTGTGAGCCGGCTGCTTGGAACGTCCGGCGTTACAAGTAAAACTAATAAAAATGGCCGCACTACTTATTCCTACAACTATTACACCCGCCTCAAAGTCCCTGCTGCGGGCGAAAGAAATGATCATAATTTCCAGTATACTCATTTTGAAAAGGGAAAAATTCCAAGTGTGAATAATCGTCTGCTAGACAGTGTTTATTATGTGCATAAACTTGGTATGACAGAACAAGATTTGCGTTTCTTTGATGCTGATAATAACGTAGTTCGCTATACCAATTATATTGAAGGCATTCCTGTTTTCTTGAACGATCACGATCTACAAGTTAACAATAGCTTTTCTTCAGACGCAATCAATATTGAGTTTAACAGTATTAATTTCCAAATCCCAATTCCATTTGATGGACAAACTCAGAGTTTAGAATCTACTTATGATTTAGTAGATTCGCTAGAAAAACATGGCCTCCATCAGAATGATATTGAAAGAATTATGGTGGGATTCAAAGTAGAAAAAGATAATAGCCATCATAGCTTAGTAAATTTAATTCCAACTTACTATATTAAAGCTTATGGAGAATGGAAGAGCCAAGATGAATGGCAAAAGCAGAATATTAGCATTTATAAGGACATGGAAGTTAAGAGCAAAGAAGAGGTGAAGTAAAGATGGATTATAAAAGAATAGAATGGTTATTTTTGATTGTGTTTACTTTGATCGATATTTACTTGGCTGTTGAAATTTTGCGATCACCAGTCCATTTAAGCAATGCTGATACTAATACAAGTAGTAGTTCAAATATCCGTAGTGAAATGAGAAGCGATGGAATTGAATTGCCAAAGTTATCTGAAACTCAGTCTTCTGGATACTATTTAGCGGCAAAAAATAGAGACTATTTATCTAATAAAATCAATAGTCTCACACAAGTGGATGCGCATTATTCAAAAGCAGATAACTCTTTGACAGCGAGTCCTAAAAACTCCGTTCTAATAAAAGGATCTCATAAGGAAAAATTGAAACGATTGGAAGAATTTAAGAATAATCCTAAGAATATTCCTTATGGTAAAGAATTTAAATATGAGGCGGATATGTCGGGAGATGATAGTTATACCTATGTTCAATCTTCTGAATATGGCCAAATTTATGATAATGACGCTCAACTAACCATCACTGTCCAAAATGGTCAAATTTCAAATTATACTCTCACTTATATGGGTCCCGTTAATCCGGTTCGTGAACTTCAATCTACAATCAGTCCTTGGCATGCGGTTCGGGCAATGTATACTGATCGTGAAATATCAAATAACTCTCGCGTCATTCAAGTAAAGTTGGGTTATTCTAAATTAACTGAAGTTCGTGGAAGCACAATTTTATTACCAACTTGGCTTGTATGGGTAGAAAGTAAAGCCACTAAGAATGTGACCTTAAAGCGTGTAAATGCTTATACAGCCCAAATGTTGCAGTCTAACACGTCGTATAATGTGGAAAAGAATTAGAAAGGCAGACGAGAGTGCAAGTTTCAGTTTTAGCAAGCGGTTCAACAGGTAATACTAGTTTAATTGTGACAAAAAAGCACAAAATTTTAATGGATGCAGGTTTATCAGGAAAAAAGACAAAAGATTTGCTTGCTCAAGTAGGAGTCGACATTAAAGAAATTGATATGGCGTTTTTAAGTCATGATCATGCCGATCATAGTAGTGGCTTAGGTGTTTTGATGCGACGCTATCCGCAAATTAATGCTTTTGCTAATCAGGGAACTTGGAAATATTTAATCGATACTAATAAAATTGGAAAGTTACCAGAAGAGCAAATAAATTTAATTGAGCCGGGGCAAACGAAAACTTTTGAGGATTTAGATATTACTGCCTTTGCAACAAGTCATGATGCGGCGCAACCACAATATTATGTATTTAGTAGTGGCGGCAAAAGAGTAGCATTTTTAACCGATACGGGATATGTATCTGAAAAGGTTGAAGATACTATTAAAGATGCGGATGCCTACATGATGGAGTTTAATTATGATCCTCAATTATTAAGAGATGGTCCTTATTCCTGGTCGCTTAAATCAAGAATTTTGTCTGATGTGGGACATTTATCAAATGAAGAAGCTGGAAATGCTCTTTTAGATGTTGTAAGTTCTAAAACAAAACATATATTTTTAGCCCATCGCAGCCAGCATAATAACACGGAAGTACTAGCTCATGAGACTGCTGAAAAAATATTAGTGGATGGGGATGCGAATCTGGATTCTGATGTTAAAATTATTGATACAGAGCCTGATAAGCCAACAGATTTATTTGAAGTTTAAATTTTTTCCAAACTTTATTCATATAAAGTTCAAATTTTAACGGTAATATGGAAAACATAAAGGGGTGTATTTTATGGAAAATCAAGATCCAAATAGACAAAATCAAAGACTTAATAAAAATAAGAATGGTAAAGGACTCATGATGAAGACGGCAATTGTTGGGGTTGTCGCCGGATTGATTGGGGGCGGTATTTCTTATGCAGCTCTAGATCAACTCAATAATTCTTCAATGAATAATAACGCAGCTCAAACCAGTATTAGCTCAAACAGCTCGAAAGTTTCAAAGACTAGTGCAAAAACTAGTGGTTCAATGACAGCGGCTTATAACCGTGTTAAAGGGGCTGTGGTTTCTGTTATTAACTTAAAGCGTCAACAATCTTCTGGTTCGACTGATTTCTACAGTATTTTTGGAGGTAGTGACAGCAGTAAGAGTTCTAAGAGCAACAAATTGGAAACTTATAGTGAAGGTTCCGGTGTTGTTTATATGAAGTCAAATGGTAAAGGCTATATTGTTACTAACAATCACGTGGTTTCTGGTAGTGATGCTGTTCAAGTAATGCTTGAAAATGGTAAAACTGTGAATGCTAAGATTGTTGGTAAGGATAGCGCTACTGACTTGGCGGTTCTTTCAATCGATGCTAAATATGTTACTCAAACAGCCGAATTTGGCGATTCTAAGACCTTACAAGCGGGTCAAAGTGTAATTGCAGTTGGTTCTCCTCTAGGCAGTGAATACGCTTCTACGGTAACCCAGGGGATTATTTCAGCACCAAGCAGAACAATCACTACTTCTTCTAACCAACAAACTGTAATTCAAACAGATGCGGCAATTAATCCAGGTAACTCAGGTGGTGCTTTAGTTAACTCAGCCGGTCAAGTTATTGGGATTAATTCTATGAAACTTTCTCAATCAACTGATGGTACTTCTGTTGAAGGGATGGGATTTGCCATTCCTTCTAACGAAGTTGTTACTATCGTAAATGAATTGGTTAAGAAGGGGAAGATTACTCGTCCACAACTAGGCGTTCGTGTAATTGCACTTGACGGAGTGCCCGAAGCATATAGAAGCCGAATGAATATTGATTCTAAGTTGAAGAATGGTATCTATATTGCTCAAATTGAGAGTGGTGGTTCAGCTGCTAAAGCAGGCTTGCGTACTAAAGATGTCATTGTGAAAGTTGACAATAAGCCAGTAAGTGATGTGGCATCGTTACACAAGATTTTATACAGCCACAAAGTCGGTGATACTGTTGATGTAACTGTTAACAGAAATGGTAATGAAAAGACTGTTAAGGTTAAGCTTCAAGGTAATTAATTAACAGATTAACAAATAAGAAATAGCGTTATAATCAACTTTGGAAAGATTATAATGCTTTTTTCTTAATTTAAAATCCGTGTAACACTAAAAAGTTCGGTTTTTGATATGTCAAATTTTAAATATAACTAATATTTATCTAAAAAATGTGGATAAACCTGTGGATTGTGGATAAAATCCCATAAAATATTATTTTATTCTTTATAAATATTTTTTATTATAGTTGATTAACAAATGAAATTAAACTTTATAAACTAAGATATATCAAGCAACTGTAGCTTATTAAAAATATTGTTTGTGAATGATACTTTTCCAGATAATAATGTGTAAAAAGTTAGTGAAAAAATATTTTCTCTACAGTCTATATCAATATATTGTAGTGATAAAATATTTTTATACTACATTTAGATTTTTCTTCAAAATGCTTGTGGATAAATTTATAACAAAATTGCAGTAATTTAGAAAGATAGTTATAATTAAAAATATGAATATTAAAATAGTATGTGTTGGAAAGCTTAAAGAAAAATATTTTAAAGATGCAATTGCGGAATATGAGAAAAGACTCAGCCGATTTGCAAAAGTTAAGATTATTCAAGTACCTGATGAAAAAGCACCCGAAAAGTTGAGTGCGGCCCAAGATGAGCAGGTTAAAGAAATAGAAGGAGAACGAATTCTTTCCAAGATTAAGGATAAAGAGTATGTTTATGTGACTGCTATCAAAGGAAAACAGAGAAGCAGTGAAGAATTTGCTAAAGAGATTCAAGATTTAGGTACTTATGGTCATTCGGATATTACTTTTGTAATTGGTGGAAGTCTTGGGACTAGTTCAGCAGTAAATAAACGTGCAAATGATTTAATTAGTTTTGGTAAATTAACAATGCCTCATCAATTGATGCGCGTAGTATTAATTGAGCAGATTTATCGGGCATTTATGATTAATTCAGGTAGTCCATATCATAAGTAAAGAACTACATCTTCAATTAGAAGATGTAGTTTTTTGTTATAATTGAAATAAGAGCGAAGGATTATTTATAAAGAAGAGGCTACACTATGGCAGTGATTGTAATTGTAAATGTCATAATCGGATTGATTGTGTCATACTTGTGTGCAAAGGGACTAGGTTTCGGCTTTAGCTTATGGACGATGAGTGTTGATTTTATTGCCTGTGGAATAATTTTAGCTTTAAGTTCGATTCCTGTCAGAGATCATTTTAATGAAGCATCGACTTTATTATTTTTGGCTAGTTTAATGGCTGGCGTGGGGATTATCACTTTGATTATTGCTCTTGTAGTAAAAGTGCCGCGGCAATACGGCAAATCTGCTTTGAGAGAATTAGGAATTATCTTGGAGCTAGCTGGAATTATTGTTTTCGTTACTTTATGGGATCGTCCGATTGAAATAAGTAGTCTGATTATTCCGGAAATTTCGGTATTAGTCGGATTATGGCTCTTAGTAGAAAATCGTAAATGAAAAGACCTCAAACTTGAAAGAGTTTGAGGTTTTTGTTAATCATGTAAATTAAGCCAATTAATAAGTAAATCAATATATTCGTTAGTTTTTTGCACAAAAGGCATGTGGCCGCAATTTTCAAATAATTCCCATTGGCTATTAGGAAGATTGTCGTACATTGTTTTAGCAACTAAAGGTGTGCATAGATCATCCGTGCCGCTGGTGATTAAGGCCGGAGTCGTGATCTTAGCCAGCTTATTTGTATATTCGTAGTCGTGGAGATTTCCTTCAGGTGTGTATTCGTTTGGACCCCATGCGATATTATAAGCGACTGTACCGCCGATCTTTTTTCTTCGAACAGGTTCGGGAGACTCATTTGTAATTTTCAATACGTGTTGGTCCATGAAGTGTTCGTTTACTTTAAGATAAGCGCTATCGCTAAAATTATGCGTAAGTTCTGCCCGATGAATGGCAGCTTGTTCCTCAATAGGTAAATATTTGATTAAACGGTGGAGTTCTTTTGACCAAAGGGCAGCTGACGAAAGTGTAGAAGAAAGAATCAAGCTTTGAATACCTTGGGGATGGTAATCGCACATGTAAATAATTGCTAACATTCCGCCCCAAGATTGTCCTAAAAGGTGAATCTTGTTTAAATGAAGTCGCTGGCGTAAGTTTTCTAATTCTTTTACCCAAGTGTCTTGAGTGTAGATTTCAGGATGATCATCGGGGATGCTAGAATTACCACAGCCAAGCTGATCGTACATGATGATTTGCCGGTTATCTTTTTCTGCGAGTTCGTCTAAAACTTCAAAATAATTATGGCTGGAACCAGGACCACCATGAAGCAAAACTAAAGGTGGCTTAGAGCCGCGTTTTCCAACCGTACGATAATAAGTTTGATAATTTAAAAATGGAATAGTGTTTTCAAAAATTTCCATGAAAAGCCTCACTTGAAACAAAATAGTGAAATGTTTACTAAGATTAGAAGAATAAAAAAGATCGCCCAATCATGTTTCTTGATAGGAATTGCTACGATCGTGGACCGAGTTTGATCCTCTACGAAGCCGTGTGACTCCATACCTTGTGCTAAATTTTCGGCCGAATTAAGCGCAACTAAGATAGCTTTAAAGTATAATTGCGGTGACCAGAATGATAAATAAACTCCGCGCATCATCGCTGCGGTGCGAATTTGCGTGATAGCACTTTTCATTTGCGGGATGATACCTAGCGCTGCTAAAACGCCGTATGCAAATTTGCTTGGAAGGTGCAGGTTTTGTTCTAAAGAACGGGAAAATTTAACGGCTGTTGTATCGGCTGTAACGCAAGCAATAGTGAGAATATAGACGTAGACACGACTTGAAAGATTCCATGCATAATAAGGATCAGGTTTAGTAGAAAACCAATATAGGGTCGCGAATATCGTAAAAGCAGCAATAAAAGGAATCATAAGTAGTCCAATCATTTTTTTGAAACTAGTTTTTCGAATTAATAAATAAACTAATGCAAAAGCAATTATCAAAAAATTGGTAATTAAACTAGGTTTGATTGATATTTCCAGGGAAATAATAAAGGCGAGTAAAAATTCTAAACTAGGATTCATTTTTTCTATCTTTCTAGGTAAGTTAATTGCTTATCTTTAAATTCAAGATGATAATCGCACCAACTAGCAATTTCATCAACTTGATGGCTAATAATTAGGATTGTTTGACCAAGTTCTTTTTGGCATTCTTTCATTAAATGGATGACCTTTTTTATTGAGTTAGAATCCAGCCCGCTCAAAGGTTCATCTATCAAAAGAACTTCTTGGCCACTCATAAGCATTAATAGAATTTGGAGTTTCTTTTTTTGGCCACCAGAAAGGGTATAAACAACTTGATCTAAGTGGGAATCTAATTCAAAATATTTTAGCCAATCGTCAATTTTTTGAGGAGAAAAGTATTTTTTAGGAAGATTTTTCTTAGTTAAATTAAGTTCATCTTGAACAGTCACTTTTAAAAATTGATCATCTGCATTTTGAAAAATTTGTCCTACTTGGCGTAAATATTTACGTGAATTGAGCTTCTGCACTTCGCGCTGATGATAGCGAATGCTTCCAGTATAGGGGATCATTTTGGATAATGCTTTAAAGAGAGAACTTTTTCCCACACCGTTTGCGCCCGTCAAGAGAGTGATCTTATTAGGAAAAATTTGCAGGGTAGCTTGATCTAAAAGAAGGCGATTTTGGCTAATTTGAACATTATCAAATTCAAAAACAGCGTCTTCATTGGGTTTAGGTAAAGAAAATGTATGCGAAGAATTATTTTTCGGAGTGAAGAGCTTCTCAGCTTCAGTTTGAGATAATTCCTTAACTATGTTGTGTTCAAATTTATAAATATAGTCACAAATTCCTCGGTAATCACTTAATACATGATCACTGATGAGGATAGTTTTGCCTTGAGAGGGAAGTTTTTTAAGTTTATTGATTAAAAAGTGGCGACTTTCGGGATCGCAACTAGCAAAAGGTTCATCGAGGATTAAAATGTCTACATCCATTGCTATTAAAACTGCTAGAGCGACGCGTTGCTTTTCTCCGCCAGACATCGTAGAAATTTTTTGATCAAGTAGACTGTTAATTTGAGTAAAATCGACGGCCATTGCTAAACGCTTTTTATATTCAGTATTTGATAATTGAAGATTTTCTAAAGCAAAGACGATTTCTTCTCGCGGAGTAGGCATCGTAAATTGTTCGCCAGCATTTTGGAACATCATGGCAGTTTTTTGATGATGAAGATCTATTTTTCCACTTAAAATTTTCCCAGCATATTTAGGATAAAGACCTGCAATTAGCTTTAATAGTGTGGATTTCCCACATCCAGTAGGTCCCACGAAAAGTGAGAAACCAGAGGGAAGAGTTAAATTTAAATCTTTAATGATTGGTTTAGTATAATAAGCAAAAGTTAGATTTTTGATTGTGATCATGAATATATTTCCAAAATAAAAAAAGCACCTAGAAGGTGCACAAAACATTACATTTTCCCTGCGCTAGAATTACCTAGATTCAGGTTCGATGGGTATTTCTCAGCCAATTAGCACCCCAATTGCTTTTCATTCTACAAGAAAAGCTTTTAAATGTCTATTTTACAATAATGTAAGCTCTTACGTATAATTATATTCGCTTTTGCTTTATAATAGGATTATAGTGTTTTCATTATGTTAATAGGAAGGTGGGCATATGGCAACAGTTGATTTGGATCAATATCTCACCAGCGTTTTAAAAGCCAATAAAGGGAATCAAAGTGAGATCAAATTAAAAGCTGGTAATGAAAATTTTGATCTGTTTACACTCTACCTTGAAAATCATAACTATGGTGTCCATCAATATAAGATGGATGTTTCAACTATCTTGTTTGTGATTAGTGGCCAAATTACAATTAAAAGCGGTCAAAAGATAATTGAGCTTAAAGTTGGAAATGTGCTTCTTCTTACTGAAAATTATCAGTATGAAGTGATGCGTCAAACGCGTGATGCAGTACTAGTTAAATTGAAATTTCAACCAGGCTTTAGGTATAAAAAGTTCTTTAGAGATCTTGCTTGTAAGAGTGAAGCTGAGCAGAAAGTTATTGAGGGAATTAGTGATAGCTTAGAAAATGAGCATGTACTTTGGCTAAAAAATAATGCGATGACACGCCCTACCCAAGTAATGCATCATATCATTGATGGCTATCTTGGAAATGAACTTTTTATTCGGGCATTGATTGGCGCAGAGTTGACAATAATGTTAATTGTCTCAATTAGAAATCAAAAGCTTGTTACGCCAGTTAGTCTGGATAAGACTAAATTTGAAAAAGCGGCACTAGATGAGTATATTGATAATCACTTTGTAGATATTACTTTGGCTAAAACTGCGCGCTATTTTGGTTTTAATCCGAATTACTTTTCTAATATGGTTAAGCAAAAGACTGGAAAGAGCTTTGTGGATCATGTTGATGAAAGACGCATGCGTGAAGCTAAGGACTTGTTAGCTCAGCCAGATATTTCCTTAAAGGAGATTATTTCACGAGTAGGATATTCAAGTAAGTCATTCTTCTATAAGAAGTTCAATGAATATTACCATATGACGCCAGCAGTAATGCGAGATGAGCTCTTTGCTCAAGCTAAGATTAATTTGAAATGATAGTAAGTTCAGCATATAGGCTGAACTTTATTTGTTAGGAGGAAAATATGACGATTGGAGAAGCCTTAAAAAAAATAAGAAGTGAGCTCGGATTGACTCAAAAAGAAATGTGTGGGGATATTATGAGTCGATCTTATTATGCACGGGTAGAGAGTGATAAAAGTTATATTAGTGCAAATATGTTAATTCAATTATTACTGATTCATTGAAGTTGTTAGAGAGCACAATGATTTTATGGGAGGAAGAAAGATTAGATTTCTTTATAAATCAATTGCTTAGTAATATAAAGGAAAATAATGTAAATATGGATTATTTGTTAAAAATATATTTGAATATATTTAATAATTATTTGTTTATTTATAAAAAAGACATACAACTTTTGATGATATGTCTCCACAAGTAAAGGAAGTTGTAAATTATTTGTGTCAATTACCCTCTAGAGAAAAAATGTCTTTATATAAACTTATAGGTGATTATTACAAGGCTTTTTTAACTATAAGATTGCAGATAGTAAAAAAATAGAAAAAATAATCAATCAGTGTGGTTATTGCCTCACTTTATTTTATTAATTTTGTATTATACAAAATAAGACTTATTTGTAATAGTCTAGTATTATAACTATTGACAAAATATTAAAGAAATGTGATAATCAAATAATATAAAATTAACTAATTAATAAAATTGTTAGATACTAGATTATTATGAAAAAGAAAAATTAGATGATGTAAACCAAGCTGAAAAAGTATGGGAGAACTTTAAAGCAGAGTACGAAACAAGAATCCATCATTTAATTGATAGAAAGGATAGTTAATTAAAAAGATAAGTCAAAATTGACTTATCTTTTTTAATAAAATTAGGGAGGTACTATGTACTCAGCAAAAATTAATAGAAGACAATTATTTAAAGTTGGGACAACATCATTTATAAATGCGTTGGGAGCGTCAATTTTTGTTTATGCTTTGTCTCTTTACTTATTAAAAGTTACGGGTTCCGCTTTTAGTTACGGAACGAGTTTATTTGTAGGCCCTATAATTGGTATCTTGCTATCTCCAATTACAGGGCGAGTAATTGATAGAAGTGACCATAAAAAAGTAGCTATATTTTCGGAAATTGCATTAATAATAGTAATTGTCTTATTTTTAATAGTATTTAATGAATTAAATACAAGATATTTATATGTTGTAGCAGTAATTTTTATAAGTTTTTCTGAAATTTGTGCCCGATTTTTTACCTTGACATATTTATCTTCTACTCCAGAAATGGTTGATGAAAATTACCATCAACGTTTGAATTCCATACAAACAATGAGTAATTCGGTTGCAAGCATTATATCGGCTCCAATTGCTGGTGTTTTAGTAGCAAAAATAGATTTTAATTACATAATTTGTATAGAAATTATTACGGAGCTTTTAACTTTATTAATGGTCTATATTACACCGTTTGGTAATGATTCCTCGAATGTAAAGAGAATTACTAAGTCTACTCAAAAAATAGATTTTTTCAAAAATTATAGAGAAATAGTAATATTTGGTTTTTTTGCTATAATTTCAAATTTTATGAATGCCTTAATGCAAATTGGAGTTCCCTACGTAATAGTGAATAAATTGGATAAATCAACTGAAGTGAGTGGAAATTTACAGGGACTTTTTTCTTGGGGAGTATTTCTAGGAGGAGTCTTTATAACTCTAATTACTTTTAAGAGTCAATTAAAAGTAGTGAAAAAAATATATTTCTTAAATTTTGGAGCGTTAGCTATTTTAGGAATATGTTTAAAATTCTCTTCAATAAATACAATAATTATTTTTGCAATATTTGAATTAGTTTTAGGATTGCTAAATGGATTAGCAGACCCCCCCATTCTTTACATATATTCAATCGGTAGTACCTAGAGAAAATTTGGGTCAGGTCAATACATATTTATATACTATAGTCCAATTTCTTACTCCTCTGGGAATACTAACTTATAGCGCTTTGATTGAAATGATAGATTACAAACTATTGTTTTTTGTAAACGGGTTGGTCGCCTTGATAATGGTATTAATTATATTGGAAGTAGTAAAAGTAGCGAGAAAATGAATATGGAAATGATAATGTGCTAGTGTTAAATAGAGGTTCAATATTTATTAGTAGAATTAAGTGAAGTAAAATCCTTTGCGGAATATTTTAATTTGGTTATCGTTCAAACAACATTATTTTTTAGAAGAATAATAAAAAGCACCTAAGAGTCAATTGTTAATAAAGATTCTTAGGTGCTTTTTCCTACATTTTTTCAAGACGTGCAATTCTATCAGCTGTTGGGGGATGCGTATCAAATAAACTTCCGTTATGTTTGAATGGATTTTCAATATACATCCCACTACTTGAACGATCGGCTTGTTTCATTGGCTGACTGCCTTCGATTTTTTCTAAAGCAGAAATTAACCCCTGTGGATTTCTGGTTAACTCTACGGAACTAGCATCGGCTAAGTATTCTCGATTGCGTGAGAGGGCCATTTGAGCTAGCGACGCTGACAATGGTCCTAAAATCAAGACGAATAAGATTGCGACTACTCTAATAATCATTGCAAAAGCGTTGTTGTCTTCTTCGTCATCATTGCGGCTTCGACCGCCACCCCACCAAATCCACCGACTAGCCATTCCTGAAATAAAAGAAATGACTCCGACCAGTACTACAGCAATTGTTGAAATGCGAATATCATAGTTTCTTATATGTGAAATTTCATGCCCTAAAACGCCCTCTAGCTCTTCACGATTCATCATATTCAATAGACCGCTTGTAACGGCCACAGCGCTATGATCTGGGTCTCTTCCAGTCGCAAAGGCGTTAGGACTAGGATCATCAATAATAAACACTCTAGGCATTGGAACACGTCCTACCATCGCCATATCTTCGACAATATGCCATAACTCTGGATTGTCTTGTTCATGGATTTCTTGGGCATGATTTAAACTCATCACCATATTGGCAGGATTTTGCATGACAATGAATAAATAGATGAGGCTTCCTAGAAAAGCAATAATAATTCCCCCATAGGGAGAATTACTAAACATATAACCTAATCCGGCCCCAACTAAGGTTAAAATTATCACAAAAAGAACCATAATAATCGCAGTTTTACGCTTATTACGTGCAATTTGTTGGTATAACATCTTTAAAACTTAACCTTTGGCACTTCTTTTTCTTCTTGAGGTGTTTCAAGGTAATCAACTTTCTTGAAACCGTGAATTTTAGCCACAATATTAGATGGAAAAGTTAAAAGACGTTGGTCGTATTGAGCAGCACTTGAATTGTAAAGCTGACGTGAATATGCAATCTTATTTTCGGTGTTGGTTAATTCTTCTTGAAGTTTCAAGAAGTTTTCGTTGGCCTTTAAATCAGGGTAGTTTTCTGATAAGGCAAAAATAGTTTTAAGTGAATCGGTAATTTCGTTAGAAACCTTCAAAGTTTCCTCATGATTATCAGCAGGAATTTGAGTTAACTGGTTTCTTAATTGAACAACCTTTTCAAAAGTTTCACTTTCATGTTTGGCATAGCCTTTAACGGTTTCTACTAAGTTAGGAATTAAATCGTTACGGCGTTTTAATTGAACGTCGATTTGGCTCCAACTTTCTTCAGTGTAGATTTTAGCTCTTTGCAAACCGTTGTAAGCTGTAATATAAATTGCAATCACTAAGACTACAATAATTAAAATTATCCATAATAATGGTGACATTGCGTTCCCTCCGTTACGGTAAAAGTATTATTTAGATTTTACTAATTTTAGAAATTTTCCGCAATCAAAAAAGATGCTAAAATCAGCATCTTTAGTGAAAATTAGATTTTAAGAAGCAACCAACCAACTGCGGTTAAGATAATTAATCCAACGAATTGCATCACAATCCATTCTTTGAAGAATTTCCCTTTGCTTACACTAGCGTGTTGGTTGAAAGTCTTTAAAACTAGCATGTTAGCCATTGAACCGATTGGAGAACCAAAACCACCGATGTTTGATCCTAAGAATAAAGCTTCAACGTATGTAGTAAACTTACCAACTAAAATAGTTGAAGGAACGTTACTCATAATTTGACTGGAAAGAATAGAAGCAAAGTAAGTTGAAGTTTCTGAGTGAACCATCATATGAATTGCTCCTACAAGTGCTGGAATTTGTTGGATATCACTAATAAAGATAAAGAATCCAGTAAAAGTTAATAGCAATGCGTAGTCAATTTTAAGCATGATGCGTGGATTAATAAGGAGGGCCAAAAGAATAGAAATAAGCATTGGCCATACAATGTTAACGATTCTGAACACACCAAAAAAGAAAAAGATGAATACAGCAGTAGTGATTAAAGTTGGACGCCAGCTAATTTTAATACTTTCAGTTTTTTGGACAGGGATCTTTTCTTTGGGGATAAAGACAAAGACGATACCCAGAATGATTAGTGACGCAACTAAATAAGAAACAGACCATGCAAAAAATTGCACAGCGTTAACATCGTATCTACTTACCAGGAAAATGTTGTGAGGATTTCCCCACGGAGTAAAGGCAGCCCCAATGTTGGCTCCCATTCCAATTAAAGTAACTGGTAAAATTTGTGGTAATTCATATTTTTTAGCAATATTTAAATATAATGGAATTAAGGTTAGGGCTGTAATGTCATTGCCTAGGAACATCCCTGAAATTACTGCCAAAAGAGTAAACAACATGTTTAGCTTTCGAGTATTATCAGCGATACTAGTGAGTTTATAGGCAAGTACATCAAGCACATGCAAATAAGCATAGATTTGAATAATTGTCAGCATTGCAGCAACTGAATATAAAGTATGAAAGTTAATATCTTCAAATCTTGGTCGCGCAAAAAAAAGACTGACGACTGTTATCAGTACGGTAATTTGTAAAATTCTGTCTTTAGCAATATTCTTTAAGACGGTCATAAAAGGTCCCCCTCACGTATTACAATCGTCCAAAAACTCTATTTACCATTTTGAGCCTTTTTAGCGGTGCTTGCAATAATAAATTTTAGAAAAAGTAAATAGTTTGGTATTTTGAGCAGATAAATTGTGCAAATGGGGGTTAGTTGGTATATTTTTCTTAAGATGTTTAATTAAGAAGGGGTAAAATTATGGATTTAAAAATGAACATTAAAGATGATGCTGCAGAAATCATTAAAAAGCATGTTAAAGATGGTCAAGTTGTTCTCTTGGCTTTGAATGATGGTTCTACTAAATACTCCAAGCAAGGTGGGACTTGTACGATTGGAGCAAACTTTGAGTTTGTAGTATTAGACGAAAAAGATCCAGATTATGATATTAAAATTGAAAATAATGCAGGTCTTGACCTTTACACTGCTAAAGCAGAAACAGGATTTTTAGAAGATAATTTAGTAGTAAATGCTAGAAATGCTACCTTAAGCTTGTCTGATGACAGTGGAATTATTGATGGGGCAGTTGGGGTAGTTAACTTCAAGCCATCTGAAATCACAGAAAAGGATATGCAAGAAGGCAAAACTTGCTAAAATCGAATCTAGGCGTACTTCTTTGAAGTGCGCTTTTTTTGTAAAATAAGGAAGGTGAATTTTGAAGGCGAGGAAGATTGAAGTGAAAAGCGCATTTGAAGATATTAGAGTGTATACTAGCGAATTTAAGAAGCATTTATTGCAGTATATACTACTGGTTTTAAGTTTGGATTTAATTAGTCAATTTATTGTGATTCCGCTATTTCGATATGTGACAACTTTTGTACTGCAAGCCGGGGCAATTCCCTTTGTTTCTTATCAAAACGTGATCATAATCATTACCACGCATACTTCAATTTTTATAATTTTAATTATTGAGCTTATCTTATTGATGCTGATAGTGTATAGTGAATTCGCCTTTTTATTGATTGGTGTAAAAAATATAAAAAAGGCTACATTTACATTACCTAGTGTCTTTAAAGAAACTTTTATCAGCTTAAAAACTCTACGAGTTAGTTCTCTACTTCTTTTAATTGCCTACTTTATATTTATTATTCCTTTTGCCGGTATTATATTTAGAACGCCACTCTTATCTAAAATTCAAATTCCTGATTTTATCTTAGATTATATGACTAGAAATTGGATTTTAGCTTTAATTTTAATTTTGTTTTACTTAGTAATCGGAGTCTTGGGATTGAGATTAATTCTAACTTTGCCTTTGATGATATTTAAGCAACAGAAAACATGGCCAGCAATGAAGCAAAGTTGGAATTTAACTCGTAAATTGTGGCGTCCGTTAATAATTCGTTTAGGAGAATTAACCTTCCTGGCTGCGATTATACTGCTGGGCTTTTATTGTAGTTTTTATTTATTGCAGCTTGCGTGTGACATATTTCCTAGGAAATTATCTTTTATAATAGCGGTTGTTAACTTAACGATAATTCAGATTATCAGTGAAGTAGTGTTGATATGGTCATCGGTTATTGCAATTTGCTTTTTGTTCAAGCCAATTGGAATTCAAGAAAAGTCTCGTCCAGCTCAAACTAATAAGGTTGTCATTAGCACAAGTAGTATAATTATTGCTGTTTTAGTGATGGGGGCTGCAATAACCAATATTTTATATTTAGGGACAAATTTTTCAGCGCCGTTGATTATTTCTCATCGAGGAGTAAGTGAAGAAAATGGAGTCCAAAATACTATTCCTGCTTTAAAGAAAACAGCTCATCTTAAACCAGATTATGTCGAAATCGATTTGCATGAAACTAAAGATAAGCAATTTGTAGTTATGCATGATGAAAATTTGAAGAAGCTTACAGGCGTAGATAAAAAACCAAACGAGTTAACTTTGAAAGAGCTGACTCATTTAACTGCTAAAGAAAATGGGTCCGAAGGAAAAGTTGCAAGCTTTGATCAATATTTGAAAGCTGCCAAAAAGCTACATCAAAAACTATTGATTGAAATTAAGACTACTCCTCAAGATTCAAAAAAGATGCTTGAATACTTTAATCGAAAATATGGAAAATTAATTATTGAAAGGCATTATCAAGTTCAATCATTAGATTATGGAGTGGTTGAAAATTTACACCGAATCAACCCAAAATTGCCAGTTTTATATATTCAACCTTATAATTTCACTTATCCTGAAAGTGTCGCAAAAGGCTATTCAATGGAATACTCAACTTTGGATTCAGATTTTATTTGGCAAGCTCATCTGCATCATCATCCGGTGTATGCTTGGACGGTTAATCAGTCGGGTTTGATAAAAAGGCTGATGTATGACCACGTTGATGGCATAATTACCGATGATGTGCCCGAAGTTAAAAAGGCAATAAAGGATTTCAAGAATAATTCTAGCTACGCTAACAAGATTTTGAACTATACTATTATTCTACCGGGGATGCTTGAAAATATGAGGGTTTAGAACTGGACTTGATTTTGCAAAGGGTAAATGGTAAACTAAACTAGATTTTCGAAAATCTGAAAGGAAGTATAGTACTATGCGTAAAGGTGAAAATTACAACACTGGTTGTGAACCAAACCAAAGACCTAAGAACAAGAGAAATGCTAAGAAGCGTGTTGCTCACGTAGCAGCTGTCGTAGAATTTCTTAACAAGGCCGCAAAAGACGAAAACAAGTAGTCTTTGAATTATAGAAACTGAAAGCTAGGGCGTTTTGCTCTGGCTTTTTTGCTTGCTAACTTAAATCTTATTTCTTAACAAAAATATTTGTCAGATAACTGTCAGTTTGTTGACGGGTATTTGTCATGGTCAAGGAGATGTTATTCCAGGTAAAATAATGACCATAAATTAAGAAAAAAGAGGATCAAAAAATGGTTGAAACGCAAGTTAGAAAGCTACGACTAGAAAAAGGCCTTTCTCAAGAACAATTGGCTGAAAAGGCAAAAGTTTCAGTTAGAACAATTCAAAGACTTGAATCAGGACAAGATGTGAGTATTGAAACTCTAAACTTAGTTGCAGGGGCATTAAGTGTTGAAGTTAAGGATTTATTTACTGATCAAAAGACTAAAAAGGAAGAAGAAAAAATTAGTCATTCTAATAATCAACTTCAGTATCAGTTAGAAAAGCGTCGAGAAGAATATCAAACTATTATTAAGTTTTATAAAGCTACTTATGTTCTACTTATGTTCTCAAGCGTAATGCTGGTTACCAATGATATATGGGCTGGTATAAATATCGATGGTATGTTTGCAACTTTTTGGATATTCGGCTGGATGATAATGAATCCACTTCAAAAGTTAATAGTAATGACAATTGTTGATCCAAAATTAGATGAAAAGTACCCATTAACTATGAATCGGCTGGATAAGGACCACGAATAGAATATAGCTTATAATTACCTAGGAAATAAGTTGATGGAGTTGAGATTTTGCTCTGGCTATTTTGCTTGCAATCATAATCCCCATAGCTGGTAGAATGTAAATAGAGAAGTCTTGCATAACTTTTTGAATTTTGATAACATAGTAAAAATTTTAGACATTTTACTAAGGGGGATAATTATGGGATTAAATGCTTATATTCAAGGATTCAACAGTTTAGAGTCAATCGATCGTGCACCGGGCTACTTTAAATATCAACATCATTCAGTGGCTGATCACTCATATAGAACCGCTGAATTGGCTCAAATGATGGGAGATATCGAAGAAGTTGTAGGAAAGCAAAAGGTTAATTGGAAAGCTTTATATGAAAAGAGCTTGAACCATGACTATACCGAGCGTTTTATCGGTGATATTAAAACTCCCGTTAAGTATGCCACACCACAATTGCGAAAGATGATTGGTGAAGTGGAAGAAAAGATGACGCAAAAGTTTATCAAAGAGGAAATCCCCAAAGAATTCCAAGCTATCTATACTAAGCGACTTTCTGAAGCTAAAGATGATACTTTGGAAGGAAAGATTTTATCAATCTGCGATAAATTGGACCTACTTTATGAAGCTTATGGTGAAATCGAACTAGGTAATCCTAATCCGGTCTTTATGCAAATGTTTAAGGAAAGTCTGGAAACTATTAAAAAGTATGATGATATGGTGTGCGTGCAATACTTTATCAAGCATATTTTGCCAGATTTGTTTAAAGGTGACTTTGCGGGGAAAGATAAGATGCAGAGAATTGCCTTTAGTATTTTGTTGATGGGGGATGCGGATAAATAAGTGAAATTTCAATGTAGTTCATGTGGATTGCGGATTGATTCCCTTCATTTTAAACAAGAAGGTCTAATTAATCCTAAATTGACGAGCATTTGTGATATTTGTTTACAAATGGGGAAAAATGCTGAGGATTATGCTAATTCGACTGTGAAAACTTTTGCCCAGGCTCTTTTGTATACCTATGTTGGAAACAATAATGACGGTGATAGTGAAGATTATTTAGTAAATACGAAGCAACTACGCAAGCGTTATGAAGCCTTTATTCAGGATTATGATGGTAATCGCTTGGTACTCCAGCAGTTGCCACGTAAAGAATTTAATGATGCTGTGATCAAGAGCGAATTAGGTAAAATTGATTATATTCCAGATCAGGGGCGTGATTTTGCCTATAATTTAGAAAAATTAGGTCTTACAGTAAACTTTCAACTGAATGAGGTTGATTATATTGATCGGGAGCGCATTCGGGCTAAGTATCATTATCGCTGTCAGTATTGCGGTCGCAAGGGAACCAGTGTCGATCACAAGGACCCGGTTTCTTTGTCGCATAATAATGATTTAGATAATTTAACCTTGTCATGTAGTGAATGTAATCGAATTAAATCTGACATGCCATATAAACTTTTTAAACAGCTTAATGATCAGATTGTAGATGTGAATAAAAAGCTTGTTCGCTATGAAAATAGCATTGGCAGTTTGAAGGAAGAATTTGAAAATCGTCGTCGTCAATTAGCTGCTAAGGCTCATCTTAAAGGAGTTATCAATGATCCTGAGTTAAATACGATGAGAAAGCAAAATAAGAAGCTACAAGATGCAATTGACAGTCTTGAGAGCGATTATGACTCTTTAAGAAAAACGCGTGAGAATCACTTTAATACGGGTTGGAAACTATATCAGCTAAATCAAAGAAAAGATGTCATTTAAAAAACCTCGAGCAAACGCTCGAGGTTTTTAGTTATTTGATTTTATCGGTTTCTTCAAATAAGTAAGTATTCCATTTTACTTCTTTTTCGACTGTTGGATGGAACAGAAGGAGGGGTAACAAAATTGAACCAATGTATGGAATTACGCCGATCCACCACCACCAACCGATAAAGTTGGCATCATGCAAACGACGGACTGTATGACCAATTTGCGCAATTGTAGCCCAAATCCAAAAAGCGGCTAAGACGATTAGAGAGATAATACTAAAGGTTAAAAGAAACGGATTATTGTTAAATATTTCAGTAAATGGCGCTCCTAAGAAAAACATGAACGCAACAAAGTAGTAAACTATGAAGCCAATTATTGAGATAACTATATTAACGGCGCTTCCTACCCAATAAGAAGTTCTAGTGGAGCGGGCATTCCATTTGAAACAATCGAAAAAGTGCTCTTTTAGAATTTGACCAATTGTAGGAACTGGTACCTTTGAGCGATCCATTTCCGGATTGTAAGCTTGGTCATAATAATTATTGCTTGGGGAATTTGAATTATAGAAAAGATAATTTCCCCATTTTACAGGCCTTTGAACTGATGGTTGAATCATCAAGTAAAAGTTTACAAATAAAGCGCCATAAGGCACGATTGCTGCCCAATACCAATACCCGCTGTAGTTGACATCATGCAAACGACGAATTCGTTGTCCCAATCCAGCCAAAAAGATCCAAATTAAAACGACTGCACTTACAACTAAATCGATCCATTTTAGCCCTAAGTTAATATGAGTGTTTAAGGCGTAGCTGGTAATTCCAGTTACTAAACAAGCTAAAATTGCGTTGATTAAAAAGCTGATCCAATAAGATTTTCTAGTTGTGCGCCCCTTCCAGTTAAAAGGCTGCAAGTATGTTTCATTTAGAATTTGACCAAGACTCTCGTGAGGTGGTCTAGCTAAATCTTCGTCATATGGTTTGACGAAGTAGTAATTTTGATTTGTCATCCTGATTCCTCCCACTTTGATTGGCTTAATTGTACCAAAAAACACCTAAAAGCTACAGCTTCTAAGTGTTTTATTATTTTAGAAATCCATCTTTCTAAAGTTTCTTAAGAATTTTTGCGTCTTAGCATTTTGAGGATTATCAAAGAGATCCTTTGGATGGCCTTGTTCAGTAATCACGCCGTCGCTAATAAACAAAACGTTATCAGAAATACTCTTTGCAAAGCCCATTTCGTGCGTAACGATGACCATCGTTAATCCAGTAGTAGCCAACTTTTGCATAACATCAAGTACTTCACCAACCATTTCAGGGTCAAGGGCACTTGTTGGTTCGTCGAAGAGAAGTACCTCAGGATCCATTGAAATTGCCCGGGCAATAGCCACACGCTGTTGTTGACCACCAGATAATTGGCTTGGTTTTGCATTAACAAATGGTTCCATACCAACCTTTTTGAGGTTTTCAAGAGCAATCTTCTTAGCTTCTTCTTTTGAACGCTTAAGTACTAATTGTTGTCCAATCATACAATTTTGTAAAACGTTCTTGTTTTCAAATAAGTCAAATTGCTGGAAAACCATGCCGACCTTAGAACGAAATTCATTACGATTGTATCCAGGATGAAGAATGTTTTCACCGTGAAAATCAATTTCGCCGCCGGTTGGTTCTTCAAGCAAATTAATGCAACGTAAGGTGGTTGATTTACCACCACCAGAAGGACCAATAATCGTTACGATTTCACCTTTATTAATATCAACTGAAATGTCGCGCAAAACTTGGTGATCACCGTAGGACTTTTGCATGTGCTTTAAACTTAAGATGGTTTGCTTGCTTTCAGTCATTAGTTATTTGCCTCCGTATCCTTAGGTGTACCAACTTGAACTTGGTTGGCCATTAAGTTGTAGTTCTTGTTGCCTTCAAGCTTCTTTTCAATCAAGTTGAAAATACGGGTAATGGTGAAGGTCAAGATTAAGTAAATTACAGAAATAGTTAAGTATGTTGGGAAGAATTGGAAAGTTTGACTCGCAATTGTAGTACCAACGAAGAACAGTTCAGATACTGAAATAATACTCAATACTGAAGTATCCTTAATGTTTACGATAAATTCGTTAGTAATTGATGGTAAACAGTTCTTGATAGCTTGAGGTAAAATGATGTGCCACATTCTTTGGTTGTGAGTCATACCAAGTGCACTAGCAGCTTCGAATTGTCCTTCAGGTGTAGAAATAATACCCCCACGGATAACTTCGGCAAGGTAAGCACCAGTATTAATTGACACAATAATTAAAGCGGCAACAGTACGGTTTAAGTTTAAGTGCCAGAATTGAGCAATACCATAGTAGATAACGGCCGCTTGAACCATCATAGGAGTACCACGGAAAATTTCTACGTAAACAGATAATAACCACTTAACAAAGTTTAAAGCCCAACGCTTGCCGCGTGTGGTAGGGGTTGGAATAGTACGAACGATACCAACAAGTAAACCAATGAAGAAACCAACGATAGTACCAACTAAAGCTAAAAGTAAAGTCATGCCGATACCGCTAAGAATCATATGACCGTATTGCTTCCAAGTTGAAACAAGCCAGTTTTCTTTCTTAGCACTATTACCAGCCTTTGGTTGCTCTCTAATGGCCTTAGACATCAATTGATCGCGTTCTTTAGTAGGGATGCTTCTTAAAGTCGCATTAACTTCATTTAAAAGTTTAGTGTTGCCTTTTTTAACACCGATACTAGTTACAGAATCATCATGATCTACATGAAAACCAGCCATCTTGTTTAAGTTAACGGCAACAATGTTAGGGTTAACGTTGTGGTAACTTTCAAATTCAATGTCTTCCGCAACGTAACCATCGATAGTGCCAGAAGCTAAGCTTTGTCTCATAGCTGAGAAGTCACGCATTGCTGGTTCTCTCTTAGAACCCTTTAATTGTTTGATTAAGTCATAGTGTAAAGTACCTTGTTGAGCAGTTAGCTTAGCACCCTTAAAGTCGCTTAATTTCTTGGCAGTAGCGTACTTGTTGTCTTTGTTCATGATAACAACAAAAGTACTCTTTCTGTATGGTTCAGAAAAATTGATTGCTTTTCTTCTAGCGGCCGTAGGACTCATTCCGGCGATAATCAAATCGATCTTGCCAGAAGTCAATGCTGGAAGCAAACCGTCCCATTCAGTCTTTTCTACAACAACTTTACGGTGTAATCTTTTACCGATTTTCTTAGCAATTTCAACATCGTAACCATTTGCATAAGAGTGAGAACCTTCGATTGGAACCGCACCATTTGCACTGGTTGTTTGAGTCCAGTTGTATGGTGGATAATTGGCTTCCATACCAATCTTTAAAGGTTCAGATGTACTTTTTGCTTGAACCTTAGAATTGGTAGAAATTCCAATAATTAAACTAAGCACAACTGCCATTAGTGCAGCTAGCCATCTATATTTTGACTTCACAGAAAAAACCTCCAAATAATTATTCAAGTAAAGCCAACACAATAAAAAGCGTAAATAAAAACCTCGCATATGCAGCGAGGTCGTAATCATCAGTAATTAAACCAAATCTTATAGCGCTCCTCGGGGACGAACCGAGACAGTCTGCAGGATCTTCTCCTGCAACCCAACAAACTTAACTCGCGAAAGATAAACTCGTTTCGGCGGCAATCCTTCAAATATTGATCGTTATATTCGCGTATTCACAATATTCTTGTGCTTGTCGCAACCTCTATTGCATTGGAAAATATTTAACTGTTACACAGCTTAAAGGGAAAAGAGCTATTTGTCAAGCCCAACCATTGTTTTGAGCAAAATCACGTTTTTTCATTTTAGAGACATAGGGATTACCTTTAACGTAATAGCGGAGTGGCTTATTCGCCCAAAGCGGATCGCTTTGGTTAATCCCAACTCGACTTGAAGCAACAATTTCCTGGGGAGTTTTTTTGCTTTTGTCATCAAGATCAATCTCAAAAGGAGAGTCTGTGAGAAAATGAAGATCCCATTTTCGACTAGTGATTCCTAGAGCCTGCATCATTTTACCAGGACCATTAGTTAAAAGAGGGCCTGTTTTACCATTACGATTTTTAATCATGGTGTCAATTCCCCAAACTGGTTCAATAGCACGCACAAGTACTCCTTGAGGCTCATCTTTTTCTTGGCACGCAACATCAAAGAAAAAATATTGACGCTGAGAATAAATATATAAAGTGCCACCAGCACCATAAAGGCCTTCATTTGCTGGGCTGCGCCGACCGTTATAAGAATGGGCTGCCCGATCCTGCTTTCCCATGTAGGCTTCGGCTTCAACGATGTAACCACCCAGTTTTTCACCATTATTAAAATAAAGAGGGCGTCCAATCAAATCTTTAGCAATTTTATCGGTAGGTTGAGTAGTAAAATAAGTTTTGTAATCCATGTTTTTCCTTTCAAGAGGTGTAAAAAATGTCTGAAATTAAATTAGTTAGAATCTATGATCACCAGCAGCCAGCTGGATATCGCATTTTGGTCGATCGAATGTGGCCTCGCGGAGTAAGTAAAGTTAAAGCCCAATTGAATGCATGGGATAAGGAAATCGGCCCTACTCATGAATTGCGGAAGTGGTTCAATCATGAGGATGAGAAATTTCCAGAATTCAAGCAAAAATATATTGAAGAACTTAATCATAATCAGTTTACACCTGAATTTGTAGAAAATGTAAAATTAAAACTTGCTAGAGAAGATGTGCTATTTCTTTATGGTGCGAAAAATCAGAAGCACAATCAAGCAGTTGTTTTGAAAGAATATGTAGAGAAAAAACTTAAAATTTGATTCAAAATCAGGGAAATGGATCTTAAAGAATTCTGTACTGCTAAAAAAGCCTCATCTTACAATAATTCAAGGTGGGACTTTTTCTTTATTGAATAAATTACCGTTGAAAACACGGGATTTTAATCCCGTGATGAAAACG
>CAJUTO010000014.1 GCA_910589675.1 uncultured Lactobacillus sp. | reverse complement strand
ACTTATTGGATTTGCTGCAACCATTGTAGTTCTTGCAATTTCATTTGGTCTTCTAGTTTATAGTTTTCTTATTATGCGTGAATTTAAGAATCTAAATAACCAAAATTTTAATCTTATGGAAGAGAAAAAGAGATTAAAGTCTACTATTCAATCATTTCACCATACTAATGATAAGTATTTAGTTTTATCATGCATCCTAGCAGTCTTAGCTATTGTTGGACCAGTAATGAGTGGTCTCAGCAACTCTAACGGAACAATATCTCTTATTGCCTGGGGAATAACTTTCTCAATTTTCAGTGGTGCCACATATTTCTTTATATCTTATGTATCGCAACTCCGCTATCTTTCTCTTTTAGTTAAATATAGAAAGCATCTACCGTCCAACTTACACAAATTATTTGTTTACGGAAGCTGGATTTATATTTTCGGTGTTTTAGGTATAGATTACATTGTTAGTAGATTTATTGAACCTATTTTTAGCGCTACGAATGTTTTTTATTTAGGAATTATAATCTATTGTCTATTTACATATTTTTTCATTAAGGAAAAAGCAGAATAAGTTTAATAGTAAAAGCCCGCGAAATTAATCGCGAGCTTTTTCACTAGTCTATATTATTTTACAAATGAATTTTCGCTATAATTACACCGGCAGAAAGTCTTATAAGATGAAACTGTTTTTTGTTTTCCCTCCTGGAAATCGATATCAATTCCAGAACAGTGTATACGAGGCTATCTCGTTAATACTTTTGTTTGGTACTTTTGTGTTAGCATTGCTGACATATATCGACAACCATAACAAAAATAAAAAAAGCCACTCAATTTATAACTTTTGACCGAGTTATTGAGTAGGCGTTTACCAAAATTATAATTTTGTCACGGCTCCTAAAGTGGGCTGCGACGGAGGTCTTCTGATCTCCTTTTTATTTATAGCAGATTTTCAATAAATTCAGCTAAACCAATTCTATCACGAACAGATAGCCGACCCACATAGTAAAAGCTAACCTCATCTTTCAATAATCTTACTCGAGACATCGTATCAACATATGATGGCTTGACTAATCCTGAAATTTTCCAGTCTATAAGTGGATAATAATATTTTTGAACATGTGATGATTTATATTTAGATGTTATTTTGAATACTAACACATCAGTATTATTTTCTTGAATTATTAAGACTGGACGTCGTTTACCACCTTGAGTCCAAGAAACATAAGCTGTATATATGTCATTAATCTTCATTAAAGAAATCCTCTAAATCTCTCTTAGTTTTTATTTCCTTAATTGGTCGAGTATCAGCAGCTTCACGTAATCGAATATCTGCTAACTGTTCTGTGGTTAGCTTAAAACTAAATGGAATTTCTCCTGTCGCTGCAATTTTCTTATACAAAGAATTAATGACAGCAGTAGGCGTTAACCCCAATTCAGCAATTACATCTTCAGCTTGGCGAGCCACTTTTTTATCAACATTAGCTTGTATTCTTTTAGTATTATTAGTCATTTAATCTCACCTTTTCAGTATATTTGCCTATTTTATAAATCTATTAACAGTATTATAGCATCATTTATACAAAAATAAGACTGATATGTAATCATAATTCTCTTCTAAATTAATAATATGTAAAAAGCCCGCGAGATTAATCACGGACTTTTATCAAGTACCTTCGATATTTATTGTGCTCTACTTGGAACTGAAATAGTCGCACTATCAATTATATGACCTTCCATTTTACGCAAAAAGTCGTTTAACCAATAGCCATCTTTTAGGTCAAGTTTCGTATCTAATGCATACACAGTCAATGTGTAATAGTGTGTTTTATCTGGAGGCATCGGGCCTGTATATCCTTCAACTGGAACAGAATTTCCGCCTAAAAATTTGCTAATATTGCTATTATTTCCTTGAACAAAATCAAAGCCTATATTCTTAGAATGACTAATATTAGCTGGAACATCTCGAACTGGAAGATTAGCAGCTAACCAGTGAATCCAAGTAAATCCACAAACTGGCACTGAATCAAAATCTCTAAAATAGATAGCTAAAGTTTTTGCATTATCAGGTGCATCCGTGATGAAAATTGGAAAAGATCTACTTGGCTTTCCATCAATCTTTTGATCGGCATTGGCAAATTTACTGTAACAATCTGGAATAAATCCATTCATAGTTGGAATTTCTATTTTCATTGACTTTTCTCCTCACAAAAATGGAATAATATTTACTCGCATTATAACATTCCCTACAAAAAAGACCCGCAAATTTAACTTTGCAAGTCTTTCATTTTTATTCCCTTAGAATAAACGACGTTCCTTTTATATCAATACTTAAGCTGTATTTTTCTTGTCTTGGCATACTTTTGGCATACCTGAAATAGAATTACCTTTAATATGCTGGTTGCCATTAAATTCAACCTTAGAATGTTTAGCGGGTTGAATATTCATACTACCCTCCATCTTTGAAGCAAGTTCAATGTCATTATTACTAAACATATGGGCATAGTATTTAAGTGTCGTCATAGGCGTTTTATGTCCTAATCTATGACTTACAGTTAAAACATCTGCTCCAAGTTCAGCGATTAAATATGAAGCATTAGAATGGCGCAATCCTCGTCCATTTATTCTAGGTACGCCGGCTAATTTAGCATAGCGCTTAAGCCATACACTCAAGGTAGATTTATTTAACGGACAATTATCATAACTTAATACCCAATCATGAATATTGTATTTTTCTTGTTCTCTTTTCCACTTTTCTAAAACGTCAAGTAGTTCTGTATCAATGGTTACAGTTCTTTTACTTGCATCATTTTTCAAGTAAGGAACGAGCTCATAGTTTAACTTACTTTGGTAATGCAAGTTATTAATAAATCTAACCTTACCATTTTCAAAATCAATATCAGACCATCTCAAAGCAAAGCCTTCATTAACTCTGCAACCAATCCTGTAATAAAATAAAAAAGTAACATAGATTAATTGTTCATAAAAAGAATCAGTATTAATATAAGCTAATACTTTTTCAAATTCTGGTTTTGTCCAATACTTTTCTACAGTTCTACCCTTAGGAATAGATTTGGTCTTTAACGATGGATTAGTAGCTATCAAGCCAATTTCTACTGCATAGTCAAGTGATTGACGAAAGGCAGTATAAATTACACTAGCATAGTTTCTGGAAAACTCAGCATCTGTTAAGAGCCATGTGCGATACTTTTCGCAATCAGACACTTTAATATTTTTAAGCTTGGTATCTCCTAAAAAGTCAACACCCTTCATCAACATAAGGTTGTGTGTTTCATAAGTGCTAGCTTCAACATCCCCGCGATACTTAGGTAAATACTGATTTTTCATGTAAGCGGCATAGCTGATATTGTCAGCAGACACGTTAGCATAAAGAGCTTGCACACGTTTAGCTTCTTTACTTGCCTGGTAAGCAGAAGAAAAGGGATGCCCCAACGCATCCCTTCTACCTTTCTTTAACTTTTTCTTACCATTTGCATCAGTTCCAATGAATATTTGGTAGAAAAATTTACCTTTTTTGTCCTGCTAAACATTAGGGTAACGTGTTTTCATTTATTATCGCCTTCCTTGTTCAAAGGAATGCCGATAACTTCAGCAACAGCTTGAGCAGGTACTAGTCCTACTCTTTTACCATTATAAAAGGCGTAACCCTTTTCTACCAGTTTTTTCTTTGTCATCCTAATGATTCTTCTGGCTTGGTTATCTCCAAAGCCCAAACGTCTAAGATCTTTGTAATCGACGAATTCTTTTTCCATTGTAATTACCTCATCATAAGTAGATAATAAGGCTGAACATGCTTCCAACAGTTTGTTCAGTACAAGAGCTAATCATTGTCTTGGCGGGCTTGATTAGCTTCTTTTTTATCACTAACATTATCGTAAAACTCAGTAATATGACTTATCTTTTTACCATCTTTAATTTTGTGCTCATGGTAAAAAGCAGCATCTGCTTTAGCATCCCTCTGCAAACCATGATCAAACAATATATCAGACTTAACACCCTTTATCCGTACTGGCTTTATCAAGCCTCTTGAACCTCGATAAATATGTACACCAGACGGATAAAAGTGTAACCTTGCACCCTTAATAATGCCTTTTTTTATAGTTCCGGGAACTATCTCATCCTTAGGAACATTTGTTAGATAAGCCATCAGATAAGATGCAACATTGTCAGTATCTTTTAATCGTTTGGTCTTAGTGAAACCTTGACCCCACATAGGTTCAATTACCTCATTATTATCAATAAAAGGGAGCTTACCTTCCTGTTTTTTGATTAAGCCATGCAGATGCCAACTCCCAGAAGCCTGTGGTTCTAAGACTACTAAGATAATCACAGTGCCCATACTTAGCGATAAACTTACGCCAAAATGCTTTAAAATCACGATAGACACGTGTTGTGTCAGTCATTGGCTTGCCATCATCTTGTCGATAAGTTAACGTCAACCAGATATCACCAGCTTTGAAATTAGCAATTATCAATCGTCTTAATTTTCTAAAGGTTTTACGTAAATTGTCAGGCGATTGAACGCGCAATTCATTTCTATGCTTAAACTGCATTATCATGCCTGTCGCTAAATCAAGATACTCATCCTTAGATATTGGCTTAATACCTAGCTGTTTTGAAATTGGTGCAGTGTCAGTCATTTCTAAAACATGCCCATAATAGTAAGCATTGACTGTCCCGTTTTTTTCTAATTCATATTTATTATTCTTAGCCATGTTCCAAAATCACCCATTAATCAAGTTAATAGTGGTTGCTACGCAACCACAGCGCCACAGCGCTATCGCGCCTGCTGGCGCTTCAACAACATTAATTAGTAGTCATATACAAGTACTTATCATCATCCTGATTACTCAATGCTTCTTTTAAATACTTCCAAAGACTATTAGGTTCAATTTCAGGCATGCCAAAGGGAATTACATAACCAGATGATGTTATTCCTTCAATCCAGGCGTAAGCTTCACCAGTCTCAAGGTGTATTTCCGGAATTTGAATATCATTACCAAAAGTAAGGCGATAAGAACTCATGTTAGCATCTCCAAAGTGAAACTTAAGACCTGCTTCCTCCTGGATACTACTATTTAAGCCAGAATTTATTACACTAATTTGTTGAGAGATCAATCCTATACCCAGTCCCGGCACCCGATTCATCATAGAGATATCAGTAATAAGAGCGTTCCATTTATATCTCATATTTTTATCTTCCTTGGTCATACCTTGATTAAAAGCAGCGTTTGTTGCACTCCATTCATCAATAATTAGATAATACATTGGCATTCCAAGTGTACCAGCTGTTTCACCAAAAGCTTGAGATTTAATAAAGTCCAAACGACTATGCATTTTGTTATCATAATCACTAACCACTTTAATAGCTTCTGCCTTGTTAGTTGCCACTCTTCCAGGTGGAAGTAGTTCACCTAACCTAGCCATATCCGAGTCCTTAAAATCAACTATATAAATTTGCGTGGGTAATTGACTTGTACCCAATAGCTTATTTGGATCAGTCCGTGGAAAAGAAGCCATTTCAGCAATTAATATAAGTGCACCGTACGTTTTACCGCTTCCTCGAGCTCCTGCGATCAAGAAGTTGATCTGCTTATAGGCGTCAATAGTAAGCGATTTAGACAACGTCAAGATATAATTCGAATTCATAGTTAGAACCTAATTCGATCAGACTTAATACCTTTAATTAAAGTGAAGTTTACCCAACCATCTTTGTAATGAGCACTCTGGATTGATAAATCATATCCGTTAATGTTTAAGAAACTTTCTAAAGCATCGCGGAAATTATCGCTTAGAAGCCACTGGCGAAGATTACCGATTGCTTCAATTCTTAAACCACTTTTAGTTTGCTCAACTTTAGGGAATTGCTGATATCGTGGATCATACGGGTCAGGTGCCACTGCTTTGGATTGAAAGAGAAAATCCTTCATTTTTGAAGTTTTAATGATGCTTAACTCCAAGTTAGACCTGGAACGGCTAACGCCTTTCAGAATCATTAACTTCTCGGGATGCAAGAAAAACTCATATCCTAAACAACCCAAGGCAAGCAATAAAGAAAGATTACCAAGTACAATGCAGAGCCGACCAAACCAAGGCAATTGAAATGCCATAACGTAAAGTGAAATGCCACATACTAAGAAAAGCCACCCTAATGATGGGATGACCTTCTCAGGTGTTCCTCCTTGTTGGGGACTACGCCGTCTAACAGCCATTATTTCTCACCTCCTTGTTCCTTGATAAATTCAAAACCATCAGCTTTAATTGATAACTCGTTTTGAAACTCGCCATAAACAACTCCGGTAGGGTTACTTAATCGAATGAAGCCTCAATTGTTTCTATCAATATCCTCAGCCTTTAAACCGGGAACCTTAATGTCCATTTCCGAACCCTCATTAGATACACCCTCTTTGGCGTACTTCGTGTCATCAGTCCAGATAATAACCTTTAGCTTAGCGCCAACTTCTTTTCCTGAATCATAGTCGGTCCATGGAGTTTCGCGCATAAGCAAAAGCTGCTTGCTTTTAAAAAATGACACAGCGTCAAATTTAAGAAATTCTCTTAATGACTTTAGAGCCATTGAATACCTCCTTGATGCATTCAGCATCATAAAACATGAGTGACAGCACTCAAATACAACATTGTTTTCAATTGGTTAAAAAACCAAAAAAAGCGGATTATCTCTATGGTTTGACACCAATTCAATAATCCGCTTTTGCTGATTTCCAACTTTTTTAAAGTAACAAAAAAAGTATATGTTATTAAACATATACTTCTTGATTACCATATTCAGTTGTCAACTTCCTAAAGAGCAGACTGATAGTGTGATCCAGAAGTAAAAAAGGTACAAAAATCCTCTAATACTTGATAAACATTGACCACGCTACTACCTAATCCCGTTAACATGGACGCCCACGGAGGTACCATTACACATTCTATTTAAAATTAGATTATAACCGCCTGGTAATGATGAGGTTTCTGTTATAACCTAGCTGAGCCACGTCATATTAGCTATTAAACGTCTCAGACATATTTAACAGCGACGTCCTATTCAAACTAAACTTATAGTACTACCAAATTTTCATAAATACAATTTTAAATGGTTTGCTTTACAATTTCTTAATAATTATTGCTTATCAAAGATTTCTTCTTTTAAGAAATCAAAGTAAGTTTGTCTACTTATGATTACAGAGACTTGGCTTTCCATGCCATACCTTAAGTATGATTTTTCTTTTTTATTTGGTGAAATAGATGAAACCACTAAATATCCTTCTTTTCCCTTTAATTCTTTAGGATAAATTGCTACGCTTTCCACTTTTCCATTAATGATAATATTTTCGCCATATTTATTTTTTATCTGAAATTTGATTTTTTGATTATTTTTCAAATAAGAAATTTCATTATCAGGAACATAAGAAATTATTTCTAGCTTTTTTTGATTAGCAAGGCTCGGAAATATTACCGCTTTATTCTGAGACAGATGTACTACGCTTTTTTCCGTTAATTTTTTCTTTTGTCCTGAACTTAAAATAATACTTCTTCCTTTATTAAGAGACTGACCCTCATAATAATTCGCAGTATCCTTAATATTTAAGGAACTAGTCGGCTCTATTACACCAACTAATTTTACAGTTTTTTCACGAACTGCAAAGACAGAGCCAATAAGAACGAACACTACTAATAGAAAAGCAGGTAAAATTATTATCGTTGAAAAATTTTTGAATTTATAAGAGTAAAATTTACTACTTTCTAAATCTTTATAGTCCATAACTTACTGCACCCCTAACTATTAATTAGATCATAATAATATCCCTTTTGAGCCATCAAATCGTTATGACTACCTTCTTCAACAATTTTTCCATCATCTAATACTGCAATATCATTTGCTTTTTTAGCCACAGATAACCTATGTGCAATAAAAATGATAGTCTTATCCTTCAATTTCATTAGATTATCTACTACTTTTTTCTCTGTAATAGAATCTAATCCACTAGTAGATTCATCAAAAATCAGAACATTAGCAGGTGATAATAGTGCCCTAGCAATTGTTATCCGTTGCTTTTGACCACCTGACAAGATTTTGGCATTTTCATCCAATTCCGTGTCAAACTTCAAAGGTAAATTTTCAATTTCTTTTTCAATTTCAGCTAATTGACAAGCTTTAATTACATCCGCCTCGGTAGTATTAGAAGCACTACCCAATAAAAGATTATCTCTAATACTACCCGAAAAAGTATATGGAGTTTGAGGAACATAAGTAATATATGATCTAAGTGTATGTTTATTTATTGCTGTAGTTGGTATTCCATTAATAGTTATTTTTCCTCCATTAGGATCAAAAAAACTTACCAGAAGTTTAACTAACGTTGATTTACCAGAACCACTCATTCCAACAATAGCTAGTTTTTCTCCCTTACTTATGTTTAAATCGATATCTTGTAGGATGTTTTTTCCATAACCATATTTAAAACTGACATTTTGATACTCTATACTTCCATCTATTTGGCTAACTTTGTTAATATCAGTTTTATTGTTTCTGAACTCACTATGTACAAGATATACTTCATTTAAACGATTTTGAGCTACATTAGCTGACTGAAGTAATGGTTGTAGGTTAATGATATTTTGAAGCGGACTTACAAAATAAGCTAATAACGCATTATAAGTCATTAACTCACCAATAGTCATTTGATTACGCATTACAATCCATGATCCTACCCATAAGACAACAACGTTTAATGACATTTGAATAAATGATTTAAGTGCTTCTTGTAATGCTTCAGTTTTACTATATTTAAATGATTTTCTTAAAAAATCAACAAATTGATTATCTATTCTTCTATAACGTGTCTGTTCACTATTTAACGCCTTAATAGTTTCTATACCTTGAATATCTTCAATAATAGATGAACTAACTATCGCATTACTCTCCATTTGCTCATTATTTAAATGATTAAATGACTTAGTAAAACCTAAAATCACAATCATATAAAGAGGGAGAGTAGCTATCGTAATTAAGAATAGTGTAACATTTTGAACTGCTAACATTATTCCCATTAGTATAACTATAGTTAAATCCAAAAATAAAGAAATTACGGTGGTAGCTAGAGCATCTATCACTTTACTGGCGTCTGAAAATCTTGATGTTATCTCTCCTGTTCTTCTAGTAGTAAAAAATTCCATGGGCAATTCAAAAATATGCCTAATATACTTCAAATTCAAATCAATTGAAAGTCTTTGCCCTAGCACATTTAATAGGAATTGTTCACCATACGAAAAGATCGAATTAAATACATATGCAATCAATAATCCTATTGCAATAATAGAAAGTGTAAAGTAAGTACCATCTGGAATATATGTATCAATTATGCCCTGAAGAAAGTAAGAACTACAAATCCCTATTATTGTCATTAACAATGAAGCTAAAACAATATTTCTAACAATCTTCTTTTGCTTGAACATGTATGGAAATAGTGATAAGAAGTTATTTTTCTTCTCCTTAACTGGAACGAATTCAGTAGTAGGAGCCATTAATAAGGTTATACCTGTCCATTCTTTTTCAAACCTCTTTTTTGACATCCGTTTTATACCAACACTTGGATCAGGATCAGCAATGATTATATGTGTTTTTGTCTTCCCTAAAACAACATAATAATGAAACAAATCTCCATCTTTGATTACATGAACTATAAATGGATACTGTAGATCTTTTATATCAAATAAAGACATATCAGCTTTAATTGCTTGTACTTCCAATTTAAACTGCTCTGCAGTTTTCACTAAACCTAAAGCTGTTGTACCTTCCATATTTGTCTTAGCTAAGTGCCGTAAATGCGCAATTGATACTTGAGCATGATAGTGTTTAAGTATCATGGCTAAGCAAGCCACTCCACAATCAGCTTCATCAACTTGAGGAATATACTCCCATTTATATTTTAGAGATATCATAAGATTACCTCCTTATAAATAAAGGGGGTCTTTGAAACTCAGCTAGATTCAAAGACCCTAAAATTTACTTCTGTGTTCTCTTCCATTTAAAAGTTCGAACAATTATCCAAACACCGAAAACAATTGCTACCAACAATATTACAATATCTACTATTTTTAAATTATAAGTGGTTGGCTTCCAAATAAGAGAAATTAATATAACCATTATATCGATAGCAGCTAATGCTGTTAGTCTTTTCTTAGTCATTATTTATCCCCATTAGTATTCTTTGCAACAAACAAAGTAGCAATTCCAGCAGCTATTCCAATTCCAACACCTAAAGCCTGAACTGCTTTTCCAGCATAATGTCCAGCATCATAATATTTACTGTGACGATGGCCGCCCATTGTATCAGTTAATTTTTCAGTATCCAAATTATCAAACTTTTTAAGTTCATTCTCTTCCATGTTAATTATCTCCTTCCATGTTATTATGAGAAGCAGCAAAACTGTTTAAAAAACCTTTACCAAATTCAATTAAGTGTGTCTTCCAGTTATCTGAATGTCTTCTGTGACTACCACCAACAGTGGTCTCTAATTTTTCATCTGAAATTTGATCAAACTTTTTCTCTTCCATAATTTACCCCCTTGTTTAAATAAGAGTTATTTCTTCATTCAGTTGTAGTATAGTCCTTTTAAGAAACCGTTTTCAAGAAATGCGACTTATAATTTATATTTGTATTTGAAACAATATAGTCTAAATTTTACCGGATCAAATGAAATACTGTAGCACAAACACGAAAAGCCCTTAACTTAATTGTTAAGAGCTTTAATTATCTTCTGGCATACTATTGGCATACTTCTATGTCAATTAATACCTTTATAAGTAGTTTTTTGTACCTGTTAAGTGTTGTTATATCGGCATTCCAATACTAACTAACATTGTCAGCTTATTCCCATTCAATAGTTGAAGGTGGCTTACTGGTAATATCGTAAACTACGCGGTTAATGTGGTCACATTCATCTACGATTCTAGTAGAAATCTTGCTCAAAACATCCCATGGAATTTGGGCAAAGTCTGCAGTCATCCCATCAATTGAAGTTACGGCACGAATACCAATAGTGTAGTCATAAGTACGGCCATCTCCCATAACACCAACTGAACGAATACCTGGCAAAACTGTGAAATATTGCCAAATATCTTCTTGAAGACCAGCATTCTTGATTTCTTCACGTAAAATCGCATCTGATTCACGCACGATCTTCAGCTTGTCTTCAGTAACTTCACCAATAACACGGATACCAAGACCTGGGCCTGGGAATGGCTGACGCCATACCAAGTCATGAGGAATGCCAAGCTTTTCACCAAGTTCACGAACTTCATCCTTGAACAGCTTACGAAGTGGTTCAATCAATTCAAAGTGCATGTCTTCAGGAAGACCGCCAACATTATGGTGTGACTTAATAGTTTGAGCAGTATTAGTTCCTGACTCAATAACATCTGTATATAAAGTACCTTGAGCTAAGAAGTCAACATCTTTTAACTTTTTAGCTTCTTCGTTGAAGACCTCGATAAATTCTTTACCGATGATCTTACGCTTTTGTTCAGGATCAGTTACTCCCTTAAGCTTGTTCAAGAAACGTTCTTGTGCATTAACGCGAATGATGTTAACCCCAAGATCCTTGTTCAAAGCTTGCATTACTTGATCGCCTTCATCTTTACGAAGCATCCCGTGATCGACAAAAATCGCAGTTAATTGATCGCCAATTGCCTTGTGAAGAAGAGTAGCTGTAACACTAGAATCAACCCCACCAGAAAGGCCTAAGATAACCTTCTTATCGCCAACTTTTTTACGGATTTCATCAACTTGCATTTCAATAAAGTCATCCATGGTCCAGTTGGCTTCAGCACCACAAACTTTAAATGCAAAGTTCTTCAAAATATCTAAACCATATTCGGAATTACGAACTTCAGCATGGAATTGAATTCCATAGAACTTCTTTTCATCGTTAGCAATTGCAGAAATTGGACAATTCTTGCTCTTAGCAGTTACAGTAAAGCCTTCTGGAGCCTTAGTTACTAAGTCACCGTGACTCATCCACACATACTGCTCTCTTGGCAAGCCGCTAAACAAAACTGCATTAGGATCAGTTACTTCGATATCAGCACGGCCATATTCTGAGTTATCAGCCTTTTCAACTTTACCGCCTAAATCGTAACTCATCAGCTGCATCCCATAACAAATCCCCAAAATTGGAATACCAAGCTTAAAAATTTCAGGATCAACTTTTAAAGCACCCTTGTCGTAAACACTGTTTGGACCACCAGAAAAGATGATTCCCTTAGGGGCTATTTCTTTGATCTTTTCAATGCTTAAGTCATGTGGTAAAAGTTCTGAATAAATACCAAAATCACGAATTCGACGAGTAATCAATTGATTGTATTGACTACCAAAATCTAAGACAATAATTTTATCAAAATCGCTTAAATTCTTCTTTGCCACTATTTTTGCTCCCTCTTCTCGTACACATTTTTAATTAACTTTACTAGGAAAATTAAAAAAGGTCAATTAGAAAATACGAATGTTTTTTCAATTACTAAAATTAAGAAATCGAACATTATTATTCAAAAACCCCCTTGTGTTCGGCAATATAATTTGTTAACATGAAAGCAACTTAAAACTTATATATCGTCGAAATAAGGTCGACAGTTTCTACCCTGAACCATAAATTCAGGACTATAAGTGGTTTGAGAATGCTTTTTAAACATGAGGATTTCTTTTACCCTTGTAGCAATACGGGGTAGAAGAAATCCTTTTTTCGTTTTCAAGGGAGCTTATAGAGTGAAATTACTAGAAGATAGAATTAAAAAAGATGGACAAGTTTTACCCGGAGATGTCTTAAAGATCAACTCATTCTTAAACCATCAAGTAGATCCAGAATTGATGATGGCAATTGGAGATGAATTTGCTCGTTTATTCAAAGATGCTGGTATTACTAAGGTTTTAACTTGTGAAGCCTCAGGAATTGCCCCAAGTGTGATGGCAGCTTATAAATTAGGTGTACCAATGGTTTTTGCTAGAAAGAAAAAGCCATCAACCTTAAATGATGCAATCTACTGGGCAGATGTCTTTTCTTATACCAAGAAGGTTAACAACAAGATCTGCGTCGAAAAGAAGTTTTTATCAAAAGACGATACCGTTCTTATTCTTGATGACTTCGTCGCTCATGGTGAAGCCGTTAAAGGAATGGTACAAATTGCTCAAGATGCTGGTTGCAAGATTGCCGGTGTCGGAGCAGTAGTTGCCAAAACTTTCCAAGGTGGCAGCGACTGGATTAATGAACAAGGTTTACATTTTGAAGCACTTGCAAACATTGATAGTTTTAAAGATGGACAAGTTCACTTTTTAGGGGAAGATTAAGATGTTAGCAATCACCAAAGAATCCACTAGCAAAAAAGTTAGGGCCAAAAATGAAGTCAGTCATAAAAAAGCAGCAATTTTAGGTTTACAACATTTGCTTGCTATGTATTCTGGAGCAATCGCTGTTCCTCTTTTAATCGGTGCAGCTCTTAAGTTTAACTCCACTCATATGACTTACTTAGTATCAATCGATATTTTTATGTGTGGACTTGCAACTTTGCTTCAATTATTTAGAAATCGCTACTTTGGTATCGGACTTCCGGTGGTTTTGGGATGTGCAATTCAAGCTGTTGCTCCACTTGAAATGATCGGTAAAAAATTCACCATTAATACTATGTATGGGGCAATCATTGCAGCAGGAATTTTTGTTTTCTTGATTGCAGGATGGTTTTCAAAAATAAAGAAGCTCTTCCCACCCGTTGTTACAGGAACATTAATCACTGTAATTGGCCTAACTTTGATTCCTGTAGCTTTTCAAAATATGGGTGGCGGCAATGCAACTGCCAAAGACTTTGGTGATGGTAAAAATTTAATTACAGCCTTTCTTACAATCTTGATTATTATCGCCGTTGAAGTCTTAGCAAAAGGATTCTTAAAATCGATCGCTGTTTTGATCGGTTTAGTAGTTGGAACTTTAATTGCCGGTGCAATGGGTATGGTTTCCTTAACCCCCGTTTCCAGTGCTAGTTGGTTCCACTTGCCACAATTTTTCTACTTTGGGGTACCAGAGTTTGAGTGGTCATCCTGTTTAACAATGATGATTATTGCTTTAGTTTCAATGGTTGAATCAACTGGTGTCTTCTTCGCCATTGGCGATTTATTAAACAAAGACATCACCGAAGAAGATCTTAAAAAAGGTTATCGTGCTGAAGGTATTGCCCAAATCTTTGGTGGACTTTTTAACACTTTTCCTTACACTACCTTCTCTCAAAATGTTGGTTTACTTCAATTGTCCGGTATTAAAACCAAGCGCCCAATCTACTGGGCAGCTGGAATGTTAATGGCGATGGGTTTGCTCCCTAAAATTGGAGCTTTGGTGACGATCATCCCTACTCCAGTTTTAGGTGGAGCAATGCTGGTAATGTTTACCATGATTGCGGTCCAAGGAATTAAAATGTTGGTTAAAGTTGATTTTAGTGATAACAACAATATCTTGATTGTCGCTTTATCTATCGGTTTAGGACTCGGTGTCACAGTTTACCCTCAAATTTTCCAGACCTTACCTCAAACCGTTCAACTATTCCTGGGCAATGGCATCGTAGTCGCCAGTTTAAGTGCTACGCTACTCAATTTAATTTTGAAAGGAAGAAGTGGTTTAAAATAAGCTCAAATTAAATTTACCTTTTCTACACAGCCTCATTAAATGTTACACAAAAAGCGTCCTTACGGACGCTTTTTACTTTACCACTTCTTCTTTTGTAAAATAGCCAATGCGGATATCTATTTTAGCTGGGGGTATCAACTAAAGTAAACTAACACAAAACAAATAGGAAAAGTAGAGGAGTTTTACAAAAGGGAGCATTTAACTAATTCTAACGGGCATCAAGAAATTAGTTTATCGCTTTAAAGTGGTAAAGATGAGCCATGAAGTCGCCGTGTTCAACTGGATCATAGATACCAAGATTCATTAATTCATCTCCACCGTAGACTTCATGACTTACTTGATCCTCGTAGTGCTTTTTAGGATCAAGTCCAACCAATTTTGTTTTAGTTAAATATGGCTGGGCACTTGCCATCACTTTAACTACAGAGAGCACAACTTCATTTTTGTCAGGAGAAACGGTCTCCCAAGCACATTGGTTACTGATTTGCGCATTCTTTAATCGATAGAAAGTACCATATTGGGTAACTTGGCGAATTTTCTTGTATTCGGCTACTTGATTTTTAACTTCTTGCCGATCTTCTTTACTCATCTTAGTTAAATCGAGTTCATAACCTAAGTCGCCCCACATTCCGACTACTCCACGCGTATTAAAGGGAGTGATTCGACCGTTTTGTTCATTTGGACTGACTGAAACATGTGAGGTCATCATTGATTGAGGATAAACTAAGCTGGTGCCATATTGAATACTTAAGCGATCAATCGCATCGCTATCATCACTAGCCCAAATTTGAGGGGTATAATATGCCATTCCAGCATCGAATCGGCCACCACCGCCAGAGCATCCCTCAATCAAAAGATCAGGATAAGTATCTACTACTCTTTCCAATAAATCATAAAGTCCCAAAACATAACGATGATATACCTCACCTTGTCTAGCACTCGGCAAATCAGCTTCGTAGATATCAGACAAATGTCGATTCATATCCCATTTAATGTAATCAATTTTTCCAGAAGATAGAATATTATTCATTTGATCAAAAATATTGTCACGGACTTCTTTTCTACCGAGATCTAGGACATATTGATTACGAGATGGGCTTGGCAGCCGTCCAGGAACATGCATCAGATAATCAGGATGCTTTTTATATAAATCTGAATCCATCGAAATCATTTCTGGTTCAAACCAAAGTCCAAACTTTAATCCTTGTTGATGCACATAATCTGCAAAATGATCTAAGCCATTTGGAAACTTCTTTTCAAAAACGCTCCAATCACCTAATGAAGAGTTATCATCATCTCGATGACCAAACCAACCATCATCCAAAACGAACATTTCAATGCCCATTTCTTTAGCATCATCCACAATTGGGTGAAGCTTTTTTTCATCAAAATCAAAGTAGGTTGCTTCCCAATTATTGACCAAGATTGGACGAACTTGGTTTTTATATTTACTTCGAATGACACGCTCATGGATTAAACTATGGAAGGCTTGACTCATCTTGTTTATTCCTTGGTCTGAATAAACCATCAAGACTTCTGGAGTTTGAAAACTAGCAGTTGGGCGTAGTTCCCAATTAAAGTTAAAATCATTAATCCCAATATTTACATGAGTTTGTGCAAATTGATCTCTTTCAACTTCAAATTTATGATTTCCTGAATAAACAAAAGCAAAACCATATGCATCTCCCACAAATTCAGTCGTATCTGGATCAACTAAGGCCATAAAGGGGTTCATCTGATGACTGGACGTCCCTCGGTGACTTGAATAAACATGGATACCTTGATTGATTTCACTTCGTTCAACTCGGCGCTCGTGCGCATGAGCCCCAGGCAAAGTAATTGACTCAAAATCGCGATCTACAAAATCAATTTGCATAGAAGCAACTTTTTCAATGTTTACTTTTTTATCACCGTCATTAATCACTTTCACTGAACGCGTAATTACCGGACGATTACGATAAATAGTATAAGATAGTTCAAATTTAACTTTGCTTTTTTCATCAATTAAAGTGACGATCAAAGTTTGCGCTTCATCTTTACTTTCAACAAATGAATGTGGTAATCCTTCAAGATCTGGCTTACCATCGACAATTTTATAGCCTTCATAAGTTAAAAATAGTGCATTAGAACCATCACTTTGTCTGATAACAGCGGCTGGGGTATGATAGTCCATTTCTCCAGCTGAGCTGTATTCTTTTGGCAAAGAATCTCGAGAAAAGGTTCTATCTAGTGACCCAGGCAAGTTTCCTGAAAATCCACGATCTACTCGAGGATATCGAAGCTGACCATGATAGTTTTTGATTGCTTTTCCAAAATATAGATGGGCTAAAGTTTTTCCATCTTCTACTGCAAGCAAATAAGAAATTTGATCATTATGTAAGTGAAAGACTCTATTTTTTTCATCATAGTTAATTAGCTGGTTCAATTTGGCCGCCTCCTAGTGCAGTTTCTTCTTCATTTTTTACTTTTAGTTCTAACACATTATCCTCAGCTTGAACACTTTGGCCATCTTTTACCGTCATTTCAAATTCTGAGAATTTATCCGAATTTGTAACAATCACAATTACGGTATCATCAAGACCGGCTTTTTTAATAGTAGGATCCCAGAATTCAATTAATTCTTGTCCCTTCTTAACTCTTTGACCTTGTTCAACATAAGAAACAAAACCTGTTCCTTTTAATTTAACGGTTCCAAGACCAATATGAATGAGCAATACGACACCATTATCACCCACCAGACCAACAGCATGACGCGTAGTAAAGACTTGTCTAACTGTTGCATCAAAAGGTGCAAGGACCTTTCCGTCACTTGGTTTAATAGCGAACCCCTGGCCAACAGAACCTGAAGAAAATGTTTGGTCATTAACTTCACTTAAGTTCATCAACTTTCCTGAGATTGGAGTTGGAATCAATACATCTCCATTAACGGTATTTTCACCGCTTTTATCAAATTTCTTACCCCAAGTTTTCTCAAGTTCGGCAACAATTTCAGCATGTTTCTTTTCGCTTAAGATAACTTTACTTGCAAAGATAATAATTGCAATTACTAGCATAACAGCGGGCACCGCAAACATCATAATCTTGAAGTTCATTTTTCCACTGGTAGTGATTGAAGAGGCAGTAGCACCAGTAGTCATCCCTGCCATAATTGCAATTTGACCTACAACACCGTTAGAGACAGCACCACCGAATTTATCAATTAATGGACGTACTGATAAAGCCAATGATTCATCACGGTGACCTAATTTAAGTTGACCGTATTCCACTGAATCTGTAATTACCATTAACACAATCAAGAAGACCATTTGTTGTGGAAAACCAAACACTGAAGCAGCTACTAAAACTAAAGGCAAATTGTTTCCTGCCACAGCAAAGAGTCCCATCCCGCATAACATTACAACTAAGCAAGAAGTAAATAAGACTTTACGACTGAGCTTCTTTGATAAGATTGGGAACAATGAAGTAGCAATAATTCCCAAGAAAATATTGATAGTAGAAAAGATTGAGAAAGCTTTAGGCATCCCCATAATATAAGTAAAGTAATAAACTTCCAGTGAGTTCGTAATATTAATAGCAATTCCATAGAATAAGTATGCTAAAGCTACCCACATTAATTGGTCATTTCCAGATAAGGCTTTAAAAATACCTACAATTCCTTTAGTATCTTGCTTATTTTTACGAATGTCACTGTTAACTTCGCGTGTAAATAATCCAACACACCATGCAGAAACGAAGGCAATTGTACAAATTATTGCCGCAAAGATAAACCATCCGCGATCATCCCCAGTACTTGTGGCCTTAGCAGAGAAGAAGATAACAGCTGGCATTACCAAAATGCCGACAAGTCCTCCACCTACAGTTGAACCTACCCGAGCATAAGTGGCAGTCTTTTCACGTTCTCTAGAACTAGTAGTCAAAGATGGAAGCATTGACCAAAAACCTACATCTTTAAATGAATAGAAGATATCCATTGTGATGTATAAAACGGCAAAGACAACCATGTATAAAACTGCATTCTTTTGATAAAGTCCACCTAAGTTCGTGAATAGCATCAACAGAATTACTGCAGAAATACTCCCACCAACTACAACCCAGGGTCTAAAATGTCCCCAACGAGTCTTGGTTCTATCAATCGCATTCCCGATAAATGGATCAATGAACAATTCTACAATTCGAAGTGCCATAATAATCAAAGTAACCATGCTGATCATTTTGGCATCTTCAGCCGCATTTCCTGTATTAAATAGGTGCGACGTAATAAACATGATTAAATACCCTGATAACAATCCATAAAATGAATCATTACCAAATGCCCCAAAGCTATAAGCAAGTCGAGCTCCTAAGGACATTTTTCCTTCATCTTTATCCTTCATAATTTTTCCTCACTTTTTATGTATTCGCTTTCATCAATGATTATTATGCTCTATGAATCCGCTTTAACGAATAGCGTAATTATTTAAAAACATGTCATTTTATTTAGCTACAAATTGACATGTTCTTAATTAAAAATGCTATTATTTAAGCATATAAGCATAATAAATAAAAACATAAAGCCATTGATAATATGTTTTTTTGAAAGGAAAATTTAAGATGAATGGAGAATATCGTACCCTTAGTAATCAAGGCATTGAAAGTAATGTGCTATTTTTTGGACAAGAAAAATGTTTACCTAATTATTTTTTCAAAGGCAACAATGTGCGAAACAACTATATTATTCACTACGTTCAATCGGGCAAAGGAACCTTTTCAGTAGCTAACCACCACACTGTAAACTTAAAAGCGGGTGATATTTTTATTTTGCCAAAAGGAGTTCCTTGTTTTTATCAAGCTGATGGAAAGCAGCCGTGGTCATATTTTTGGATTGGATTTTCTGGGGTAAAAATCAAAACCATGTTGAACAATTCAAAACTGGTTAATAAGTATTACCTGCGCCAAGTCCAAGAAAGTCAAACATTGGCTAGTTTAAAGAAACTTTTCAGAGCAGCACACAATCAAAATTCCTTAGTTAATGATGTGCTCATTGAGTCATTAATTTATAAATTTTTCTACCATTTGCTTACTGAATATCCTGAACAAAACAAGTTGAAGTCCAAAAATTCTAATGAGGAATTGCAACTGGCCATAAATTATCTAGAACAAAATTATATTAATCCAGCTTGTACCATTACTTCTGTCTGTCATGAATTAGATATTTCACGCAGTTATTTGTACAATATTTTCAGGCAAAATTTAAACCTGACTCCTTCTCAATTTTTGACTCAATTACGTATGGAAAAAGCCAAACAAAACTTGCTCAATAGTTCCTACACTGTTCAACAAATTGCCAACACTGTCGGTTATGGAGATGAGTTTACTTTTTCTAAAGCCTTCAAACGCTACACAGGTCTGAGTCCTAAGTTTTACCGTAAAAAAAGTAATCATTAGCGCATTCCTTCACTAAGAGGTGTTTTTTCGCGTACAATAGTAGTAAACAGTTATCAGAAAGGATTTTTTTCATGAAACAAACAGAATGTACTACTATTCTTGTCGGAAAAAAGGCAAGTATCGACGGTTCAACTATGATTGCCAGAAGTGAAGATGGTGGCCGCACTATCATTCCTGAAGGTTTCAAAGTTGTAATGCCAGACGAGCAACCTAAGCACTACGAAAGTGTCATCAGTCATCAAAAAATCGATGATTCAGATTTAGCCCAAACTCCTCTCCGCTACACTAGTGCGCCAGATGTTTCTGGCAAAAATGGTATCTGGGCTGCTGCCGGGATTAATAGCGATAATGTTGCTATGACCGCAACTGAAACCATCACCACTAATTCTCGTATTCAAGGCGTTGATCCTCTTCTTGATCCAAAGGATGGGGGCCTTGGCGAAGAAGATTTCGTTACTTTAGCTCTTCCCTATCTTCACTCCGCCTTTGATGGTGTGAAGCGCGTAGGTTACTTAGTTGAAAAGTACGGTACCTATGAAATGAACGGAATGGCCTTTTCCGATAAAGATACTATTTGGTATCTTGAAACTATCGGTGGCCACCATTGGATCGCTCGTCGCATCCCTGATGACGCCTACGTTATCGCACCAAATCGTTTAAACATTGACGAATTCGACTTTGATGATCCTGATAATTTTGCGGCTTCAAGCGACTTGAAGGACTTAATCAAGAAATACCACTTAAATCCTGACCGCGAAGGCTACAATATGCGTCATATCTTTGGTTCTTCAACCATCAAGGACGCTCACTACAATAACCCACGTGCTTGGTACATCCATAATTACTTTGATCCAGATTTCGGTGGCAATCCGGGCGATCAAGATCAAGCCTTTATCTGCCATGCAAATCGCTTGATCTCAGTTGAAGACATTAAGTGGGCTGAAAGTTCTCACTACCAAGACACCCCATATGATGCTTACGGCGATCAAGGTACTGCTGAACAAAAGAAGACCTTCCGTCCAATCGGAATTAACCGTAACTTTGAAACTCATATCTTGCAAATCAGAAACGATGTTCCGGGTGGTCTTGCAGGTGTACAATGGCTTGCATTTGGACCAAACACTTTCAACAGTATGGTTCCTTTCTACACTAACGTCACTGAAACCCCTGAAAGCTTCCAAACCACTCCAAAATTCAACTTGAACAAGATCTTCTGGCTTAACAAGTTAACCGCTCAACTCGGTGATACTAATTATCGCGTTTATGGCGAACTTGAAGATGCTTTTGAACAAAAGAGCCTTGCTCAATGTCACAAGATTGAACATGACACTGATGAAGCAGCCAAGGATTTGAAGGGTGAAGATTTAGAAAAAGCTCTTAATGCCGCAAACGATAAGATGGCCAAGACCGTTTATAACAACACCGTTGATCTTTTAGGTCAAATGGTTGAAGAAGGTCATGGCTTAATGACTTTGAAGTATGACTTGCTTGATTAATTCAATAGTATTTTAGATATGAAAAACCACATGACAAAATTGATGTCATGTGGTTTTTTCTCTGCGCTACATAAATCTTATGCCACTCCATCCACTATTTTCATAAGTATCATTAATGATACTTAAATAAAATTGACCAATATTCGCCCAAAAACAAAAAAGCAGAATAGCAATTCTGCCATTCTGCTTATTAGTTTGCAACATCATCCATAATGCCTGGAACTTCTGGATCGTCTACAATTTTTACATCCGCCCCAAGTTGACGGAGCTTTTCTTGAATTCGATCATAACCACGCAAGATGTTGCCAGCCTTATCAATAACGGTTGTGCCATCCGCCATCAATCCAGCAATCATTAAACACGCCCCTGCGCGAATTTCGCCAGCAGTAACTTCTGCTCCATGAAGCTCCTTAGTTGGATGTGCCAAAATAATGTTATCTTCGGCTTTAATATTTGCACCCATCTTTTGGAGCTCAGCAATATGACCAATTCGCTTAGGATAGATATTATCAATTACTACCCCTTCACCGGTCTTTGCTGTAAGCAAAAGCGGTGTAATTGGCTGTTGTAAATCTGTCGCAAATCCCGGATATACGTCCGTTTTGACTTGCACCATCTTCAAATCTCCAGCCGGATAAACATACAAAGAATCTTCATCAGCATCGATGACGACACCCATTTCTTCTACTTTAGCTAGATAAGAATCAAGGTGTTCTTCAATGATATTGTGAATTCTAATTCCATTTCCAATACAAGCAGCCAGAGCCACATAAGTTCCAGCTTCAATTCGATCAGGAATGATTGTATGAGGAATTTGTGCTTCTAATCGTTCAACGCCTTCGATTCTAATTGAATCAGTACCAGCACCACGAATAGTTGCTCCCATATTATTCAAAAACGTTGCCAAATCAATAATTTCTGGTTCCTTAGCAGCATTTTCAATAATAGTTTGTCCCTTAGCAGTGACACTAGCCATGATAATATTCATGGTTGCACCAACTGAAGGCATCTTAAGATGAATCTTAGCACCGTGAAGTCCATCTTCAGGAGCAGTTATTATAATTTGATCATTTTCATTTTTTACACTTGCGCCCAAGGCTTCAAAGCCTTTAATATGTTGATCGATGGGACGAGGGCCAATATCGTCACCACCTGGAAAACCTACAATCGCTTTACCGAACCGGCCAAGAAGTGCCCCCATAAAATAATATGATGCACGTAAACTCTTAATTTTGCCAGCTGGCAATGGGCTCATCTTAATGTCTTGTGGATCAATGCGCAAAGTGGTTTCATGAAAATCACAATGTACATCCATCTCGTTCAACAAGTCCATTAAGTTATCCACATCAGCAATTCTTGGGACGCCCTCCAAGATTACTGTTGTTCTCGATAATATTGATGCTGGAATAAGCGCAACAGTGGAGTTCTTCGCGCCACCAATCCAGACATCGCCCTGCAGGGGCTTTCCACCATGAATTATCATCTGCTTCATTGGCGAAAACAAATCCTTTTCTACTTTCAATAATCATAATAATGTTATAAGAAATTGAGGAAAAAAACAAGAGGATCAGCTCACCAATCCTCTTATTTTTCAGCTTTTTGTATAATCCAACTAGAATTCTTGGGCAGGTAATCCGCTAGCTGCACCAATGAATGATTTAAATAATCCTTCAGGTCTTTGTGGACGACTCAAAAATTCTGGGTGATATTGAGCAGCGATAAAGAATTTCTTATCTGGAATTTCGATAATTTCTACCAAGTGGTTATCAGGTGAAACTCCACTGAATACCATACCAGCTTTTTCAAATGCTTCACGGTATTCATTGTTAAATTCGTAACGGTGACGGTGTCTTTCTTGAATAACATCTTGATCATCGTAAGCTGCACGAGTCTTAGTTCCCTTCTTAAGACTTGCTGGGTAAAGACCTAAACGAAGAGTACCACCAATGTTTTCTTCATCACGTTTGTCAGCCATAATATCAATAATGTTGTTCTTAGTATCAGGATCTGCTTCAGCTGAGTTTGCATCTTTAAGGTTAAGAACATTACGAGCGAATTCAACGCTAGCCATTTGCATCCCTAAACAGATACCCAAGAATGGAATATCATTTTCTCTTGCGTACTTAATAGCAGTAATCATGCCTTCAAGACCACGAGTACCAAAACCACCAGGAACGATCAAACCATCTGAATCCTTCATGATTTCAGCAATGTTATCTTCAGTTACATCTTCTGCTTGTACCTTATCTACTTCAATCTTAGTATTGTAAAGGTAACCAGCATGTTGAAGAGCATCAGTAACTGAAATGTAGGCATCTTCAAGTTCAACATACTTACCAACTAAAGTGATCTTTGTAGTGTGTTTCAAGGTCTTAGCACGTTCATCAAGCTTCTTCCAAGCTTCCATGTCGGCTTCTTTCTTTGGACTTTCTAAGTGAAGGAAGTCGCAAACTTTTTGATCCATTCCTTGAGCTTGGAAAGCAAGTGGCAAGTCAAATAATGAAGGTGCATCGATTGATTCAATAATTCTATCTACAGGCACATCAGTAAAGGTAGAAATCTTGTCCTTTAATTCTTGGTTAATTGGCTTTTCAGCACGTAAAACCAGCATGTTTGGTTGAATACCAATACTACGAAGTTCTGCTACTGAATGTTGAGTTGGCTTAGTCTTCATTTCATGGGCAGCGTGAAGGTATGGTACTAAAGTACAGTGGATGTACATTACATTGTCTTCACCCACTTCACGTCTCATTTGACGAATTGCTTCCATGAATGGAGTTGATTCGATATCACCAACAGTACCACCAATTTCAGAAATAATTACATCTGAATCAGTAGTGAGTGCAGCACGCATGATCTTCTTCTTAATCATATCAGTGATATGTGGAATTACTTGAACAGTTGCACCATGGTAGTCCCCACGACGTTCTTTTTCAAGGACTTCTTTGTAAATTTTACCAGTTGTAACGTTAGAATACTTACTGGTTCTTACATCTACGATTCTCTCATAGTGTCCCAAATCGAGGTCTGCTTCAGTACCGTCATCGGTTACATAAACTTCACCATGTTGGTATGGATTCATTGTACCTGGGTCAATGTTAATGTAGGGATCAAATTTTTGCATAGTAACTTTCAATCCGCGGTTTTTAAGCAAGCGACCCAAACTTGATGCAGAAATACCTTTACCAAGTGAAGATACGACACCGCCAGTAACGAAGATGTATTTTGTCATTAGCCAAACTCCTTTTTCTGTTCTTTTAACTCTCTAAAAAATAAAAAAAGCTCCCTCAGGGGAGCTAATACACACAGGGTGCCCAAGAAAGATATTATCCGCTTTTGACGCTTAAGTCAAGCAAATTAATTATCTTCGTCGTCATCATCGTCATTTAATTGTGATAATTGACCTTCAATACCGTCTGGTAAAACGTCATCATCATCGTCATTATCTTCATCAAATTCTGAATCATCAGCAGCGTCATAATCTTCGCCATCATCTTCAGTAGCATCAAGATCTTCATCTTCTGGGTCATCATTGTCGTAGTCAATGATGTCATCACTACCCGTAGCACTTGCCAAGAATGCATTAACCTTCTTGTGGTGCTTTCTTGCTGAATCTTCTTCTTCATCTTCTGGGTGGTTAACTTCTTCGTCAACTGATTCATATGGGAACCATGAACGAAGGGCCCAAACATTTTCACCCATGGAGATAAATTCACCATCAGTATTCATATCAGTATAAAATTGTGGCAAGCGTTCACGAATTTCTTCGTCACTCTTGTTCAAGTACTTTTGAACAGCGTTAACAATATCCGCAAAAGCCATTCTCTTGCCGTTATCTTCCAAAATTGCACGAGCAACTTCGATCATTGACAATTCATCACGATTTTTATCTTTAAATTGGTCTAATCCCACAGTTGTACGTCCTCTCTTTTTACAATCCTTACTATTGTACTAAGCGTTTAAGCAAAAATCAACGTGACTGCATAGTTACCTATTAAGTATAGACCACTAAAGAGGTCATATTCAACACTAACTTTGTGCTCATTACCATTTTTAGTCACTTTTAACAAATTCGTCACGCTAGTTAAATCCATTTGTCGGCCTTCAACTAGATAATGACAATCTTCTTTTTCACCAGGAGTAAAACGCATCAAAGAATGATTGCGGCTATCAACTCCTCGGCGCATAATCATCTCATTATTCTTAATCATGATCTTAATGGGAATTTGCCCATCTTCTAAATAGGATAAGCGCATTATACCATCTTTTTCACTAAATTCGCCGGGCATCGTTTTTTCAAAGGTTGCCGTTTCATCTTCTTGTGTAATTTTACTTGTTAAATGAATTTCTACTTTTTTCATATGCAAAATCACCTACTCCATATGTATACATTTGATATAATCTAGTTAAGTATATTCTAAATTATATTTTCCAAAATAATAAGAATTAAGTTTGAGGAATTATCATGTTAAATTTTCAAAGTGAAAAATTAAAAGATGAGGTTCTTTTACGTGACCCCGTCCACGGATACATCCATATTGAAGATAAAGTAATCTTTGACATTTTGCAATCAAAAGAGTTCCAAAGAATGCGCCGGATTAAACAACTTGGGCCTATTAGCTACGTTTTTCCTGGGGCAACTCATACCAGATTTGAGCATAACTTAGGGGTATATGAATTAACAAGACGTATTTGCAATATCTTTAGTAAAAATTACCCTTCACGGGAACCCAACGATGGACTATGGGATGATAGCAATCGGCTCTTGGTTGAATGTGCCGGTTTACTTCACGATATTGGCCACGGTCCATATTCCCATACCTTTGAGCATTTATTTGGGACAAATCATGAAAAAATTGGCCAACAAATCATTACGGATCCTCATACTGAGATCAACCAGGCATTACGACAAGTTTCACCTAATTTTCCTGAATTGGTGGCCAGTGTAATTGCAAAAACTTATCCCAATCCCCAAATAGTGAAAATGATTTCAAGTCAAGCAGATGCTGATCGAATGGATTATTTACAAAGAGATGCCTACTTTACTGGTGTAAATTATGGTCAGTTTGACTTGTCGCGAGTTTTACGAGTGATCCGTCCATATCAAGATGGTATCTGCTTTACCAACAATGGAATGCACGCAGTTGAAGATTACATTGTTTCGCGCTATCAAATGTATCAACAAGTTTACTTCCACCGCGTAGGTCGCTCAATGGAAGTGATTTTGCATCATTTACTTCAAAGAGCTAAGGTTGTTTATAAAACTGGCACTTTGCAAGTTACTCCAAGTTTAGCCAAATTCTTAGAGGGTAATTGGACTTTAGATGATTATTTAAAGCTGGATGATGGCGTCATGGAAACCAATTTTTCACTCTGGCTCAATTCTTCTGATCCAATTTTGGCCGATCTTGCTAGCAAATATTTATTCAGAAAACCTCTTGCTAGTGTCAGAATTGATGAAGATACTAAAGGACTTTTACCAAAATTAAAGGATTTAATTAAGCAAGCTGGCTTTGATCCAACTTATTATACTGATACTAATTCAGCTTTTGATGAACCTTATGATGCTTATAAACCCACAGGTAAGAATGCCAATAGCCAAATCGAAATTATGCAAGACGATGGCAGCTTAATTGAACTTTCTCAACTTAGTCCTTTAGTTAAGGCTTTAAATGGGACTTTCCAAGGCGATGAGAGATTTTTCTTCCCAAAAACTATGCTATCTCAAAGTAACGAACCACAAATTTTTGATCCACTTTATGAACAATTCCAACGTTATATTAAAAACGGTGCGCTTCATTACTTGCGTCGTCCTCACAAAAAATAAAGATAAGAAAAGCTCCAGAAATCTGGAGCTTTTTATTATTCAAAAGTTTACTATCTACGCTTTTCTTCTTGGTATCTAGTATTAAACAACGGACTAAGTGGTTCATGTTCTTGGATAAGCTTAATTGCATCACCCATAAGTGGTCCTACAGAAACTAAAAGCATCTTATCAAGTTGCTTTTCAGCTGGTTGATTGATTGAATCAGTCAATACCAAGTTCTTGATTGGTGAATCATTCAATCTCTTAATAGCTGGACCTGATAAAACAGCATGAGTTGCAGAAGCATAAACTTCAGTAGCACCTGCATCAATTAAAGCTTGAGCTGCTAAAGTGATAGTTCCTGCAGTATCAATCATATCGTCGATAATGATAGCTCGTTTTCCTTTAACATCACCAATAATGTTCATAACTTCAGCAACGTTAGCCTTAGGACGACGTTTATCAACAATAGCAATGTTAGTACCTAAGAATTCAGCAAGCTTTCTTGCACGAGTAACACCACCGTGGTCTGGTGAAACAACAACTGCATTTTCTTCTAAATTGTTACGCAAGAAGTAATCCGCAAGAAGTGGAGCACCCATTAAATTATCAACAGGAATATCAAAGAATCCTTGAATTTGTGGAGCATGCAAATCAAGTGAAAGCACACGATCTGCACCTGCAGTTTGAAGCATATCAGCTACAAGCTTAGCTGTGATTGGTTCACGTGCACGAGTTTTACGATCTTGACGTGCATAACCATAGTAAGGCATTACAATGTTAATGCTGCGAGCACTGGCACGACGAACAGCATCAATCATGATAAGCAATTCCATTAAATTATCATTTACAGGATCGCTAGTAGATTGAATCAAATAAACATCTTTACCACGAACAGAATCGTCAATATTAATTTGAATTTCACCATCACTAAAGCGTTCTACACTTGATTTAGAAAGTGGAACACCAACACGATCAGCTATTTTTTGAGCTAATGGAACATTTGAATTAAGGGCAAAAATCATTAAATCGTCTTTGTAAGACATAGTTTCCTCCGTAAAAATACAACTACCTTATATTTTAGCAAAACTTGGCTAAAAAGAAACCGCAGATAGCTTTCTTTTATGATAAATTCAAACAAAAAACCAGATACTAGTATTTCTAGTATCTGGCTTTCTTAATAAATCGAAGTATTTAAAACAATTAGTCCTTTACAACGTCCTTAGTGTTCAACCACTTATCTGATGAAACCTTAACGATCTTCTTACCGTTAACTTTCTTTACGTCTTTTGCAGTAAAGGTTGAACCCATCTTGACAGTCTTTGAAGTCTTCTTAGCATCCTTGTTGTAAACTGCAACAGTTTGCTTCTTGGTATCTTTAACAGTTACGAAAATCTTTTCGCCTTTCTTGATAGCTGGATCAGTTGGAGCAACTTCAGAAACACCCAACTTTGGAGCAGTAAAAGTAGCAGCACTAACAGTAGAACCGACACCTAAAAAACTAACAGCAAGAACTAAACCTGAAACAACTTTAACTAACTTTTTCATTTTAAATACCTTCGATTCTAAAACTCTTCATTTCCTCTTGACAACTATATTATATAACATTAGTTATTAAATTCAAGTGCTTTTATAAAGAAATAAAAAGTGTCCTAAAGCCCGACATCATGGGGTTCTAAGACACTTTTCAGGTTAAAAAAGATAACAAATAAATAAAATATTTTTGTTATTTCATAGATTTTACAAAAATTATAGGAGAACGGGAGCCTACAAATTTCAATAAACTTAAATCTTCTTGAACAACATAGTCAATTATATTAACACGCTCGTCTGCTGGAAGATCACATTTAGTAATCTGTAATTCTCCTTGATACTGCTCATAAAGATCATTGTCACAAGTCACACTACCCTCTGGACGCGATAAAATCTCTTCTTGTGGGGTTAAATCAAACAGTTGCTTAACTCTACCTTCCACTAATCTAACCACATCACGCGCAACATCAGGACGATTGTGCCATTGATTTTGAATCAAGGTCGGATTACCCTCTTGTAAATGAAGAGTAATCGCCTTCTGCTTCAAATAATTTATAAAAGTCGTAATCACGTCTGTATCTATAGACGCATCCCCTACAAGAACATCATCACAATTTAACTTTTTTAATTCTAACATTGCAGCTAGCGGATTTACTCCTCGCAATTTTTCTAAAGTTGGCCGATAAAATCCAGCACTTTTATCACCAGAAATGAAGGCTCCCACTTTCAAGCCAAATTTATGCAACCAATGATTTCTTTCCTTAAACCATTTTGAAGCTAACCCGGTATGAGGGTGAGGATAAAAGTTATGCCATGCCGTTAAATTGTCAAAATCCGCATTCTCATCCTTCAACTCATCAATATCATTTTGAGTAATTGTACTTGCATTCAACACAACGGTGAAAGACTTAGAAATTTTAGCAATGTCAGGCATACTAATCCCTTCATCAGCTCGAATCCCTGTTAAAGGTAATTTTTCAAAGTCTGTTAATTGCTTAATTTCTAAAAATTTTAAGCTCTCTTTTGAAATATCTGCAATTACTTTTAAATCTAAATTTTTACACCATTTACCTAATTCATTTAAGCGTTCTACTTCTCCATTGTCATGGTCTAAGAGTGATGTAAAAACTGTATTAAATCCTGCATTTCGCATTGCAATTAAGTAATTATAATCATCTGCAGTCAAATCATGACTTAGATATACTGAAAAACCTAACATCTTATTCCTCTGTTAATACTTCCACTTTTTATTGCGCAAAAGCGCTTTCTTAATATTACTATTTTAAACTAAAAATGCACCCTATAGAGAGTGCACTTTCATTTGTATTCAAAATGTAAATCTAGTTGTTATTAACTGGAGTGGTTGCAACCGGAGTAGCTGTTGCATAATCAGATACTGGAAGGTATTGATAACCATCTGGAGTATTGATTGCAAGTTGAGTGTTGCTGGTGAATTGAATAGCACTTTCAGCAGCATTATTTACACGAGCAGCTAATTTAATAATGGCATCTTTTTCACTTTGAGTTAAGTTATTCAAGTCAGTCACTGGAACTTTCTTACCATCTAAGTTAGCAATTGCCTTAGTTAAATTATCAAGGGCATTCTTGACAACACTGATAGTTGCAGTCTTTGAAGTACGAGCATTTTGAGCGGCTTCATAAGCTTGCTTAAAGTTAGTCTTAGCAGCATCAGTTGCAAACTTGTATGCATCTGTCTTTTCAGCAGCATCTGCACTATTAATTGCACTGATCAAGCTTGCCTTATCGCTATCAGTAGCTACAACAGCATCATTCTTAGCTTGTTCAGGATCATTAGCTAGAGCAAGAGTCTTACCACTTATAGTGACGTCATCAGCCTTTACAAAGCCGTCCTTATCACTAACTAACTTGTAGAACAAAACAGCTTGGTTTTCAGATTTTACCCAAATGTATCTTAATTCACTGACACGAGCTTGGTGACCTTTACCAAATTCTTGGTTTGGCTTGATTTCACCTTTACTGTTATAAACAGGGCTTGAAGTAGTCCAAGTAGCAATCAATTGATTTGGATCAGTCGTAGAGTTAGTGTAATCTGCATTTGGATCTTCAGACTTTGGAATTAAAGCTGGACCACTAGTTACAACAGCGTTAACAGCCTTGATCCATTGACCATCACCAATGCTATAGTACCACTTATCATTAATCTTCTTAGCAGCTAAAGCTTGGTAAGAAGCACCTTTAAGAAGGGGAGCACTGTCTTCATTATAAGTATCGCCGTTATCGTTATAAATAATAGCATTCTTAATCAAATTGATATAAGTATCTTCCTTAACTGGCTCAGTATCTTCAGTTTCTTTAGCATTGGTAGTCTTGATGTATTGACCCTTACCCATATCATAGTAATTTTGATCATTAATCATCTTAGTACCATAGTAATCAATAGTAGAACCCTTCTTTAAAGTTCCAGCACTCTTAATTCGCTTACCATTTGCATCATAAACGTATGAGTTCTTAATTAACTCTACTGACTTAACAATGACACCATTTGAAGCTTTAACATATTGACCCTTACCCATATCGTAATATTCGACATCGTTAATATCTTTTGTACCAGTGTAATCAAAAGTTGCGCCCTTCTTTAAGGTTTTTGCACTCTTGATGCGCTTGCCGTTTTTGTCGTAAACATATGAATTGTGACTTAATTCAACATGTTTATTATTCTTTTTAGCTGGAGTGGTAGCTTTGGCATTAGCTGCCTTGATATATTGACCCTTACCTAAGTTGTAGTACTTCTTAGAGTTAATAGTATCTAAGCTAACGTAAGAAACCTTTGAACCCTTTTTCAAAGTTCCGGCACTCTTGATGCGCTTGCCGTTTTTGTCGTAAACATATGAATTGTGACTTAATTCAATTGACTTTGCCTCACTATCATCATTAGTTGAAGTGGTAGTGGTGTTATTAGTTGTATCCTTTTTAGTAGTGGTCTTCTTATCAGTTTTAGTAGTATCTTTCTTAGTTGAGCTAGTAGTGGCAGTAGTTGCTTTTTTACCATCAACCGTTGCCACATTAGAAGCCTTGATATAATTGCCGTCACCGATAGAGTAGTAACTTACACCTTTGATAGTAATTAAACCGTAAGCATTAAGTTTGGCACCTTTACCAATTACAGGATAAGCAGTATCTCCCACCTTGTAATTCTTATTACGAGTTCCATCTTTTAAGTAAACATATGCATTGCTGCCCAAAACAATCTTGCTAGATTTTGTAGCAGCTTGAGCAACACTAGCAGTATTAACTCCCCCTAAAACTGGAGTAACACCCATTAATGCTGCTGTTGATAACATAATTAATTTATGACTTAATTTCATATCTTTGTTTTTCCCTCAATTTCACGAAATAAAAAATCTCTAACTTCCATATTTAATTTATTAGAATATTTTCTATTAACTTATCTATATTACTAATAATTGCATCAATAGTTTCATTATAACGCAAAAAGAAGACTGTTCACTTTTTGAAACAGTCTTCTTAAGAAAATGTAAATAAGTTAACACATTACTTCTTAATAGTAAAGTCTGAAGCCTTTACGTAGTAATGGTTTGGTTGTAAAGCGTAGTACTTAACACCATCAATAGTCTTAGTACCTAAGCCTTTAACTTGAACGCCCTTACCAATGATAGTCCACTTCTTGCTACCCATGTAAGTCTTAGCCTTCTTACCGTTCTTGTCGTAAACTTGAGCCTTGCGCTTAGCAACAATGTTGGTTACCTTGATAGTCTTCTTAGTTGACTTCTTTGATGAAGTTGATTTTTCGTCTGATTTCTTTGAGTCTGACTTAGTTGACTTCTTTTCTGACTTTGAATCAGATTTCTTTAATTCTGATTTAGTTGAAGTCTTTTCTGACTTAGTTGACTTCTTTGAATCAGTCTTAGTAGTCTTCTTTGTGCTCTTAGTTGAAGCCTTGGTTGATTCCTTTGAATCTTCATCTGATGACTTCTTAGCATCTGATTTTGATGAGGTCTTTTCTGACTTTTCATCTGCTACTTTTGAGTCTGACTTAGTTGATTTCTTTGAATCAGATTTTGCTGAGTCCTTAGTTGTCTTTTCATCTGACTTTGAATCTGACTTAGCTGAGTCATTCTTGCTTGACTTCTTTGAATCTGAGTCAGTAGTCTTCTTTGATGAAGTTGACTTTTCGTCTGACTTTGATGACTTCTTTGAATCAGCCTTAGTAGTCTTCTTTGTGCTCTTAGTTGAAGCCTTCTTAGTTGACTTCTTTGAGCTTGACTTCAAAGTCTTTTCAGTTTGAACAACTTTCTTACCATCAGTAGTAATAGTTACCAACTTGTTACCATCTTGGTATTGAACAGAACCACGAGTTGCAGTTGCTGGAATCCAGTACTTTAAGTCACTTTGAATGCTGAAGTAAGTTTCACCATTAACTTCTTTTACATTATAAATGATGTAGTTACCATTCTTGTAAGCTTTCTTGCTAGTCTTCTTACCATTGTTGTTAACAAAGTACATAGTCTTAGTTGGCTTAATGCGGCTATGCTTGCCCATAGTGTTGTAAACCTTAACAGACTTGGACTTCTTAGTAGCAGCGAAGGCTACATTAGTATTTACAGCTGAACCAACAACTGGGCTAACTCCCATTAAAGCAGCTGCTGAAACCATAACTAATTTATGACTTAATTTCATATTATCTACCTCAACGCAAAAATATAATTATTTATACTCTAATATTGTAAATCCTCAAACACTATTTGTGAATTAAAGACTACATTAATTTTGTTATTTTTTACGAATTTTAACCTTTTCTAAATTGTTGTACTTAATCCATCCATGATTGGTTATATAGAACTTCTTACCCTCTACGCGCTTAATACTATAGCCCTTAAGAAGGGTGCCTTTTTTAATCAAAGTGATCGTCCCATATTTTGTGCGTCTCAATTGTCCCGCATTATTATATACGTATGCATTATGTTTAGTAATTAAACTAGTCACAGTAGGAACGGGATTATAAACAGAGTAAGACAAATTGCCTTTCTTATCTGTTGTCAAAATCATTATATTATTTGAAACCTGTTTATACCACACCTCACCATTGGTACTCTTTGCGAGTAGCCACAAATCAGATTTAGTCTTGTAATAAGTATGATTGTTTAAAGTCTTAATCTGATAAATTTTATAAAGAGTATTTTTCTTAGCCAGCTTCTTTAATTTTTTGCCAAAGCTATTATAAAATGGTGCATTCTTATTTAAGCGAACACTACTTTTAGAAACAATTGTATTACTCAATTGTTCTTCTTCATCTTCTGGTCCAATTACTTTGGTTTTAGATTTATCAGTTTGGGAAGTTTTAGAATTGGTTGATGTGATTGAAGTTTTAGAAGTTGCCTTTTTGGAAGGAGTGCCACCCAAATGAATAACGTTAGTAGGTTTAGCTGGATTTACAGTTACTGTAGCGATTGCTTCATTTGAAAAAAGGCACAGTGTCGCTCCTAGAGCTGCAGATGTCAAAATCACTTTCTTTTTTAGGCTCATAATTTTTCTCCTTATTACTATTTTTTACATCAATATAATTATAAGCCTAAGAAAAAAGATGATCGCTTTTAACGATCATCTGTGGCTGCATTAATTATGACTAGTGGTTCCTACATTAGCAGCTTTAATATAAACTCCATCACCTAAGAAGTAATAAGTTGAGCCATTAATTATTTTTGTTCCATAGTAATTAAGAACTGTGGTCTTCTTAATGTAAGAATAACCTAAATTAGTGAGCTTCTTACCATTTTCATCATATGGAATAGCATTTTTCTTCAACTTAAGCGTATCTTTACCAGCTACCCAATTATCTGGACGCCCTAACTTCTTAGAGTTGCTGGTAGTTGAAGGAGTAGGTGATGTCGACGCATGTGGGGTTACATTGCTGCTTGCCACATTCCCAGCTTTAATATAGCCAGTGTCAACAACATAATACAATTTGCCATTAATGCGTCTAGTACCTTTGTTAGCTAACTTAGCACCTTTACTATAGTAAATTTTACCTACGCGTTTTCCATTTGCATTATAAACATAGGCGTTCTTCTTTAATGTAATAGTTTCACCTGAAGCATGTGGTACCACCGTACCGTCATTAACATCATCATTGGTACTAATTACATATGAAGCGCCATTTTTAACGTAGCTTACCTTACCTTTAGTAGCAGAAGAAGGTATCCAATAATTTGAATCCTTTTCCACGTTATAGTAAGTCTCACCATTAATTGACTTAACGTTCCAAACCGTATACTTACCGCCTTTTTCAGCAACGATAGGTATACTCTTACCATTTTGATCTACAAAATGTGCATTCTTGATGGTTCTAACAACACTTGTCTTACTGTTAGTTTTGTAAACCGTAGAACTTGCGGCCTGAATTGATTGAGTGCTAGTCAAAAGCGGACTAACTCCCATTAAAGCGACTGCTGAAACCATCATTAACTTACGACTTATTCTCATGTTCTCTACCTCATGTCAAAATCTAACTCTACCTAGCGTAGAATGCAATGTCTGGTATTTTATTCAATTTTCTATACTCTGTTAGTTTTTAAATTATATTTTCACTCCCACGTTATGTTTTTTTATCTACTCTTCTATTATAATCTTGCTTGCTAAATATGCTATAGTTACGCCAAAAAAAGAGCATAAAATTTTAAAAACTTAAAATTCATACTCTCAATATTTGTTATTTAATTTTTGAAATAAGTTTTATTCCCATTCCTTGTCTTTTGATAAAGGAAGCTTGTGCCAGTAATCTGGCTTGTTAGTTTGACGACCTCTAGCAATTGCCATATCGTACTTATTAACATCCTTAGTAATAGTCGAATCAGCTGCAATAAAGGCATGGTCTGCAACGTTAATTGGAGCAATCAAAGTTGCACCAGCGCCAATAAATGAATGGTCTCCAACTGTAGTATGGAATTTCTTAACACCATCGTAATTAGAAAAGATAGTTCCACAACCAACGTTTACATCTTTACCTAAAGTTGCATCCCCAACATAAGTCAAGTGACCAACCTTAGTATCCACACCAATTTCAGCCTTCTTAATTTCAACGAAGTTTCCAATATGAGCGCCTTCACGAATAACAGCCTTTGGACGAAGATGTGAATTTGGACCAATATCAGTATTATCATCCATTTCGGATTCTTCAATAGTTGAAGAAGTAACAGTTACATTATTACCAATCTTAGAATCGATAATTCTTGAACCATTGGTGATGTAACAATCACTACCAATTTCAGTATTCCCTTTAATTACTACATTGCCTTCAATGACAGTATCATTACCAATCTTTACATCGCTATCAATATAAGCAGTATCGGGATCGATGAAAGATACACCATTTCTCATATGCTCTTCATTGATTCTTCTTTGCATAATTTTAATAGCTTGCGCTAAAGCAATGCGGTCATTTACTCCTAAACTTTCACTAAAGTCAGGCATCTTGTATGCACCAACGCGTTCGCCTTCATTACGCAAGATTTCAAGCACATCCGTTAAGTAATATTCTCCTTGAGCATTGTTGTTAGTAACATGCTTTAAAGCTTCAAAAAGCTTCTTATTGTCAAAGCAAAATACGCCAGTATTGATTTCTTTAACCTTTAATTCTTCCGGCTTACCATCTTTTTGTTCTACAATTCGTAAAACATTTCCTTGATCATCACGAATAATTCGACCATAACCAAATGGATTTGGTGCTTCTGCGGTCAATACAGTAGCTGCATTTCCTTTTTCATTGTGATATTCAAACAAGTTCTTGAAAGTATCCGCAGTAAATAATGGGGTATCTCCAGTTACAACTAAAGTTGCACCATCTTCATCTGCCAAAATTTTGCCAGCCGTCTTAACTGCATCTCCAGTACCTAATTGCTTTTCTTGGAAAGCAAATTCTGATTTGCCATCAAGAACTTTTTCTACATCTTCAGCACCCGTACCTACAATAGTTACGATCTTTTCAGGATCAACACCTTCAGCTGCAGTAACCACATGTTCAACCATCGTCTTGCCACAAACTTTATGCAAGACTTTGTACAACTTGGACTTCATCCGAGTTCCCTTACCAGCAGCCAATACAACAACAAATTTTTTCATATTTTTAACCTCTTAATTAATATCAAAACTAGTGTCTAGTATAACATTTAGAAGCGATTGAAATCAGTAACTGAAAGGAAGTTCCCTGGTTGAGCTAAAATAATCTTTTTAGCAGTATCGATTTGGCTAATCTTGATTAATGAAATATAATTATCCACCAATTTGCTCTTATCGAAATCAGCCTCACAAAGGACACAAATTCCAGCAATACTACAGTCAAATTCTTTAACTAGTTCTTCCATTCCAGTTAAAGTACCGCCGCCCTTCATAAAGTCATCAACAATCAAAACATTTGAGTTCTTTTTAAGCGCACGAGTTGGCAATTCCATTTTTGAAACGCGATCTAATGATGAAGAAATATAGTTAACTGAAACAGTTGCACCTTCGGTAACTTTTGAACGTTTTCTAGCCGTTACAAACGGCACATTTAAATAACGTGCTACTGATTGTGCCAAGGCAATTCCTTTAGTTTCAACAGTCATTACGGCATCAATATTAGAATAAGCATACTTAGTGGCAAGCAATTCGCCGATTCTTCTTAAATCTTGAGGGTTGCCGAGAATATCGGATAAGTATACAAAACCACCAGCTAAAATACGACTAGGATCCTCAATTCGAGAAGCCAAATCTAATAGATATTCCTTAGCATGGTCATGTCCTAAAAATGGAATATATCTTACCCCTCCAGCTGCACCAGCTACAGTCTCTAAAATTCCATTTTGATTATTTGCTAAAGTTCTTTTTAAAATTGCAAGATCTTCTGAGATTGATGATTTAGCTGCATGATAACGATCTGCAAAAAAAGGTAATGAAATCAAAGTGTGAGGACGTTCTAATAAATATTTAGTCATGTCTACAAGTCTTTCTGAACGTTTCATAATATTTCCTTTCTAATGTTTGGATTTATCTGCTTATAAATATTACTCTAATGCACAAAAAAAAGCACTAACATTTTAACAATGTTAGTACTTATTCCAGCTTTTAAGCTTCAGCTTCTTCTGCTTCATCATCAAATTCTAATGCAATATTCTTAGTTAATAAATCAGTGTAACTATAAGAAACATGTTTAAAATTATTTTGATCTTGATCTAAATCAACAACAAATACTGCAGGAAAGGTTTCTCTCAAGATTCCCCGTCTCTTTGTAACCTTCTTACGACCCGCTTGAGCTACTACTGTTAAGGTATCGCCTAAGTGAGAATCCAACTTATGTTTAATCGTATTAATCGATGTTGGCACTAAATAACAACTCCTTTTGGACGATTTTATCATAAAAAGGATTAATTGTCAATTTTTTCACAAGCTTTTAAAGCTTACTGCTTCATTGGAACAGCCTTAGCAATTTGGATAAATTGTGAAATCGTCAAATCCTCCGGTCTAACCCGTGAATCTACTCCTAAACTAGAAATGAGCTTTTCTCTTTCATCCTTATCAGGAATTACATTTTTCAGGTTGTTATTCAAAGTCTTTCTTCTTTGAGAAAAACACATTTTTACCACCCAATTAAAATGTTTACGATTAGGAATATCTGGTTTATTTTCCAATGGGGTAAGAACAACGACACTAGAATCAACCTTGGGACTTGGCATAAATGAGGTATTCTTAACTTCAAGTGCAATCTTAACGTCCATTTCAGTTTGAACCGCAATTGAAAGTGGCCCAAACGCTTTATTACCAGGACTTGCAACTAACCTTTCCGCAACTTCCTTTTGCATCATCAAGGTTAAACTTTCAAAATTGAGATTTGATTCAGCTAAACCAAAAATAATTGGTGTTGTAATGTAGTAGGGTAAATTAGCTACAACTTTCACGCCTTTACTCAAGTCAAAAAATCCAGCTAAATCATGATCAAAATCTGCCTTCAAGACATCTTTTAACATTAATTTGAATCGACTATCTAAATCTTCCCCATCGATTGTTTGTGGTAATTCATTGTGAAGAATTTCAGGAAGTGAATCATCCACTTCATATGCGAATACCTTTGCACCGGCTAAAAGAAGTTGTTCTGTTAAAGAACCTATTCCTGGTCCAATTTCAATAACTTGATCCTCAGGTTTTATTTGCGCTGCTTCAACAATTCCCATAATTGCATCATGATCAATTAAAAAGTTTTGCCCTAAATTCTTTTTAGCTTTAACAAAATAACGATTAACAATCGCCTGCGTTCTAACAGGAGATCCAATTGGAATATTATTTGCCATTTTCTATTTCCTTTACCGCTTCTACTAACTCATCTAGAGATACGCCAAAAGTAACTAATCGTTTATAAAATTGCTTAGAATTGCCGTATCCAATCCCAAGTTTAATGCCCACTTTTTCACGTAAGATTTTAGAATTGCTACCACCAACAAATCCCAGGTTCTGATAAGCTTCTTTAGTTAAGTCACTATTTTGTGGCTTCACTTCATAAAGATCGCTTAAAGCTCGCTCAATAGCTTCTTTTGAAGCATGTTCAACTCCAAGACTGTTACCTTTTTTATCTGGTTTCCCTTCTTCACGTGTAATAAAAGCTTGTTTGGCATTAGGCACTGCCTCAGAAACAATTCTTCTGATTCTTTCGCCGTTAAAATCGGGATCAGTAAAGACAATGATATCTCTTTTTTGGCTTAACTTTTTCAATTCTGCCAGAACTTCTTTTGAAACAGCAGACCCATTAGTTTCTACAGTTTCTATCCCAGGAAAAAATTGTTTAAGCCGAATTGTATCATCTTTTCCTTCAACTACGACAACGGCATTAAAATTCTTTTTATTCAAGACCATAAACTCTCACAGTATTCGCATAAGTAGCATCCGCCACTTCTTCTAAAGGTATCTCTTTTAAGTCCGCAATTGCTTGAGCAACATATCGTACATATGCTGGTTCATTTTGTTTACCACGATATGGCTTAGGAGTTAAATAAGGAGCGTCAGTTTCAACCAAAATTCTATCTAAAGGAGCATTTTTAGCTGACCCATGAACTTCCTTTGCCTTAGTAAAAGATACAACCCCAGAATAAGAGAAGTAAACGTTTAAATCTAAGAATTTATTTAACCATTCAGCCGAACCATTAAAGCTATGCAAAATCGCGCCATATTCCAGATTACTTTCTTTTAAAATTTTATAGCAATCCTCAAAAGCATCCCTAGTATGAATGTCAACGGGCATCTTTAATTCATGTGCAACTTCAATTTGTCTTCTAAAAACATCCTGTTGAACATCTCTTGGCGATTCATCCCAATAATAATCAAGACCTACTTCTCCTAAAGCAACCACTTTTGGCATTTGTAGTTGCTCAATCAACTTATCTTCAGCTTTTTGATCATAATTTTTGGCAATATCAGGATTCAAGCCAACCATCGCATAAACATTGTCAAATCGTTGGGCTAAATCAATTGCGCGCTCATTAAAATCAGGATCCTGTCCAGCACAAATCACTTTGGTTACATCTAATTCTTTAGCCCGATCGAGGTAATATTCTTCCTTACCTCGGAAAGGCTCATCATTTAAGTGAGTGTGATTATCAATAATCTGCATTAGCCTAATTCTGCCCCGATTTCATGTTCATCGCCAACAATTGCTAACTTCACTTTGCCATCTTTTTCACTTGATAAAAGCATTCCTTGACTTTCATGACCAAGCATCTTACGTGGCTTCAAGTTAGTAACTGCAAGAACTTTTTTATCTAAAAGTTCACTTGCATCTGGGTAAAACTTACGGATTCCACTTAAAATTTGACGTTCTTGCCCATTACCAAAGTCAAGCTTAAACATTAAAAGTTTACTTGAACCCTTAACTGGTTCCACTGAAAGAATTTTACCTACTTGAATCTTTACTTTATCAAAATCATCAATAGTAATGTGTTTTTCTTTCTTCTGTTCACTTCTAGTTTGCTTCTTTGGCTTAGCCTTCTTCATTTGGTCCTTGATGTACTTAACTTCCACATCGTTCTTAAGTCTTGGGAAAATTGGAGTTGACTTTTCAATTACCTTAACATCCCAATCAAAGCCACCAAATTCAAGAACCTTTTGATCATCATTGTTCCAATCAAGCCCCAATTGCTTAAACATCTTAACTGGACTTTCAGTCATAATTGGAGAAATTAAAACTGCTACTAGACGAAGACTTTCAGCCAAATTAGTCATTACACGTGATAATTCTTCTGTTTTGCCTTCTTTGTTTAATACCCAAGGAGTAGTTTCATCGATGTACTTATTAGCACGTGAGATCAATTTCCAAATACTGTCAAGCGCCTTGGAGAAGTGCAATTCATCCATTTGAGTTTGGTATTCAGCAATTGCTTCAGTCGCAGTCTTAATTAAATCTTGACCAAATTCATCTTGAGTTTGGCTAACTGGAGCAACCACACCATCTTGGTATTGGTTAATCATTGAAACAGTTCTGTTCAAAAGGTTACCCAAATCATTAGCAAGATCAAAGTTTACTCTTTCAACAAAGTCTTCTGGAGTAAAGATACCATCAGCACCAAATGGAATTGCACGCATTAAGTAGTAACGAAGAGCATCAAGACCATAGCGTTCCACAATCATTTCTGGATAAACTGCATTTCCTTTAGATTTTGACATCTTACCATCTTTCATCAAAACCCAACCATGACCAAAAATTTGCTTAGGAAGTGGCAATCCAAGTGCCATCAACATAATTGGCCAGTAAATAGTGTGGAAACGAACAATTTCTTTACCTACCAAATGAACATCAGCAGGCCAGTACTTCTTGAATAATGAATCATCATCAGAACCATAACCTAAGGCAGTGATATAGTTGGATAAAGCATCAATCCAAACGTATACTACGTGTTTAGGATCGCTTGGGACAGGAATACCCCAGTTTACGGTCGTACGAGTTACAGATAAGTCTTCAAGACCTGGCTTGATGAAGTTGTTAATCATTTCTTTTTCACGAGAATGAGGCAAGATAAAGTCAGGATGATCTTTATAATATTGCAAAAGGCGATCTGCATATTTACTCATTTTAAAGAAGTATGAAGGTTCTCTAACAAGTTGAACTTCATGGCCAGATGGAGCCTTTCCACCCACTACGTTACCTTTATCATCTCGGTAAACTTCAGCAAGTTGAGATTCAGTAAAGTATTCCTCATCTTCAACTGAATACCAGCCAGTGTATTCGCCTAAGTAAATATCACCTTGCTTTAACAACTTTTCGAAGATCTTTTGAACAGCTTCAACGTGTTCTTTATCAGTGGTACGAATAAACTTGTCATATGAAATATCTAACATCTTCCAAAGTTTTTTGTAAGAAGCTGCCATTTCATCAACAAATTCTTGAGGCTTGATTCCTTTAGCTTCAGCTTTTTGTTCAATCTTAAGACCGTGTTCATCAGTTCCAGTCAAAAAGAAAGTATCATAGCCTTGATTACGCTTGTAACGAGCCATTGAATCAGCTGCAACAGTGGTATAAGCATTACCGATAGTTAATTTTCCAGATGGATAATAAATTGGAGTTGTAATATAAAAAGTTTTCTTTTCAGCCATAAAAAAAATGCTGCTATATAAAACATGGAAATATGTAGAAGAATGCGAATTTTCTACATATCAGAAAGATATATTTTTTCCTTTCTTTGTTTCATTTACTGTCGTCTTCACTAGTATTCTGATATTCCAATATAGGAGTAATCACATTGACCAGCTCCTCCAGCTTAAGGGCCTACCCAGCCCCGTTTATTTTTTTATTTTGCTAAAGCTAAAAGATTTAATACTGCATTTTTATCTCGATCATTCTTATAGCCACATTCATAGCAGATATACTCATTATGCTTTGTGCCGTATTTTTTATTGCCTTGCAAAGTGATCTTCTCGTCACCTTTTTTAACATAACCGCACTGAGCACACCTTTGTGTTGATGGGTAGGTTTTATCGGCTAAGATCAATTCTTTGCCATACCAATCACACTTATATGTCAAGATTTGTCTAAACTTGCCGAACGACGATCTGTGCATACCCTTTGAAGCGACATGCGTCATCATCATTTGCTTTACTGCTAAATCTTCAATTACAATTTGGTCGTAATCATTAACGAGCTTAGTAGTAAACTTCTGTAAAAGATCATTTTGGATATTAGCTACTCTGCGATAGTCTCTTTGCAATTTGGTTCTCACTGCAAAGTAATTATTTGATTTAGCAGCCAACTTATCGTTAACCTTTCTTTTGCGAGCTAACATTCTTTGATAATGTTTGATACGTCTATACAGCTTTTGCAATTTAGCAGGCAAA
>CAJUTO010000013.1 GCA_910589675.1 uncultured Lactobacillus sp. | reverse complement strand
TAGGAGCTGCAACTGTTGAAATGGAATGTGCATCTTTGGCAGCGTGTGCGCAATTTAGAAAAGTGGATTTTGCTCAAATTTTATTTACTGCTGATACATTGGCTGATATAGAAAACTATGATGAACGCGACTGGGGGTATGAATCTCACAGTGCGGGGTTAGAGATTGGATCTAAAGTTTTAACGAAATTAGGTAAAAATGAATAAACAATTGAAACAATTTTGGCAAGATTTTTGTCAAAGGCATAACTTAGAATATGATACTCCGGTAGAAGTATGGGCTTTTGGTGCAACGCCGCAGCAGGCAGACGAATTGGCTCAATTAGTAAGTCAGGGCATAAAAACGGCTACTACTTCTGCTTACGAACTTTATGATAAAAATGAAAAATTACCTACTGCAGGGGAGTGGAGTATTGTTTTGAATAGTAAAGAAGAACCTGTTTGTGTCATTCAAGATAAGGTAGTGGAAATTGTTCCTTATAATTTGATTTCTAAAGAGTACGCCTATCATGAAGGTGAGGGTGATCGAAGTTATGAATATTGGCGTCGAGCCCATGATGATTTTTTTGATTGGGAATATCGAGAAGCAGGTAAAGTATTTTATCTTCAGGCACCAATGGTATGTGAAGTTTTTGAAAAGGTAGAGTAAAAAAATTCATTAGATAAAAACATTGATCAATCTTTTGATCACCATGATTCACAGACCATTAAACAAATCTTTGGCTCTAGCTCGAATCAATTGAGATAGAGGAAGTAGTAGAAGATAAAAAGACGTTAAGTAATGTAATACTGTTTAACATCTTTTTCTATTTATTCCATTCAGCCAAATCGACCGTTTGTTGCATTAAAGTTGCGATAGTCATTGGACCTACTCCACCAGGAACTGGGGTGATATTTTTAGCGACTTCTTTGACATCATCAAAATCGACATCCCCAACTAAATGATGATTTGCCATTCGATTAATCCCCACATCGATCACGGTTGCACCAGGTTTAACCTGATCTTTTTTAATCAAATTAGGTTTGCCAGCAGCCACAACTAAAATATCAGCATGTTTAGTGTAATAATCGATATTATCGGTGTGTAGACTCACCATAGTGACGGTCGCATTTTCATTAATGAGGAGCGATTGAAGAGGGCGACTTACTAAGATACTGCGGCCGACAATTGTGACATTTAAGCCTTCAATTTTATCTAAGTAAGTATGAAGCAAAGTCATAATTCCGCGGGAAGTACAAGAAACGGGGTAGTGCCCTTCTTCATTGTTATAGAGTTTTCCAACGTTTTTTGAATTAAAACCATCCACATCTTTTTCAGGAGCAATTGCTTCAATTAGTTCAGTTTGATTAAGATGCTTAGGCAAAGGAAGCTGAATTAAAATCGCGTGAATAGTTGGATCATCATTGTAGTGATGAATTGCTTGTAAAACTTCAACTTGACTGACATCTTTTGGAAATTTTCTCAAGATAGATTTCATGCCTAACTTTTCAGCATTTTTCTGTTTATTACGTGTATAAATTACACTAGCCGGATCATCTCCTACAAGAATAACTACAATTCCTGGAATTATCCCTTCTTCTTTTAATTTATCAACTCTGGTTTTGGTTTCTTGATTAAGTTGTTTGGCAATTTGACGGCCGTTAATAATATTTGTCACTAATGAAAACGCTCCTTTCAAAAAATACTACTTTAGAGCAGAAAATTTGTATTCAAAGTTCCTTTAATAAATCTATAGAATATCTATTAAGTCATCAAGTAAAAGTTTGTAGACAACTCCAGATATTTTCCAATTGAAAATATATTCTTTTCTTGACTCTCTAGTTGCTATAGACTTTATCATACAATTAAAAGGAGTGAATTTCTAATGATGCGTAGTAATCTTCTTTACAGAAAGACAAAAAGGTATTCTTAAGTATACGATTGAAAAAGGAAATGTCCTAAATTTTGAAAGGGCTAAGGAATGGATTAAAGAAAATAATTTTGATTATATTTATATTCACTTAGATGTCGATGTGATGAGTCCAGAACCCAATAATCCAGAAAATGTATAATCTGATGGGAAATACAAAAATCTTTTTTGACGAGTAGAATAATTTAATAAGCATAGAACCACCTAGGAACTCTTAGGTGGTTTTTATACAAGATTAAGGAGGTAGGAGAGAGAAGCGAGTAAAATAAATTCGGTACATAAACTGCTTTAAAAGTGTTAATATTAAAAAGAGATATTAGAATATTAGTAAATACGTTTTAAGAAGAGGACTAATGACTATGAAAAAAACTGGCGTAATGAATTCTAATATTTCAAGAGTAATTGCGGACATGGGCCACATGGATTGGCTAGGAGTTGGAGATGCTGGTACTCCAGTTCCAGCTGAGACTGAAAAGATTGATTTATCTGTGCGTCCAGGCTTGCCATCATTTATTGATGTTCTAGAAGAAGTCTTGAAAGAATTAGAAGTTCAAAAAATGTATATTGCAGAGGAAATTAAAACTGAAAATCCAAAGCAATTAGAAGCTATTAAGAAGGCAGTTCCGAATGTTGAGATTGAATTTATTCCTCATTCAGAACTAAAGAAGGATTTAAAGTCTTCTAAAGCATTTATTAGAACTGGTGAAGAAACTCCATATTCTAATGTAATTTTGGAAAGTGGAGTAGTTTTTTAAAGTAGATATTTAGCTATAAAAGTAATTGCGTATGTAAACTACAATTACTTTTATATTTTAAGGAAAGTTTAGTGTATGAATGGAATAGCTTTATTAATTGGTTTAGGGCCATTACTTGGATGGGGCTTGTTTCCGACAATTGCCTCAAAAATTGGCGGTAAACCAGTAAATCAAATTATTGGTACTACATTTGGTACTTTTATCTTTGCTTTAGTCTATAACTTAGTTCAAGGAATAGCGTTGCCTAGCGGTGCTGCTTTGATCTGGTCAATTATCTCCGGAATAGGCTGGGCTAGTGCGCAGATTCTTACTTTTCATTCTTTTACTTTGGTTGGATCATCACGCGCAATGCCAATTACAACTGCCTTTCAGTTGTTAGGTACTTCTTTATGGGGAGTATTTGCTTTAGGAGATTGGCCAAGTACGAGTGATAAGTTAGTAGGTTTTCTTGCATTAGCGCTGATCATTTTAGGTGCTTGGATGACAACCTGGAGTGAACATAAAACTGATGAAAACAGTGCTAAGTTAAGAAAAGCCGTAATCATTTTATTAGTTGGTGAAATTGGATATTGGGCATATTCTGCAGCCCCTCAAGCTGCTAAAATTGATGGATCCAAAGCATTTTTACCACAAGCTATTGGAATGTGCTTAGTTGCTATTTGTTATGCAGTTTACTTAAAAGTTAAAGAACCAAGTCAAAGAAGCGCTTTAGCTCAAGGGGTTTCTTACAAACAAATTATCTCTGGATTTTTCTTTGCATTTGCTGCATTGACATATTTAATTTCGGCTCAACCAAATATGAATGGTTTAGCAACTGGTTTTATTTTGTCACAGACATCTGTAGTATTAGCAACTTTAACAGGAATCTGGTTTTTGCATGAAAAGAAGACTAAGAAAGAAATGGTAGTTACTTTAATTGGTTTAGCCATCATTATCGGAGCTGCTACGATGACAGTGATCGTATAACGTATAGAGTTTTTGTAAAAAAAGAAACTTATAGAAAAAAGTAGGATTTAAATCCTACTTTTTTTGTTATCAATTATTATCTTTCTTTTTAAACCAGTCTCTAGCAAAGTCAATTAAAGGTCTCATTTCGATTACCTTGATAAAACTATTGTTCAAGCTCAGCTGGTTAAAGCACTCGGGATATTGTTTCTCAAAAGCTAATCCAAGCTCATTAAAATCATCATAAGAGTCTAGGTCAACATTTTGATATTTAGTCCAGGTAGTTTTACCTTGATCATCAAGACCAGTAGCAGCTGACCATGTTTCGGTTGGCCGATTAATTGTTGATTCGGCATAGTGAAGGGCAGTACAAGTTTCATAGTCTGTTCCTAGAAAAACTATTTTACCATTATTTTTGTAGAGATAATCTAAAGGACTATTAATGCCGTATGGAAGATTTAATGGTTGTTCTTTGGCTATTTGAATTTTATTTTTACCCCAAATTGCGATTGGTAGATAGGGATGGTTACTTCTAACTACATCAGGCAGAGTTCTGAAACATTCAGGTGTTCTTCCGAGTCCCTCAGTAGCTGAGGTTATTGGATCATAGGGTGGCATATTATCTCTAATTGTTTGAATTAGATCAGAACGAACTGGAGGATACTCCCAGCTTGCTGGATCACAATTTGTCGAAACTTCTGAAGGCATCATAATGGTTCCTTTACTTATCGTCTCCTTAAGTGCCAGGATGACCGTTTCAGGACCACCGGGAACATAGTAGAACTTGCTTAATGATGTATGGACAATAGCTGTGTCGGAGGCATTAAGATGAGCACTGTTAAATGCCTGTTTGAAATCATTTTTTGTTGTAACTGTAGTAATCAAATCTTTCGCCATAAAAATCTCTTTTCTAAATTAAAATTAATTATTGACTTGGACGATAGAAAACTACTCTTGTTTTTATTTCAGCATTATTAATTTTTACTTTTTTATTACTCATTAGAAAACTCCTTAGTTAGAGCATTTATGCTCTTTTTCTTTTTAAAAATATTATTAGATAGAAGACAGCTGTTACTAGCTGAGCCAGCCCTTCAAGAATAATGGCTGGACAAGCACCGTAGTTTTTAACAATAAATCCTCCTAAAAATGATCCAATCGGAATCATGCAATTAACAATGCTGCTGTTAATCGTGATAATTCGTCCTAATAAATTAGAAGAAAAACTTTCTTGAACTAGAACCTTAAAATTAATGTTCATGATGCTAATCCAGAAAGTACTACATAGAGCAAATATTAGAATTAAAATAGGCCAAATTGGGGCACTTATTACTTCTAAAACAATTGCTAATCCAGATAGCATTAAGCAAGTAACAATTAATAGTCTTAGTTGGCTGTCTTTCACGTAAAGTCGCTGTACGATAAGGCTGCCTAGTAATCCTCCAATTGAAGAGGCAAGTTCTAAACTTCCATAGCTAAGTGCACTATTGTTTAAGTATTTGGTGGCAAAGTAAGGTAAACCAACAGATGATATTCCATAAAATAAGTTAGTTAGAGCAAAAGGCAAGATTAAAATTAAAATATTTTTATTAGTGCGTAATGCTTGCCAACCACTTACTAAATCTTTGAAATAGCTAGTATTACCTTCAGGTGATGAGGCAGCTGGAAGTTTAAAGTGTAAACGCGTGTAGAACAAAAGTGCAAATGCAAATACTAATGCTGAAATAATAATTGTATTTTTTATAGATAAAAAGGTAATTAAAATTGTTGCTCCAGCATTGAGGAATAAGTCTAAAGTTTGATAAGACATCTGAAAAATCCCATTAACTTTAGGTAATTCTTTCTTTTCTACTATATTGGGCAGTATCTTGTCTTCAGCAGGATAGATTAATGTTGAGCCGATAGTTGACAAAACATAGACTACTATCAAAAATGTAATTCCTAAAAAGTGTAATTTTTGATTATTAAATAGCGGAATAATGATTACGCTCAGCATTGTTTGAGTAATTGTCACTAATTTTAATGCTTTTTTGATCTCTATACGATCAATTATAGGTCCTAAAGTAAACGAAAACATATCAATGCTAGATTCAGCTATGAATATTACGGAAAGAAGCATTGGTGAATTAAAATGGGTTTTAAAGTACCACAATATCGCCATATAGAAAAGAGAGTCAGCAACATTTGTTCCGATCCGGCCGATTAAGAGGTTTATAATGTTATAGTTATTTTTGTTAGTCATTTTCCCGTTCCTTTTTAATACTTAAATTTATTGAGTACATGAAAGTTTAGGGAAAAGATAGCTAGATTTTAGTTAACAAACCCCAAACTTTCATCAAATTTGGGGATATTTATTAAATATAGCTTAATAACTGAAAGAAAATAATTCAGTTTTAAGCTTAATCCTAAGTTATTTAGAATAAACACTTAGTAATCACCTCGATTTATCATAGATAAAATAAGTATAGCATACTCGTTAAGTCCGAAAATATACCACTTAGGTCATAAATTTGTCCGCTTATAAAAATATGATTGTAAATTAAAAAAATATTAGTATAATTAATAACAAATAAAAATAGGAGGGGCAAATAATGACGTTTAAAGAGTTGGTTAAAATTAATGTTCCCCGTTCAATACTGATTTTTTGTTTGTATATTTTATATGCAGTTGCGGGTTCAATGGGAGAATATCTTTTTAAAGATTCATTAAACAATATTCTTAAAGGTAACTTAAATGGATATCTTTTTTGGACTTTTATTCAGGCTGGGATGGAAATAGGGACGGCAGTTTTATTACCAATTGCAACAATTGCTTTCACAAGACAAACCCAAGACTATGTTCATAAGATTAGAGAAGAAATTATTGAGCATTACTATGCTTCTTCAGAAGATGAAAAAACTTCCAAAATGCAAAATCAATTAACAGCAAATCTTAAGCTATTAACTACCAACTTTGCTATGCCATGGGTATCAATTTTGAGTGGAACTCTTGAAATTTTAATCGCAGTTGTTTTGTTATTTACTATGAACTGGAGCTTAATTTTAGTTAGTGCGATATTACTAGCGATTAATTTTCTTCTACCTAAAATTATGGAAAAGAAAACAGCTCAGGCAACTAAGAACGTAAATGATAAAAATGAAAAGTTGCTAAATACGATTGAACATTGGTTTGGTGGACTGCAAGAGTTAAGACGCTTTAGTGCATATGAGAGATTGAGAAGACAGCTACATAAGGCAAGTGACGATTACACGAAGGCAAATAAGAAAAACTATCGGTACCAAACTACTTCTTACTTATTCAATGGTTTCGGAAATGCCTTAGCACAAATAGGAATATCATTTTTTGCAGGAATTTTATTCTTAAATCATGTGATTTCTTTTGGAGAATTCGCTGTAGCGGGTGCATTTGGATCAGCTATCTTTTCAGCAGTTTGGGAAATTACCCATTCAATTACTTTAGTTAAATCAACTAAAACATTAAGAGAGGAAATTTTAACTTTACGCAAAAAAGAAAAGCAGCCTGTAAAGACAGCTGCTTATGGTGTATCGGTTGAAAATTTGAAAGTCACATACGATGAAGGTGAGACTCTCACTTATCCAAATTTCACTATTAAACCTGGTGAAAAAGTACTTTTAACTGGAGATTCGGGAACAGGGAAGTCCACCTTATTTAAAGCATTGTTGGGGAAAATTGAGACTAAATGTGGTAAGATTACTTATTTTGATAAAGAAAGTCGACCAATAACCAATGCTAACCTTGGTTATTTACCGCAAGATCCAATAGTTTTTCCGATTTCAATTAAAGATAATATAACGATGTTTGTTAAAAGAACAGAAAAACAATTAATGAATATTATTAATAATGTCGAACTAAAAAATGATTTAGATAAAATGCCTTCTGGAATTGATACAGAAGTTAATTTAAAGAAAAATAATCTATCCGGAGGCCAACGACAAAAGATCGTATTAGCTAGAAGTGAAATTTATCATCAACCATTTGTATTAATGGATGAGGTAACTAGTGCAATTGATCAAAAAGCTACTGAAGAGATTATTACTGCGTTGCTAAAAACTGATCAGACAATTTTAATGATTGCCCATAATTTTACACCAGAGTTAAGAGCTAAGTTTGATCAAGAAATAAAGTTAGCTAAGAAAGGGGAAGAGGAATAATGAATTTAAGAAATTTTATTCGAATTAATAGGACACGTTTTTTTCTGTTTTTAATTTTAGCTATTCTTTCTCCTCTTTTAACAATTGCGATGACGGCCTTAGTTCAAATAGAGACGAGTATTATTCTTTCAAGAAATTTACCAAATTTTTTGATAATTTCAGCTATTAGTTTAACTGTGTGTATAATGTTTTATGCATTATTTAGTTTGACCCAATATCTACTTCTTGCTCAAACGCAAGATTTAAATAATAGTGTAAGAGAAAAGATAGTAGATCATTATTTCCATGATGATAGAGATCATCCGGTTTCAAAAATTCAAAGTAGACTAACTAATGATTTAGAATTAATTAATGATAATTACTACGGCTCTCTTCTAAATCTAATTTTTGGAGTTGTTCAACTTATTGCAATTATCATATATTTAATTATGTTAAGTTGGGCTCTCTTAATTACAATTTGTATAATTGTAGCCATTTCTCTAGCTTTGCCAAAATTGATTGAAAAACCACTCCAAAAAGCTAATAAACTTATTTCGACTAGCAATGAAATATATTTAGATACTTTAAATGACTGGCTACGCGGTTTAGATCAATTAAGACAATTTGCAGCTGGTGCAAAGCTATTTTCTGTCACTCAAAATGCTAGTAAAAAACTTGAAGACGCAACTGTTAAGCAAACTACTTATACTAAATTACTTAATGCGATTAACGGGATAGCTTCTGCATTGTTTGGGTTGATCATATTTGTTTTGACTGGATTTTTAGTCAAAAATGGCTTAGTACAAATGAGTACTCTATTAATAGTGGGAAATTTCAGATTTTATTTAAATCAAGCAATTAATGAAATCTCTCAGGCTAGGGGAGAAATGAAGGGAGTAAAGAGTCTAATTGAAGAAGTAAATGAAGTAGCGGAAAAAGTTCAAGTTTCAGATAAGCAAAAAACAAATATGCCTACTGTAATTAAAACAGAATCATTAAGACTAAATTTTCCAAATGGCGAAAAACTAAGTTATCCGGATATTCAGATTAATCAGGGTGAAAAGATTCTCTTAACAGGAGATTCTGGTACTGGTAAATCAACTCTATTTAAATTAATATTGGGAGAATTAGCACCTAGTGCTGGGAAGATTATTTTTGAAGATAAGGATGGAAATGAAATTAATCCAGATTTGAAAACAATTGGATACTTACCGCAAGATCCGGTTATATTCCCAGCTTCAATTAAAGAAAACATTACTATGTTTAACAACAAGCTAGATAATAAGGTTGAAAAGTCAGTAGAAGAAGTAAATTTATCTGCTGATCTGCAAAAATTTGATGAGGGCATTAATAAACAATTGGATCTTGATAAATTAAACATCTCGGGAGGACAGAGGCAGAAAATTGTTTTAGCAAGGGCTCAAGTTCATGAGAGTGATATTATTTTAATTGATGAAGGGACGAGTGCGATTGATCAAAGTGGAACCATTGATATTTTAGACAAATTATTAAAAAGTAAAGCGACAATTGTATTTATTGCCCATAATTTTACTGAAGAAATGCATGAATTATTTGACCGCGAAATTCATTTGATAAAAGAATAAAACCAATATCAATTGACTTTTGATATTTAGGAGAATGAAGTTCATTAAATTAACTTGTGGTATAGGTCCAAATTTAATTTAATGAACTTTTTTATGTTTATATTTAAATTAATAAAATTGTTACTTTAACATTAATATATAACAAAACAAAAAGGATGGCTGCTTACAGCAGCCATCCAACGAAATAGCATCAATTATAGAGTTGTCGAGTGAAATTGTAAAGGTCTGTATCCAAATAATATTTAACTTCATCGGCTTTAGAAATATGATCTAACCCAAATAGAGCAGTTAAAAGTTTCAATTCATATTTTAAGTTTTGAATAGCAGCAATTAAAGTCTCGGAATCTTGGCTAGCAAACTGCAAGAAATAGTTTGCAATACCAACATACTGTGCACCTAAAACTAAAGACTTAAAAATGTCCAGTGCATTTGTAATGCCACCAGCTGCAATAATAGTTTTATTAACAGGGATAGGGCGTGCTGCAAGCAGCGTTTTAACAGTAGAAAGACCAATATCTTCTAAAAAGTTTAATTTTTGAGTCTTTCGTCTTTCATTTTCAATTTGCGCAAAATTAGTTCCGCCACTTCCACCTAAATCGATAATTGAAAAGTCATTGATTAAAAGGGTACGAAGAGATTCAGGATCAATTCCCATTCCAACTTCTTTAATAATAATTGGCACATCAACTGTATCTCTAATTTCTTTTAGATTATCTATCCAATGAAAATCTCGATCGCCTTCAGGCATTACAGCTTCTTGAACACTATTAAGGTGAATCTGTAATGCATTTGCATCTAAAGCGTCAACAATCTTTTGAGCTATTTTTGGATCAGTAGTTGGATTAACATTTGCAAAAATTAGTCCATCAGGATTTTCTTGACGTGCAACTTCAAAGCTCTTTATTTGATCAATTTCTTTTTCAAGAATGCTAGCGGATCCTAAAGCCATCGGAATATTTTCTGCAGCAGCCGCTTTAGCTAAACGTTGATTGATGGTATAGGAAGTATCAGAGCCGCCAGTCATTGCATTAATAAAGAAGGGAGCACTGATAGTATGACCAAACATTTCAGTTGAAATACTATCTCTACTTACTGCACTTTCTGGAAGAGCAGGGCGGATTAAATGAACATGATTAAAATCATTATCTTTATTACTATTAAAAAACATCTTAGCTAATGCTAGATGTTCTTCTTTTCTTTGAGATCTTTGTGACATAATTTTTCCCACTAAGCAATTGAGTGAACTAGAAAGTTCAATGGCATAATTCCATTTTTACGCCAATTATTTTTCATTTCTTCGATATCAGTTTTTTCATCTGCAATCACAATACCACAATCGCCATTTCCTGCACCAGAAGTCTTAGCAGCGCCATTAAATTGTTCGGCAATATTAATTAATTTAGTTAAACGTGGAATTTCGATAGCAATATGGTTAAGAGAAGCAAAGTCTTTTAATAACTGACGATTTAAACGAATTTGTTTTTGAATTAAAGAAATATTTTTTTCATTAAAGCCCTTAATCATATCAAGAACACATTTCCGTGATTCATCTAAAAAAGTGTCATATTGAGTCTTAATAAACTTTTTCTTTGCATTAGTTTTATCAACTAATTGAGAAGTTGAAGCAGGCTTTTGACTCCAGCCAATTACCAAGTTTAGTCCTTCTGGAGGAGTTAATAATTGAATTTTAAGACCAGGCCAAGCTTCATTTAAAACTTCGCTAAGAGATTTAGTAGCTAATTCTTTCTTAAGCCATGCTTTATCAAAAGTTTGATAAGCAAGCCAACCACCGTAAACACTTGCTGCAATATCACCAGCAGAACCATTACCTTGAACGCTATAGTGAGAAATAGCAGAAAGTTTAAAAATAAGATCTTTTGTACAGTGTAATCCATAGAAATTAAGAATAGCCTTCACCGTAGCAACTGTTACAGCCGCTGAAGAGCCAAGACCGTATTTTTTACCGTCGGCTGAATCAAGATCTGAATTAACATGTAGGTCATATAAAGACATTGAAACTTTTTGTTCAAGACAAAAACGTTCTGTAAAGTTAATAGCAGATAAAATGTATTCAAACGGATTATCACGATTATCAATAACCATTTGGTTACCTTTACGGATCCAGTGAATTGAATCTTGAGAATACTGTTTAGAATGAATTAACCCACTTGTACCTGTACTCTTTGCAATTGAAACACGTACAAATTCATTTACTGCAACTAAAATGGCAGGGCAGTTTTGCTCAAGAACTGCATACTCTCCCGCAATATACAACTTTCCTGGTGCTTGTTCTGTAATCAACGAATATTCCTCTAATCTTTTTATTTTCAAATTACTAAAGCAGAGTAACGCCTGGGCCGAAACTCGCAACGACTATTTTAACATTAGTCAAGGTTTTCTGAACAGCTGAAATAATATCTTTTCTATTTCTTAAGGTGCAGAGAATTTTTACGTTTGGACCAGCATCAATTGTATAGTAACATTCGATGCCATTTTTTCTTAAATCTTCAACTAATTTAATAATTTTAATTGTTTCCGGTTCAAAATAAGTAAAGGGTTCTTTAGCAGTTAAATTGCAAGCGTGCATCTCGTTGGCACTTAGTTCACTAAGTTCACCAATTCTAGTAAAGTCATTATTTTGGATAGCTTGTTTAATTTCAGCAATTTCTTCTTCGTTTCTAGCTAACCAAGGTTGATAAAAAGGAGAGGTTTGGGCTAACTGCATTCCTTTTGTTGAAGAAATTTTTTTCTGCTTTGTATTAACTTCGATTGCTAGTAGAGAAAGATCAAGATCAGGATTTTCATCAATTGGAGCTGCATAGGAGCTCTCATCATCAAATCCTTTTTTCCATTCAACAAAGCCGCCATAAACTGATCTAGTCGCTGACCCAGACCCAAGGCGTGCAAGTCTTGAAAGCTCCTTTTTAGAAAGATCTAATCCATAGCTTGCAACAAAGCTTGTTGCAAGAGCCGCAAAAGCTGATGCTGAGGAAGCAAGGCCAGCAGAAGTAGGAACATGGTTTGTAGATCTAATTGTAAAATGATCAATAACGCCAAATTTTTCTTGTAATAAATGAATATAATTAAAAACTCGCTTGCTGTTTTCTAATGATTGTTTTTGATCATTTAAAATAAAGACATCTTCAGTTAATGAAGAATTATGTTCAAATGTAGTATCAGTATAAAAAGCATCTAATGTCATTGAAAGACTAGACATTAACGGTGTCTTTAAAGCTTGGTCAGCTTTTCCCCAATATTTAATTAAGGCGATATTAGTGTGGGCACGAGCAGTTTTCTTCATTAAATTTCCTCAATCCAGTCATTATCAAAATTAGCTTTAGCCTTTTCGGCAATTTTTTTAGCAACTTCTTGATTAGGACATAGTGCAATTACAATGCCACCTAAGCCACCACCAGATAATTTAGCTCCTAAAGCGCCATTTTCATTGGCAATTTTACAAATATTATCGATTCTTTCAGTTGAAAGCTTAAAGGAGGCAAGGATGTCTTCGGCTTCATTAAAAATCTTCCCGATCTCTTCTGCATTTTGGTTAAACCAATTTTGTCGTGTTGCGGTAGCTAATTCTCCAAGCCGTGCAATTTGTTTCTTTTTAAGATCACTTTCATCCATTTGCTTTTTAACTGATTGAACTGCGACTTTGGTATTTCCAAGTTCACCCGTATCCATAATTAATAAGGTAGCACCTAATTTTTGAGAAAGCTGTTTTGGTCCGTCTTGTTTATTGAAGAAAACTAAGTAATCGGAATTTACGGTAGCAGCGTCAAGGCCGGAAGCTTTTCCATGATTAATCATTTCTGCATGATTAGTGATTTCCATGATCTCAGCTTCAGAAAGAGTTAATCCTAAAAATTGTGAAACAGCCTTGGTAGTTCCTAAAGCTACAACAGCACTTGATCCAAAACCCCGTTCCATAGGAATTTCACCAGTATAAGTAATTTTAAGATTAGGAGCGTTTTCTACTCTTTCAAGTAAAGTTTTCACAATATATTTAATACCATCGTATTCATCCGGCGCATCAAAAAAAGCACCATGATAATGAGTTGTATCCATCCAAGTAGGACCATCAGTTTCTTCAACAGTTGTGGTGATATTTAAGGCCTGGATTGGAAGAGCGAGGGCATCATAGCCATAAACTACAGAATGCTCACCAATAAGAATCACTTTTCCATGTGCTTTGACTTCTATTTTTTTATTCACAATTATCTTTCCTATATTATAAATTTCATTAAGTCTAATTGCCTTGTCTCATATGCTAAAATATTTGCTAAGGAGACTAGAGACTTATGATTAATGTAATTACTGGTAGACAAGTAGACAACTTGCAAAATGAAATAATTGATCAAGCTGTTAAGTCATACTACCAAGATAAAAGACACGATGTTTTTATTATCGTGCCAAACCATATTAAGTTTACCACAGAAGTACGCGCACTTAGCAAGCTCTCTGTTTTAACAAATAAAAAACAAGTTGCAGTAAATAAATTGCACATCCTTTCTTTTTCACGGCTAGCTTGGTATTTCTTGAGAGATGAGGCAATTAAACTACCACAAATTCTAGATGATGCCGCTAGTGTCATGCTACTAGAGCAAATTGTTAAAGATCATCAAGATGAATTAAAACTATTTCAGAATCAAACTCAAGTTACATCCGGTGCCTTAAGACAAATGTATGAGGCTATTTTATCTGTACGAGCCGGTAATATTGAACTAGACAATATTGATGAAAAGAAATTAAATGAAGAGACCAGCTATAAAATTCATGACTTAAGAATTATTTATGATGAGTTTATTGAACGTTTATCAGAAAAATTTGCTACCAAAGATGAAATGCAATTATTGCTTAATGAGTTCTTAGCAAAAAGCAATAACTTGAGTACGATGGAATTTTATTTTTCTGATTTTTCACATTTTTCTTTACAAGAGTTAACCTCGGTTCGTTTAATTTCAAAAAAAGCAAAAAATACAACTTTAGCTTTTAAGACAAAAATTGGCAAAATTGATAATAACGCTGAACCAGGTGACTATGACTACGTAGTGCAACGTACAATCGGCCAATTAGAGCATTTTTGGCAAAATCAGCAATTAGATTATCAAACTCAAGAGTATCCACTTACTCAAACAAGTCCTAGCTCTTTACTAAATGGGGTTTGGACAAAAACGAGTGGGTTTGATGAACGTTTAAGTAAGTTTTTGCAGCCAGTCAAAGCAGACTCGCGGTATGCAGAAGCCTATTTTGTTGCGCGGACAATTTACCAACAGGTAGCCTTAAATAACTATCGCTATCAGGATTTTCTAGTTTTAGCACCTAATTTAAGTGAATATGAAACATATTTAACTCCGATTTTAAGGAAAAACCAAATTCCTTTCTTTAATGATTTGCAAAGAGAAATGAAATACCATCCCCTAGTAGTTGCTGTTGAAAATCTACAGCAAATTTTTAAGCGTGGTTTTCAAACGGATAATGTAATTGCTTTAATGAAGACGCAGTTATTCATCCCTGACTGGTACAAAAATTCTGCTCGCTATCAAAATGATGTTGACCTACTTGAAAATTTTGTCTTAGCCCACGGTATAAAAGGGAAGCTATGGACGAAATCACTAAAGAGTTTTGTAGATGCAGATGTAATTGCCTTAGATAAATCTGAGAAAGAAGTAGAGGATCTTGATCGACTACGAGATTACTTTATTGATGCTTTAACTAAGTTTTTTGAGCAACTTGATAAAGAAGAGGATCCCCAAGCTGGAGTAACAGTTTTCTGGAATTTTCTAATTAAAAATCGTGTTGCGAAACGTCTAGAAAGTTGGCGCAAAGAAGCTAATGATACTGGTGATTTACAATTAGCCCAGCAACCAGAGCAAGTTTGGTCAACTTTAACTGACTTATTAAAGGACTACTTACTGGTAGCAAATAAGTTTTCTGTAGATCAATTTTTTGATCTGTTAATCAGCGGCTTTAGTGAAGCTAATTTTTCACAAATTCCGTCTACTCTTGATGCAGTTAACATTTCTGAATTAGGTATGGTTCAAGGCCAAGGATATAAACAGGTTTTCATTATTGGTGCAACTAGTACTAACTTGCCCCAAATTGAAAAAATACCAGGTTTCTTTAGCTCTGAAAATTTAGAACAGCTAAATGAAGGAAATGAAGCTAATGGATACTTAGAAGATCAGCAAAAAATCAATAACTTAGACCAAAATTACCAATTTGGAAATGCTTTGAGCTTGGCTAGTGATAAGATTTATATTTCTTATCCAGTAATTAATACTGCAAATGAACAATTAGAACCTTCAATTTTTTATAAGCAGTTATTAAAGTTAACTCGCGCTGATGAATTTGCTCAACATGATTTACCTCAGAATAATGGAGAGGTTTTAACTTTTATAACTAATCCAGAAGCAAGTTTAGGTTACCTGACTTACTTAAAGAATAAAGCAGCTACTGATGTAGAGTCTCTACTAGATATGACGGAAGAAAAAATTGGTGAAATAGCGAAAAATGTGCTTGAAGGGAGCAGTTTTAAGAATATACCTCAAGATCTTTCGCCTGAGCTAGCCCAACAGCTGTACGGTGATCGTATTGAAACTTCCGTTTCACAACTAGAAACGTATTATCAAAATTCTTTTGAATACTTTCTAAACTATGGCTTACATTTGAAGAAACGCTTTGAAAATGAACTTGATGTAATTCAAGCGGGAAACTACTACCATGAAACTTTTGATTATCTTGTTAAAAGAATTAAAGAAAAGAAGTTAAACTTTGCTGATCTAACGGAGGAGAAGTTAGGCGAGCTTTTAATTGAAGTAAGAGAAGAACTAAAAGAAAAGGGCAGATATCGTCAGCTTTTAAATGATCCATTTAATAAGTATCTATTTCATAAGTTAGACCAAACTACAGCTAATGTAGCTCATTACTGGCATAGCAATGTAAATAAGACGACTTTTAGACCACAATATTCCGAATTAAGTTTTGGTAAAAATCAAAAGGTAAGTGGTCTTTCATATAGCTGGAAAGATGATAATAATAAAAAGAAGATTGTAGATCTTCGCGGAAAGATGGACCGAGTTGATTTGGCTCAAGTAAATGATCGAGTTTTAGGTGAGGTGATCGATTATAAGTCATCCGCAAAAAAATTTGACCTAGGTTTATTTGCAAACGGAATTTCAATGCAGATGATTTCCTACTTAGAAGTTTTAAAAAATAATAATAAGTTTTTTGCTCAAGGTAAGGATTTAGATGTTTTAGGCGCATTTTACCAAAATATTACTAGTAGTCTTGAACGTTTGAGCAGTGAAAAAATGATCTTAAGCAATTATCAAATTAAAGATTTGGCTAAAGAAAGTACTAAGAAGCTAATGTATAACGGAATCTTAATTGCAGATGAAGAAATGCTTGATCTAATAGAACCTGGAATGGAAAAAGATCGTGCTGTCTCTGATCTATATACCAGTGTTAAACGAAAAGTAAACGGCGATATTAGCTGGCCACAAAACCAGAGTTTTACTCCGGATCAACTAGATTTGCTATTAGCTTATAACTCCTACTTAATAAAAAATGCTGGTAATGAGATTTTGTCAGGAAAGATTGAGCTAGATCCTTATTCTTATGGGCAACAAACATCCCTTACTTATTCTGACTTTAAAGACATATTCTTCTTTGATGCAATGCTTAAAGAAAATAACTATCATAAGATTAAATCTATTGATAAAAAGACACTTTTGACCCTAATAAGAGAAAAATTAGACTTGGATGGTGAAGAATAGTTGACGAAATTTACTAAGGAACAAAATCAAGCAATTAACGATTATGGGAAAGATATCCTAGTTTCAGCATCCGCTGGTTCAGGAAAGACCACAGTATTAGTTGAACGTGTTTTGAAACGCATTTTATCTGGTACACCAGTTTCGTCGCTTTTGATCATCACTTTTACTAAAGCTGCTGCTCGTGAAATGAAGGAACGAATCAAGCAAAAAATAAGTAATCAGATTGAAAAAGAGCCTAATAATCAATTTCTTCGTAGCCAATTACTTGATGTGGATACTGCTAATATATCTACAATTGATTCTTTTTGTTTAGATGTAATTAGACGTTTTTATTATGTAATTGATCTTGACCCACAATTTAGTGTTTTAACTGATGAAACCCAAGCTGAGCTTTTAAAAGAGCGTGCTCTCCATGAAATAGAAATTGAGTACCTTGAAAAAAATGATCAAGATTTTCAGGACTTTTATGATAATTTTTCTGGTGATAGGGATGCAGAAGGAGCTCGAAATCTTTTATTGCAGTTGTACAATACTGTAGTTACTGAGCCTAATTATGAAAAATTTCTCAATAATTTACCTAATTCTTATCAAGTTCAAGATGATTTAATTGAATCTGACCTGTGGCAGACTCAAATTAAACCGCTTTTAATAAAAGAGATAAAGGATCTACAAACTGAAATAAGACAGTTCTTTGAAAATCCTCAAATGGAAAATCCAGATTTAGTGAAGGTTAAGGAAAACTACGATATCTTTACCAGTCGTTTAGAGCAATTCTTAAATGCTTTGGAAGATGATCATTCTTATAATGAAATTCGAGCTAGTCTAATGAATTGTAAGTTTGAAAAGAATATTCGCAAGTCTAAAAAGTGGTCAGAGGAAAGTCTTGAAACTTACCAAGAAAGTCAAAAGCTAAAATCTGATTTAAATGATCAACTTAAGAAGATCTTTGCTAACTTTTTTGTAGTAGAAGAAAAAGAACAGGTAAATATTCTCAAAAAATCAGAAAAATTAGTTAAAACCATTGTTGATGCTGAAAAAAAATTAATTAAGAGATTTGGTCAATTAAAACGAGAACAGAATTTAATTGACTATAGTGACATGGAGCAATTTGCTTTCAGCATTCTTACTACCGATACTTCAAATGCTCATATTGCCCAAGAGTATTACCAAGAAAAATTCAATGAAATATTAATTGATGAGTATCAAGATGTTAACGCTTTGCAGGAAAATATCATTGCAGCTATCAAAAAGAAGGGACAAAACAACCTATTTATGGTTGGAGATATAAAACAATCTATTTACGGTTTTAGACAAGCACGTCCTGACTTGTTTTTAAGCAAATATCATGCTTATGGACAGAATGATGATAGTGAAAAAATTGTCTTATCAGATAATTTTAGGTCAACAAAAAGAGTTACTAAGACAGTTAACTCTTTGTTCAATCCAATTCTAACTGCAAATTTTGGCGGAATTGATTACAAAAAAGAAGGACAATTACAATTTGGCGCGACTTATTATCCTACTGACTTGCCTACTGCAAGTGAATATATTTTCACGGATAAAAAACAAACGCAAGCTTCATTTGAAGAAAATTTCGGAGACGAAATGGACTTCAGTGAAATTCAAATGGTTATTGCCAGAATTAAGCAACTTAAGGAAGAGAATTTCCAAGTCTGGGATCGAAAAACACAGCTTAAACGCCCGCTGGAATATTCTGATATTGCCATTATTACGCGTACTAGAAGTGACAATTTACAGGTAATGCAAGAATTTGCAAAGGCAGATCTACCTTTATTTGTAACTGATGCTCAGAACTATTTTCAAACATTTGAATTAGTGATGATCATGAATTACTTGAGATTGATTGATAATCCACAACAGGACATCCCTCTAGTGGCAGTCTTACGTTCACCGCTTTTTAACTTTAAAGAGCCTGAATTAGCGCAAATCAGGGTCAAAACTAGATCCGGAAATTTTTATAATGCTTTAACCAGCTTTGCATCAGTCAATTCGGATCTTGGTCAAAAATGTAAAAACTTCCTTCAGCAATTAGAATCTCTGCGTTCATTTGCGGCAACCCATCGAATTTCTGAATTGATTTGGAGTATTTACGAAAGAACCCATCTGTTAGAAATTGTAACTGGCTTGCCTAATGGACAACAGCGTAGAGTAAACCTAGAATCTCTATATGAGAGAGCCACTTCTTACGAAAGTGCCGGTTTTAAAGGATTATATCAATTCATTAGTTTTATCGAGCGCATGCGGAAAAATCAAAAGGATTTAGCACAACCACTTTTAAGTGATAAGGCTGATAAGGCTGTAAAACTAATGACTATCCATGCTTCTAAAGGTCTCGAATTTCCGGTAGTGTTTGTCATGGGACTAGGTCACAAGTATCAGACACGTGACTTAAGTGGCAATTTTACGATTAGTAAAGATGGACTAGGGTTAACAATTAAAGAAAAAGATTATCGAATTGATTCCCTAGTTAAATCTTTAGCCGATGTCGAAAAAAGACAACAAATGCTTGAAGAAGAAGCTAGAATCTTATACGTTGGTTTAACACGTGCTCAACAAAAGCTCATCTTAGTTGCTAGTGTAAGTGAGATGGAAGCTAAGCAGAAAAAGTGGGAAAGTGAAATTGATCAAAAAACGAACATCCTTCCATTAATAAGAAAAATCAATGCCCAGTCTCCACTAGATTTTCTAGGACCTAAGCTAGAACAAAAGCATGAATTTGATCAAACGATTGAAGACATGACCTTAGCTTTAGAAGAGCAAGATAAGATATATTACTTAAAGTTTGCTGTGCAGTCAGATATAGAAGAAAAGGATGAGCAAAAAGACGATACTCAAAAATTAAGTTCTAAAATGAATGATGTAGTCAAAACCCTTTATAATTTTGAATATCCATTTGCGGATGCCACTAAGACTACAGCCTATCAGTCTGTTTCTGAGATAAAAAAAGTATTTAATGATCCTATGGATACTGAACTTGAGAATTCACGTCTTATTTCTTCAAGTAATCGATATTTACAACCAATTGATGAGACTCCCGTATTTTTAGAAAAACAAAAATTTACTGGAGCAGAGATCGGAACAGCGATGCACCTAGTTTTACAGTATTATGATTATCAGGGTGATAAAACTGAGATAAATTTAGAACAAGAAATTGAAGAGCTTGTAGAATTAGGTAAATTAAACCCATTGATGGTGCCACATTTATCAAAAGAAGCTTTAAATTGGTTTGTAATGAGTGAATTTGCGGCAGAATTTTGGCAAAAACCAGAAAAATTACATAGAGAAAGCCAATTTTCAAGCTTAGTGAATGCTAGTGAACTGTTTAATGATTTTTCTGACTCAGCAGCTAAAATTCTAGTTCACGGAACAATTGATGGGTATTTTGAAACAGATGAAGGTTTAATTTTATTTGACTATAAAACTGATTTTGTTGATAAAACTCATGAAGAACAAGCTATAGACAAAATTAAGCAAAAATATACTGGGCAACTACGTTTATATGAACAAGCATTAAATGAAATATCGGAAAATAAAAAGGTAATTGGAAAATATTTAATTTTGCTTGACGCAAGGAAAGTGGTCCCAGTAGACTAGAAACAGAATAGAAGGGAGATTATTATGAAAAAAGCCTTTACAGATGATGTTTTTGCCGTCGTCGATCTTGAAACTACGGGCACCCAGCGCAATCAAGGCGATCATATTATTCAATTTGGTTGTGCAATCATCAAAAAGCGTAAGGTAGTAAAAACATATTCATTCTTAATCAATCCTCATCGTGAAATCCCTCAAGCTGTTGAAAACTTAACTCATATTAGTAATGAAGACGTGGCGCAGGCTCATGATTTTAGCTACTATGCACCAAAGATACGAAAAATCTTAGAAAATACGATTTTTGTTGCACATAATGTAAACTTTGATCTTCCGTTTTTAAACTATGAGCTTGTAAATGCGGGCTTAGAGCCACTAACTGGAAAAGCAGTTGATACGGTGGAGTTAGCACAAATTGCTTTTCCAACTTTTCCATCTTATAAATTACGAGATTTAACAGCTCGCTTGAGAATTAAACACTTAAACCCGCACCGAGCTGATTCAGATGCACTAGTAACGGCAAAGTTACTACTAAAAGCAATTAAGAAACTGGAAAATCTTCCTCAGGCAACTCTCAATACTTTGACTTCCTTATCAAAAGGACTGCTACGAGATACTGATTATATTTTTTATGAAATTGGTCAAGTTGCTCGGCAGACTAAGAGACCGTTGCCTAAAGATTTGGTTCAGGTAAAACATTTAATATTGAAAAAGCAAAATATAGCTCCACGTCGTAATGATGTAGCAAGTCCTGGATCATTTCCTCAAAGCGATGATGAAAAGAAAGAATTATTTAAAAAGAATCTCCGCTTTAGACGGGGACAAGTTAGTCTAATTAATAGACTCCACGACTTTGTTTACAGTGACTCAGATAACTCACTAGTTGTTGAAGCACCAAATGGTAGCGGAAAAACGTTTAGTTACTTAATGGCTTATGCATATGAGCTATATTCTGGGAGAAAATTAGTCGTAGCAACGCCCACTAAGGTTTTACAGGAACAAATTCTAAAGCAGGAAATTCCGCAACTTTTACGGGTTACTCATTTAGACTTAGATGCCCAAATTGTTAAATCAAGCAGTCATTATTTAGATTTAGATGGATTTTACAATTCTCTTTATCAGACTGATAATCCGATTCAGCAAACTTTAATTTTACAAATGGGGATTTTGATCTGGCTTACTGAAACAGAAACTGGTGATTTAGATGAACTCCAGTTAACTAACTATCAGGCACCTCTCTTTGCAGCAATTGAACATCCTGGAGATGCGAGAATTGGAACAGCTTTTGCAGAATATGATTTCTGGAATTTAGCACGTAGTAGACAAGAACAAGCCGATATCTTAATTACTAATCATGCCTATTTAGCTAATCACTATATGGACTCAATTTGGGGCCAGAATCCGTTCCTAGTTGTTGATGAGGCGCATCGTTTTGTTGAAAATGTAGCAAGTTCAAGAAATGATTCACTTCAATTTGAAAGCTTCTGGGGGATGTGTAGTCACTTACGTAACTTACTTTTTTATGCAGAAGATAGTGCTAAGGCACGTTTTGGTAATAATTTAGAATTCAAATTGATCTTAGATAAACTTGAAAAAGATACAAATAATTTAATTCATTCTATTAACAAGATCCAGCAAGCCCTTTATGATAATCGAAAATTTGCTACCAGTTGGGAAGAGAAGAGACAAAATGCTATTAGTCTCGGATTTCAGGGACAGGATTTGTTCAACAATATTGGGCACTTCAAGCATTTGTTAAATCTTATGCAAGATAATATTGAAATTGTGCGCCAAGAGACTAATCAACTCCTCTTTTTGCTATATCATCAACAAAAGAATCTTTTAACGAGCGATGATGTTTTAATAAGAGATCTTCAGGAAGAAATAGATCAGTTAGATTATTACTCAGAGCAAAACTATCTTTTACTTGATCAATTAAGTGACCCTAAAAAGTTAGACCATGAAGGATTTGTTTTAGAAATAAGTAATGAAGATGACCCACTATCTACTAATTTAACTTGGTTAACACTTGATCCTGAAGAAGAAGTTAAACAGTTATATCATTACTTTGATAAAAAATTATTTATTTCTGCTACTTTAGCAGAACAAGACGACTTCTCATACACTATCAAAAACCTATATTTAGATCCTAAAAAAACACTTACTTATCGAGCAAAGCCTTCTTTCAAAGTTGAAAAGCATTTAAAAGTATATGCACTTTCCGATAATAATGCTCCGGAGGATCCAAACAGTCCTGAATATGAAACATTTATTAGTAATTTACTTACTCAAATTAAAGACTATAAGCATGTGTTAGTTTTATTTACTAATTTAGATGTTATCCGGGATGTTTTTAGCAGATTAAGTGAAAACAGTAATGCTTTAAAGGACTATGAAATTTTGGCTCAAGGCTTAACTGGTTCTAATGAAAAAATTGCTAAACGTTTCGGAATTGCTGAAAAAGCCATTTTACTTGGAGCAAATAGTTTCTGGGAAGGAATTGATTTTAAACATAATGGGGTAGATCTTGCAATTGTTACGCGTTTACCTTTTGAGTCACCCGATCAACCCGAGGTAAAATTACGAACAGAATGTTTAAAAAAGCAAGTTGGAGCTGATAAAATTTTTGAAGTGGATACACTTCCACGAGCAATTTTAAGATTTAGGCAGGGATGCGGTCGTTTGATCAGAAATGAGCGTGATCATGGAGTCTTTGTAGTTTTAGATCAACGAGTTTGGAATAAATCTTATGGCGAACAGTTTTTATCAGGACTACCTGTGAGTGCTAAAAAGGTTAGCAAGCAGCAACTACTAAATGTTTTAAGGAATAGTAAACAGAATGAATAAATATGTAAAAAAAGGACTTAAAATCACTGGAATTGTGGTTGGGATTTTGGCAGCAATTTATCTATGTCTTTGTATTGTGTTTTATATTGCAACTAAGCCAGCAAGTGACACAGTTAAAGAAACTAATAAAATTGCCCTTGAAAAGACCCCAATTACTACAGTTACCAAGAACTACCATTTAAGTCGTAGCGTTGAGAGCAATAGTTTAGAAGGAATGAGTAAGAAGGGTAAAAAGTATTACTTCATTTATCTTCCAAAAAGTAAAAAAGCTTACCTTTATCAAGCAAATAAAGGTAAAAGTGAAGAACAGATTTTAAATACTTTTAATGATGAGCATCCTGGACACAATAACCCTAAATGCCAGCTAGGTTGGTATAAGGGGATGCCAGTTTGGGAAGTAACATATAAAAAGAAAAATGGTAATTATGGCTATGTTCTTTATGATTTTAGAAATGGAAAAGAAGTAGTCTATGCGGATAATTTATAAATTTGTTAAACTAAAGAGTGATTTTTTAGTATAATAAAATTAAATTTAATTAAAAAGGTTGGTAAGTAATGACAGAATTAATCTCAATTAAAGATTCTTCTAAACATGTAGACCAAGAAGTTAAAATGCATGTTTGGTTAACTGATAAACGATCAAGTGGTAAGATTATTTTCTTACAATTACGTGATGGAACAGCATTTTTCCAAGGTGTTATTCGTAAGAATGATGTTTCTGAAGAAGTTTTTGAAGCAGCTAAATCTTTGCGTCAAGAAGCTAGTTTTTACATCACTGGTACTGTTCACGAAGATAAGCGCTCACACTTTGGCTATGAAATTCAAATTTCAGATTTAGAAATTGTTTCTAACAACGAAGGTTACCCAATTGGTAATAAGGAACATGGTGTTGACTTCTTACTCGATAATCGTCATTTATGGTTAAGATCTAAGCGTCCGTTTGCTATTATGCAAATTAGAAATACTATGTTTAAAGCAACTGTTGATTTCTTTGAAAAAGAAGGATTCATTAAGTTTGATGCTCCTATCTTCATGCATTCTGCTCCAGAAGGTACTACCCAATTATTCCATGTAGAATACTTCAATAATGATGCTTACTTGTCACAATCTGGTCAATTATATGGTGAAGCTGGTGCTATGGCTTACGGAAAAATCTTTACTTTTGGACCAACATTTAGAGCAGAAGAATCCAAGGGCCGTCGTCATATGACAGAATTCTGGATGATGGAACCAGAAATGGCATGGATGCACCAAGATGAGTCTTTAGATATCCAAGAAAGATACTTGGCTTATATGGTTAAACAAGTTCTTGAAAATAATGAATATGAATTAAAGATCTTGGGTAGAGATCCTGAAAAATTACGTCCGACTACTGAAGGTAACTTTACTCGTCTTTCATACGATGATGCTATTAAAATGCTTCAAGAAGCTGGTCGTGATATTAAATGGGGTGACGACTTTGGTGCACCTGACGAAGGATACATTTCAGAACAATTTGATCGTCCAGTCTTCATCGTTAACTACCCAACCACAATTAAGCCTTTCTACATGAAGAAAAATCCTGATAATCCTAAAGAATATTTATGTGCTGATGTAATTGCACCAGAAGGATACGGTGAAATTTTCGGTGGTTCTGAACGTGAAGGTAACTACGAAATTTTGAAACAACAAATTGAAGAAGCAGGTCTTAACTTAGAAGATTACCAATGGTACCTTGACTTGCGTAAATTCGGTGGTGTTCCTCACTCTGGATTTGGTATGGGATTTGAACGTACAATCGCTTGGATTTGTAAGTTAGATCACATTCGTGAAGCTATTCCATTCCCAAGATTGATCAACAGAATGCAACCATAATTGATAATCTAATATCATAAATATAAAAAGTTGAACTATTTTAGTTCAGCTTTTTTTGAAAGGAAAATTATATGGCGTCTTTTTCGGCTATTCAAAATGAAGGTTTTACGGTTATTTCTAATAGTCTTTTACGTTACTATCCCTCTTTAAAAATATCTGAAACTGAAGCAATGCTATTATTGCAGCTAGAATCTTTCAAACAGGAGAAAAAGTTTTTCCCTAGCGATAACAATTTATCAGAGAGAATGAATTTGTCTCCGATTGAGATTTCCCAGCTAATTCAAAACTTAATTGATAAAAATTTAATTGAATTGGGGCAAAAAAGAGATGGGGAAGGTCGCATAACTAATTTCTATGATTTAAATCATTTATATCAGAAATTAGATACGCTTATTGATGAGAGGGAAGAATCTTATCAAGATCAAGCTACTTTTAAATCCTCTACATCTACTCAACAATCCGCAAATCCAATTCAAGAGTTGGTAAGACAATTTGAGATAGAATTTGGCCGTTTATTGAGCCCAATTGAAAAACAAGAAATTGCTGCTTGGATTAATATTGATCACTATGACCCAGAAATAGTCAAGCTAGCTCTTAGAGAAGCCATTTTAGCGCAGGTATATAATTTTAAATATGTTGACAGAATCCTCCTAAATTGGCAGCGCCATGGCCTTACTACGTTAGATCAAATTAAAAATTTTCTTCAAAGAAACTAGGTAATTAAGATGGAAGAATTATTATCAGACGATGAAGCACGATTGGTTTTAAAAAGGATTCTTTCTTTATATCCAGATGCTAAAGGAGAATTGAATTGGGACACAAAGTTTCACCTATTATGTGCTGTTTTAATGAGTGCCCAGACCACTGATAAAATGGTTAATAGAACCACACCTAAATTCTTTAAGGACTATCCAGATAGTGCCACTTTAGCCCAAGCAGATATCAAAGATATTGAAAATCACATTCGTACAATTGGTTTATATCGTACAAAAGCTAGGCATTTAAAAGAGACAGCACAAATTATTACCGAAAAATTTGATGGTCAGATTCCAAAAGATAAAAAGATTTTGATGACCTTACCTGGCGTGGGGGAAAAGACGGCTAATGTTGTTTTAGCAGAAGGCTTCAAAGTACCAGCAATTGCAGTAGATACACATGTATCTCGTATTTCTAAAAGATTTAATATCGTTAGTGCAAAAGCGACTCCTCATGAAGTTGAGAAGCGGCTTGAAGAATTGCTTCCAAAAGAAGAATGGATTCATACTCATCATGCTATGATTTTATTCGGCAGATATACAATGCCCGCTCGGACTAAAAATCAAGATCCGTATTCTTTCTTACCACCATTAAACTAATAAATAATGTAAAAAAGATCCCAAAGTCGTTTTAACGACTTTGGGATCTTTTAATTTTAGTTTAATTTCAATTATTGATTATTATTGGAGTTATTTCCCTGATTTTGTTGTTGATTTTGATTGTTACCCTGATTATTTGTATTCTGATTCTGTTGTGAATTATTGTTATTATTTTCTGGTTGTTTTTCAGTCTGGCGATTATTATTTTGCGTTTGAGTATTGGAGTTGTTGTTAGAAGTAGAAGAAGATTGTCTTTGACTTGAAGATTGTTCAGCACGACTCGATGATGAAGAACTACTGCTTTGGGAACGAGATTGGCCCTTAGAAGAAGTATCATCTTCTGTATCAACTCGTGTATCAATATCGTCGTCTTCCTCTTTTCGTCTATCAACAGTCACATCACTATACGGATTACTTGGTGCATGACCTTTAACAAATAGTTGCCAGCTAGAATTACTTGCATTCGGAGAAACGACTTTATCTTGGGTACCATTAGCAATTCTGCGTCTAACAACTGTGCTTGGTTTTGACCAGTCTTTATTAGCTTTATCACTCATTAAATATGACATCATTTGCTTATATAGAAGTTGCGCAGATGATGAGCCAACACCTGAAGGAGTACCATCTTTCAGATTATCATATCCTGTCCAAATTCCCATTGAATAGAGTTTGGTATAACCAACAAACCAAGAATCTTTTGGTGAATTTTTGTATTGAGGATATCTTACTAACTCTTCATCAGAATATTTAACCGTTCCTGTTTTACCAGCTTCGTATAAGTTTTTAATACGTGCCTGTGTACCCGAACCTTTAGTCATAACCCCTTTAAGCATGTCGGTCATAATATAGGCGGTTGATTCCTTCATTACTCTTGTACCACTACTATCATAATTTCTAGTCAAGCCGTCTGGAGTTTCAATTTTTGAAACAAATTGTGGTTTGTGGTAAATACCGTCATTAGCAAATGCACCAAATGCGCCTGCCATTTGAAGAGAGGATGCATTAGCACCAATTGCGACTGATAGACCAGAATCAGAAGGAACATTAACTCCGAGTTTTCTTGCAAAAAGAGAAGCTCTTGCCACTCCAACCTTGCTTAAAGTTTTAACAGCTGGAACATTTCTAGATTGTTCAAGAGCGTGACGCATAGTCATTTTACCCTCATATTTATTGTCCCAGTCATAAAGTTGAATGTTAGTACCAGGGTAAACATATTTAGAGTCATCTAACATATGAGAAGTTGGCCAGTTAAGATACTCAATTGCAGGACCATAATCTAATACAGGCTTAACAGTAGAACCAGTTGAACGACCAGTTTGAACAGCACGATTTAAACCTAATTGAACTGCAGGAAGTTTACGTCCACCAATAATGGCAATAACATGACCAGTTCGAGGATCAATAATTGTAGCTCCAACTTGCATCTTATCGTTAGTAAATGGAACCGAACCATCATTTACTAAGTCATAAAGCTTTTGTTGAGCATCTTGATCAATATTAACTGTAATCTTTAAATTATCGTTGTATGGATTAAAGCCTTTACTCTTAACTTCATTAATTACTTCTTTGATGTATGGATCATCTACTTTTCGTAATTCAGAAGTAGAATTATTCTTCTTAGGCTGCAAACCTTGAGTAATGGGCTCATTAACTGCTTGTTTATATTGGGCTTTTGAAATTTTATCATTTCTGAGCATTGCTTTTAATACAATGTCACGTCTATATTTTGCTTTTTCTGGATAAACATATGGATCATATGTAACCGGGGCATTAGGCATCCCAGCAAGTAGAGCAGTCTGAGCTAAATCAAGATCTTTTAGATCTTTCCCATAGTAATAGTCGGCTGCTGTACCCATCCCGTAATTACCATAGTTCATATAAACTTTATTAATATAAAATTCCAAGATTTGTTCTTTGCTAAATTCTCGTTCTACCTTCATTGAAAGCCATGCTTCTTGAGCTTTTCTACGAAGGGTTCTTTGAGAAGCAGCAGTGGAGAAGACCGATAACTTAACTAATTGCTGAGTAATAGTTGATCCACCTGCAGCTACGCCTTTACTTTTAGCATTAACTAAGACAGACCCAATAATTCTAATTGGATCGAGTCCAATGCCTTCTTTATAAAAACGCCTATCTTCAACAGAGACAATGGCATTTTTAAGTTCTTTAGGGATTTCATTATTATCAACATAGGTTCTTTTTTCTGACCCTAGAGAAAGAAGAAATTTTCCATCACGAGTATACAGACTACTTGTCCCACCACTTTGAAGTTGAGCCTGTGAGATGCTTGGAGCGTCTTTAGCATAGTATGCAAATAAACCTACTCCAGAAACAACTACTAACATTGCTACGATAAAGAACCACTTGATTATTTGTAGCCAAATTCGTTTACGAGGCTTACCTTTTGGGTGAAGCTTAGCCATTCTAGAATTACTTGGCCTTTGATTATTATCTGCCATTCTTTTGTTCCTATCTATCTATAAAATTATCGATTGCATCCAAGTATGGGAGAGTTGGGCGAAATCCACTTTTAATCTCAATTGAATTATCAATTAACTCTTGCAAGGTCATTGAACTCTTATGTGGTGTCTTCCAAGCTTCAATCACAAAACTAGCAGGAGTTACAAAATATCGATTAAGAGTTACGAAGCGAATAATCGTAAAGCAAATTCCTTTTTGCTTTAAACATCTTTCAAGATGAATAATTTGGTGTTCATGGAAGTTCTTTAAAGGAAACAAGCTCTTATTTCTCGTTTCCTTAGCTTCAAAGTCCAAATAGCGTCCTTGATATACGCCATTATAGTCAGTTGTAGAAGCTTGCCTGAAGTAAGCTTCTTTTATAACTGCACGGGATCGTTTAGGATAGTCTACTTTAACAATCTGGACTGGGGTTGGCTTTTTATGAACAACGGCAATATCTTCAAGAAGATAATACTTATTAGACTCATTGATTTGTTGTTCTAGGCTCATTCCACGATCAGAAAATACAACATCTTTACGATGTTTTTGCTTTCTTGGATGTAAAAGGTCAGTTTGATCTTTAGTATAATGTGTTAAACTGCCTGTTGGATATTTTACCATCAACATCACTCCTGTTTAGCATTATAGCAAAGATTTTAAATCATTTTTAGAGAAAGGAAGGATCAGAATGAAGCGACTATGGGTTACCGGATATCGTTCTTATGAATTGGGAGTTTTTAGCGATAAAGATCCGAAGTTGACCGTAATTAAGTATGCTCTAAGCAATTATCTAAAGAGTTTACTTGAAGAAGGAAAGATTGACTGGGTAATTAGTGGGGCAAACCTTGGTGTCGAACAATGGGCGCTAGAAACAGCAATTAGTCTTCAAAATGAATACAGTGTTCATACGGCTTTGATGACACCTTATTTAGAATTTTCCAAAAGGTGGAATGATAGTAATCAAATGAAGTATCAAAACCTTACTGAACAGGTTGATTTTACTGCTTCTACTTCTGACTATCCCTACATGAGGCCATCCCAGCTTAAAAACTATCAAAATTTTATGTTAGAACACACAGATCGAGCTCTTTTACTTTATGATCCTGAGCATCCCGGTAAAACAAAATATGACTATGAAGCCATTAAAAAGTATCAAGAAAAAAGTGACTATCCACTGGATATAATTGATTTTTATGACTTACAAGAAGCTGCAGAAGAATATGAAGAAAATCATCGAAAGAATTTTTATTGAAAATAAATATACTCTTTAATTTTTTATATACCTAAGAAAATAAGATTTTTTTTAGATGGTATTACTATTATTGCTTGAAGGATACTTATAACTTATACTAGTTGTATACGATAGAATGAGTGCCATTAAGCTATCAACTAGCTAACATTTTATCGCCTAAATTAAAACAGACGTTAGTCTGTAACTAAGGAGTTTGACGAAACCAATGGCAAGTTTAAATGATATTCAATTAAATCCACAAAGTATTTTAAAAAAGCAATTTAGAACAAAAATGAAGGGATATGATTCTGATGAAGTAGATTCATATCTTGATACAATTATTTCAGACTACAGTACTTTTGCGACTATTATTGAAGATTTGCAAACACAAATCAGTGATTTAAAAGCTCAACAAAAACAGCAAACAGCTAAAAGTACTGCACCTAAGTTAGATTTTAAGAATGAGGAAATTGAAGATGATGTTAAAACTTATACTCCTCAGAAAGTACAAAAAGCTGCTGTAAATAATACTAATGAAGACAAAGAAGCACCGGAATTAACTACTAATGTTGCTATGATTCAACGTATTTCTACTTTAGAGCGTAAAGTTTACAACCTTGAACAAAGAATGAATCAACAAGATAGAACTTACCAAGCTAATTAAAACTATGGTATAATAATTATTGCAAATTTCGAGCGATCGCGGTTAGCTTATGCTAGCTGAGGAAAGTCCACGCACGCACAAGCTGAGATGCTTGTAGTTTTTGTACTCAGCCCAATAAGCTGGGGAACTTGTTTTTACAAGTTACGGCGGAAAAAGCACTAAATCATTTTTGACATGTGTGACTATCCTGAAAAGTGCCACAGTGACGAAGCAGTGAAGGAAACTTTGCTGGTGGAACGAGGTAAACCCTGCAAGCGGGCAACCCAAATTTGGTAGGGGCGCTTTCGTCTAAGTAAATGAACTAAAGACGAGGTCATTTTTAATGAAGATAGATGGTCGCTGAAAATAGGAATTAACCAAATCCTATTGGAACAGAACGTGGCTTATAGAGATTTGTAGGTTAGGGTTGAGCTTTGGCTCAGCCTTTTTTTATAGAAAAATTTATATAGATAGAGAAAATATAAAATGAAAGAATATACATTATATGCAACAATGGGCGCTGGATTTGAAAGTGTAGTTGCAAAAGAATTAAACAATTTAGGTTATGAAACAACAACTGAAAATGGCCGTGTATTTTTTAAAGGAACCCAAAAAGATATTGTAAGAACTAATCTATGGCTGAGAAGTGCTGACCGCGTAAAGATCTTACTAAAAGAATTTAAGGCCACCAGTTTTGACCAATTATATGATGAAGTTTATAGCTATGATTGGGCAGAATTATTACCGGTAGATGCTCAATTTCCTGTAAAGGGAAGAAGCGTCCGTAGTAAGTTACATTCTGAACCTGATGTTCAATCAATTGTAAAAAAGGCTATTGTAGATAAGTTGACCGATCAATATCGAAGACGTGGATTTTTACCAGAAAGCGGGGCCGAGTATCCGCTAGACATCCATCTCTACAAAGACACTGCACGTTTAAGCTTAGATACTACTGGTCAAAGTTTATTTAAACGTGGCTATCGTGTCGAGCATGGTGGAGCTCCTTTAAAAGAAAATTTTGCAGCAGGTTTGATTGAACTAACTCCTTTTGATGGTTCTCATCCCTTTATTGACCCTATGACTGGTTCCGGAACAATTGCAATCGAAGCGGCTCTTAAGGCAAAAAATGTAGCTCCTGGTATTTGGAGAAAATTTGCATTTGATAATTTTGATTGGTTTGATAAGAAATTGCATCCCGAATTAGTAGAAGAAGCTAAAGCACAAGAAAAAAAGGAGCATGCTCCAATCTTAGCTAGCGATATTGATCAATCAATTTTAGAAATTGCTAAAGTGAACGCGCATAATGCGGGCGTATTACAAGATGTAAAATTTAAGCAAGTCGCTGTAAAAGACTTTTCAACTGACTTAGAAAATGGAGTTATTGTTGCAAATCCTCCTTATGGTAAACGGCTTAAGGATCGAGAAGCAGCTGAAAAGATCTATGAAGAAATGGGACAGACATTGCGTCCTCTTACTTCTTTTAGTCAGTACTACCTTACATCTGATCCTCAATTTGAAAAATACTTTGGTGCAAAGGCCACTAAGAAGAGAAAATTCTATAATGGTAATTTACGGACCGACTATTATCAATATTGGGCTAATAAGAGATAACAATTATGTTAACGCAAGATAAGAAGACTAGTTTTTGGGTTATTAGTGATACTCATTTAATTGCAGATAGCTTACATGATCATGGACAGGCTTTTTCACAAATGCAAAAAACTAGTCAGGGTAAAGATCTATACTATCAAGAAACTGCTTTAAGCGCATTTGTAAGAATGGCGCAAAAAAAGAAACCGGCTGCAATCGTTGTTACGGGGGATGTAACTTTTAATGGCGAGAGAGTGTCAGCAGAAAAATTCGCTGAGATTTTTAAACCTTTAGAAGAAACACAGCTTTTAGTTCTTCCTGGAAACCATGATATTTATGATGGCTGGGCCAGAGAATTCCGCGGAAAGAAACAATACTACGCTGGTCAAATTAGTCCTAGAATGTGGCGTAATATTTTTAAAACATCCTATAAAAATGCAGTTAGTGTTGATGATAAATCTTTAGCTTATAGTGTTCAGCTTAATCCTGATTATTTGTTGATTTTAGCTGATTCTAATGACTATGGTAAAGAAGAAGCTACTACTGCACCTGCGACAGCTGGCTTTTTAGGAAGAGAGCAACGGCGCTGGATTAAGGCACAACTACAATATGCTAGTGAGAACAATCTTCAAGTGATTTTTTGTATGCATCATAACCTCTATGCCCATAATCCAGCTGTAAACAAAGGATATGTTGTTGGTGATTATCGTGAACTGCGTAAGTTATTAGCTCAATATAATGTAAAATTAGTTTTCTCTGGTCATATTCATGCTCAGAATATTATGTTGCCGCAAGATCCTTGCCCAGCTACCGAAGTTGTAACTGCTAGTTTTTGCTCCAATGATCAAGGCTATGGGGTAGTTAAAGTTTCGCCGAAAGAAGTTAGTTATACTTGTCATCATTTTAAGATGAAGGACTATTTAACTGACAAAGAAAAACAAAACTGGACTTTAACTCACTTTCATGATTATTTAGAAAATATTCAACTAGGAACTATTTCGGCAGAATTAATGCAGAAAAATCTTTATCAAAATCATGATGATTTAGATACTGTCAGAAAAATGGGGCGTCTTTTCGGCGAAATGAATTATCACTTTTTTACTGGAAAAAATCATATTGAAAGTGAAGAATTGCAAAAACTTAAAAAGTCACCAATTTATCAACGTTTAATTGCGGACAACCCACATTATGAATTGTATTTACAAACGTTATACGATATGTCAAATCATGATAACTTGCATGTAAAAATTAAATACTAAAGATAAAAAACTCTGACAACTGCTCCTAGTGGCAATTTTCAGAGTTTTTTAGATATATAGGTGGGTATTTCTAGCTATCATTTTCTTTACTTTTGTCCACCACATATGTAAAAGATACGCAGATGAAAATGATAAGATCCAGGTTAATAACCAGCAACCAAATAAGGTTAAAAATGGATGGAATTTTGCATGATATTGCATATTTAATCCCCGCCAGACTAACTGATTCCAAAAGACATTAGCAAGATAGGCTCTATAAGCATAAATAGCTAAAAAATGGAATATTCTCAAGCTATTTATCTGTCTTTTACGAACTTGATATAAACAGAAAGCAGCAATTAAACAAATTACTGCCAAACAGTAAAACGTCATTGATGGTTTATAGTAAAGCGCATTATAGAAATTAACAGGGTAACCGAATTGACTTAATTCATAATTAGTCCAGATGAAGCAAAGAATAAAGATTACTACGATTAACCACCAAAACTTAGTTATAAATTGATTAAAGTACGATCTAAATTGCCAGGCTAAAACACCAAAAACAGCATAAATAAAAAAAGAGATAAATACTCGATCTAATAAATACCAGTCATTTTGGTGAACACCATGAAAAACATAATAGTCGTAAAATGCTAACCAGGCTAAGTAAAGAATTAAAGTAACAATTGCCACTGCAAAACCACGTTTAATATTATTTCTTACATAGCGACTAATTAACCAGAAAAACGGCATTAGAATAATAAACTGTAGCATCATCGTGTTATACCATAAGTGAGGTGCTGCATTACCATTAATAAATTGCCAGCAAAAAGTACCAAAGCTATTAAACTTGTTACCTTGCTGAAGCCATGGCATCCCTAATAAATAAATTAAAGTCCACCAAATCGTTGGTACAAAGAGATTGGACCAATTCTTTTGCAGATGCTTGAAGTAAGAGAAATGACCGTTTAAGTCACTAGTCCTAATAGTCGTGTATAAAATACCAAAAATAAAGGCTGGAGCAGTATATTTAACTAGATTATAAAGAATACCAAAACCAACTTGCGTTTGCTGAGACTGGGGCAGATTAATAATAAGGCTCATAATTGGCTGCGACATGACCGCCGTACAAGCAAAAACTTTTAAATAGTCACCAATATCTGCAATATCGTAACTAGAATATTTATATTTTTTCATAATTAGCACTCTTAAAGTTATAAATTAAAAAGAGAAGCAAATTTAATAAAATTCTTGCTTCTCTTAATTATATTAGTTAAATAGTATCAATCTTCAACAACTTTTGACTTAATATCCTTAATCGGCTTGCCATTTTCATCGAAATAAGAATCTAAATCTCTGCCCCAAATCATAGCCATAGTATGTTGTCCTACATGAACACCAACTACTGGTCCGATAATACTTTGATAAATTTTGACCTTAGGAAAACTACTTTCATAATCACTAACCCATTCAGCTTCTCTTTCTTCATCATCAGCATGAAAAATTGTTAACTGAATTGGATAAGGCATATCAGAAGTTAAACTATCAAAGTCTTTTTTAATATGATTATAGGCACGTTTATAATGTCTCTCTTTGGCAATTGCTGAAATTTTACCCTCATTTTGAACGTCCATAGATAAGATTGGCTTGATCTTTAAAATAGAACCTACGAAACTAGCGGCATTTGATAAGCGGCCTGTTCTTTTTAAATGATTAAGATTGGCTACCATAAATCTAACATCGGTAGTGTTTCTTAAATCCTTTAAGTCATGCATGATTAAATCAATGTCAGCCCCAGCCTTGACTAGTCGACCAGCTAGTATTGCAGCATTAGCTTCTCCTGCACAGGTTATTTTACAATCAAAGGGATGAATATTAATTCTGCTTTCTTCATCAGCCACACTTAAAACATTATTGTAAAAGCTAGAAATACCGCTTGAAAGAGTAATGATAATTAGATCAGTATAACCTTCATCAATATATTTATCAACATATTTTTTTACGGTTCCAGTTGAGGGTTGAGAGGTAGTGGGAAGAGTAGAAGAAGTGCTTAGCTTTTCATAGAATTCATGGAAACCAATATCAATTAAATCCAGATATTCTTTATTATCCCAGATAATTGGAATTGGTAAGACATCAATTCCATATTTTTCACATTGTTCTTTAGTTAAATAAGATGAACTGTCAGTTAAAACGCCGATTTTCATGTTGTTATTTTCCTCCATATTCTTGTTTAATATTATAGTCTAGAACGCTATTTTAAACAAAAACGTAAATCTGCTTGATTTTTGTTACAATAGAGGTAATTAACAAATAGGGTGTGACCTAAATTCTAAATTATGAAAAAACATTTTATTTTTTTAGGCGCTGCTGGTGTAATTTATTACTCCTGGCTCCTAGCACTAATTTTTGTAGCCTTTATTGTCGGGTATGAAAGCAATAAAGCAATTAGCTATCCTGCACTTAGCTTAGGAGCTATTTTTGTGGTTATAGTTATTTATACCTGGTTTAATTCTTATTTTCAGAAAGAAGCAAGTATTTACTGGCTAAAACTACCATATCGTCAGAAACTTCAGCTTCAAAATTTAAAGATTAAGTGGCAATGGAAGGTATTTGTTGTATATGAAGCAAAGAGTAAGATTAATACTTACTTGCTTTTAGCACTTAAAAGAAAGAAGAAATGAATTTGAAGTCAGATATTAAAATCGCACAAGACACTAAAGAATTACCTATTACAGAAATTGCAAAAAAAGTTGATCTTCAACCAGATGAAATTGAACTTTATGGTAATGATAAGGCTAAGATTAGCTGGAAGGGAATTAACAGAATTAAACAAGGTAAAAAGCTTGGTAAGCTAATTCTTGTTACTTCAATTAGTCCTACACCGGCTGGTGAAGGAAAATCTACTATTACCATTGGTTTAGGGGATGCAATCAGCAACCAACTTCACAAAAATACTTTAATTGCATTAAGAGAACCCTCAATGGGTCCTGTTTTTGGATTAAAAGGTGGTGCAACTGGTGGTGGATATGCACAGATCATCCCAATGGAAGATATTAATTTACACTTTACTGGTGATATGCACGCATTAACTAGTGCAATTGATACTTTGGCTGCTTTAGTTGATAACTATATTTATCAAGATAATAGTCTAGAGCTAGATCCTAATCGTATCTTATTAAAACGTGGAATTGACGTTAATGATCGTACTTTAAGAAAAATCACTATCGGACAAGGTTCACGTTTTAATGGAATAGAACATGAAGCTAGCTTTGCAATTACTGTAGCTAATGAATTAATGGCTATTTTATGTTTAGCAACTGATATTGATGACTTGAAAAAGCGCATTGGAAATATGCTAGTTGGCTTTTCTGTGAAAGATGAACCTGTTTATGTTAAAGACTTAGGGTTTGAGGGGGCAATTGCTGCGCTTTTATCAACCGCATTAAAGCCTAACTTAGTTCAAACACTTGAACATACCCCAGCAATTGTTCACGGCGGTCCATTTGCTAACATTGCTCATGGTGCTAATTCAGTAATTGCTACTAATACTGCTTTACACTTAAGCGACTATGTTTTGACTGAAGCTGGTTTTGGGGCAGATCTGGGTGGCCAAAAGTTTATGGACTTTGTTTCTAACCATTTGGACAAACGTCCTGATGCTGTGGTAGTTGTTGCAACTGTAAGAGCGTTGAAGTATCAAGCAGAAGAGACAACTGATCACTTAGATGAAGAAAATATTCCAGCTTTAGAAAAAGGTTTTGAGAACTTAAAGCGCCATATGGAAAACATGGCTCATTATGGTGTACCTGTAATTGTACTAATAAATAAATTTGCTAGTGATACTGAACAAGAACTATCAAAATTGAAAGAACTTGTTAAAGCTGATGGTTTTGAATGTGAAGTGGTCTCTTACCATGATGAAGGATCAAAGGGCGGAATTAAGGCGGCAGAAAAAGTGGTTGAGTTAACTAATAAAGCTAGTGACTTTACCTCAGTATATGAACCTACTGACTCTGTAGAAGAAAAAATTAGTAAAATCGCCCATAATATTTATCATGCCAAGGATATTGAATATTCTGATAAAGCTAAGGATCAATTAGCAGAAATTAAGAAAATGGGTAAAGACAACTTACCAGTAATTATGGCTAAAACACAGTATAGCTTTACTGATAAAAAGAGTATCTTAGGAGCTCCAGAAGATTTTACACTCCATGTTAAGAATTTAGCTCTTAAAAATGGAGCAGGTTTTATTGTGGTAGCTACGGGATCTATTTTAGATATGCCAGGATTGCCAAAACATCCAGCTGCCTTAGATATTGATGTAGATAATAACGGAAAGATTTCAGGATTATTCTAATGAGTAAAGCTAAACAAGCCTTATATCTAATAATTTCTTTATTAGTAATTATTGCAGATCAATTATTAAAGAATTATATAGTTACTAATTTTAAAATTGGTGATGAAAAAACCATTATTCCTGGTGTCCTTTCATTTACATATTTACAAAACGATGGAGCAGCCTGGAATATCTTCAGTGGACAAATGATTTTATTTTATTTAATCAGTATTGCCGCTATTGCAGTTGTAATTTACTATCTTTTTAATCCAAAGTATAAAAATGGCCTTTTTGATACAGGATTAGCCTTAGTTTTAGGTGGAATCATTGGTAACTTTATTGATCGTTTGCATCTAAAATATGTAATTGATATGTTGCAACTAGATTTTATTCAATTTAATATCTTTAATATTGCTGACAGCGCAATTACAGTTGGAATTATCTTAGTTTTTATCTATCTAATATTTATAAGCGAAAAAGACTAAAGGACGAAGAGTAAATGACTAAAAATTATAAATTAGTAATTGATGACGAAAAAGGACGTTTAGATAAGGTAATCGCTGAGAAAATTACAGATTTAAGTCGAACTAAGATTAAGGAATTAGTTAATGATAAAAATATTTTAGTTAATAATAAAGCTGAAAAAGTATCTTATAAAGTACAGTCTGGGGATGTAATTGATGTTACTATTCCGCCTGTTAAACCATTATCATTAGAAGCTGAAAACTTACATCTTGATATTGTTTATGAAGACTCGGATGTGATTGTGGTTAATAAGCCTCAAGGGATGGTTGTTCATCCCTCAGCCGGTCATCCAGATCATACTTTAGTCAACGGATTACTTTATCATACACGTGATTTAGCTGATAGTCCTGAAAGGTTTCGTCCAGGGATTGTGCATCGAATTGATAAAGATACCTCTGGTTTATTAATGATAGCTAAAAATGATAAAGCACGTGAAAGCTTAGAAAAGCAATTAGCAGAAAAGATAAATAAAAGAGAATATTTGGCAATTGTTCATGGCAACTTTGAAGTAAAAAATGGCGTAATCAATGCTCCGATTGGTAGAAATCCAAATAATCGAAAGCAAATGGCGGTTAATCCAAAGGGGAAAGCTGCAGTTACACACTTTACAGTACTAGAGCAATTTAAAAATTATAGTTTAGTCAAATGTGTACTGGAAACGGGTAGAACGCATCAAATTAGAGTGCATATGAAGTACATCGGTCATCCATTAGCTGGCGATCCCTTATATGGCCCAAAGAGAACCTTGTCAGGTCATGGACAATTTTTGCATGCCAAGACTTTGGGATTTTATCAACCTTCTACGAATGAATGGTTGGAATTTTCTGCACCATTGCCAACAATTTTTGAAAAACAATTAAAGAATTTACGACAAGAAATGAAGCAATAGATTATGAAAAGATATTTAATTCTTGAAGACGGAACTGCATTTTCGGGACACGGTTTTGGTGCTCCCATTACTGCTACAGGGGAGCTCGGTATTCAAACAAGCAATTTTGGATATCAGGAAGCAATTTCCGACCCTGCCAATTTTGGTAAGATTTTGGCTTTTACTACTCCAATGATTGGTGGAAGTGGTATTAATGCAATCGACTATGAATCAATTGATCCAAGTGTACGTGGAATAATTGCTAACGATATTGCTTTTCATATTTCTGCTAATCCAACTTTTCAAGATTTAAATGATTTTCTAAAAGAGAAAAGAATTCCAGCAATCTACGGTGTTGATACTCGCGCTTTAGTTCAAAAATTGAAGAATAAGCGGGTTATTAAAGCGTCTATTATGGATACAGATGATGCCCATGCTTTTGATCAAATAAAGGCCCTGGTTTTACCAAAAAACAAAACAGCACAAATATCTACAACGCATCCTTATGCTGCCCCAAATATTGGAAAAACTGTAGCTGTAATTGATCTTGGTTTAAAGCATTCATTACTGCGCTCCCTTTCTTTACGGAAAATTAATAGTGTGGTTTTACCATACAATGCATCGATTTACGATATTATTAATCTTCGAGCTGATGCAATTGTTATTTCTAATGGGCCAAGTAGAGTAGAAGAAGTTGCACCATTTTTAAAACCAGTATTTGATAAGTTTTACGGAAAATTGCCTATTCTAGGAATTGGCTTAGGCTTTTTAGCAATTAGTAATTATTTAAATCTGGAACTCTTGGACTTAATTCCAGCCTATAATGGCAGTAATTTTCCAGTTATTGAACAAACTAATAATCGAATTTGGCAAACTGCAATGAATATTGATCAACTGGTAGTACCTGATAGTTTATCTTTGAATCTTTCACGTAAATATTTTGATTTAAGGTCGGAGTTATTAGCGGGCTATAGTATCAAAGAAGATAAAGTTTTAGCAACTGCCTTTAATCCAGAAGGTTCACCAGGTAATTTTGATGCAGCCAGCATTTATGATCAGTTTTTAAATATGATGGAGTAGACTATGCCTTTACATAATGAAATTAATAAAGTTCTTGTTATTGGAGCGGGGCCAAGTATTGTTGGAGAAGTAACAGAACTTGATATTCTTGCTAAACAAGCGTTAACGGCTTTTGAAGAAAGTAACGTACAAGTTGTATTGATTAATCCCAATCCTGCAACCGTCACAACAGATCCGCATCCTAATGTAAATGTATATCTTGAACCAATGACGTTGCCTTTTGTGAAGCGAATCATTCGGATGGAGAAGCCAGATGCTATTATTCCGGCTTTTGGGGGCAAACCGGCTTTAAAACTTACCAGTGAATTATTAGAGTCGGGCATCTTAACCCAAATGAATATTGAGTTACTAACTATTAACAGCTTGGCATTGAGTCTATCAGCTCCTCATAATTTCTATAGTTTTCTTAAAGCAAATAAGATTGCGGTGGCCAATCAATGGCTGTTAGAAAAAGAAGAGGACTTAAGGCGAGTAATTGAACATGCTCATTTTCCTTTGCTTTTATCAAAAAAGCAGCATTATCGCCCCGATAGCATGATCTCTTTAGAAAATCTAACTCAATTAGAGCAATACTTCTTAGACGAAGAAGCTGATGACCATTTTAATTGGAAAGATTATCGTTTAACTGAAGATTTATCGAATTGGGAAGAATTAATTTTTGATATTGTTCGGGATAATAATGGAAATTTTGTATTTGTAGGAAATATTGGTAGTTTAGAACCAGTTGGTATTAATTCTTCAGATTCTTTATTAGTGACGCCAATTTTAACTAGAAATAATAATCAAATTCAACGCTTAAGAAATTGCTGTCGAAAGATTGCTAATTGTCTTAATTTACATGGAGCTTTGAGTATTCATTTTTCTGTTAAGCAAAGTGGGGAAGACTTTAATTTTAAAGTATTAAGTATTAAGCCCCGTTTGACTCAGAGTAGTTTGCTTTCTTATAGAAGTGGCGTATATTCTATTGGATATGTAACGGCCAAAATTGCACTTGGCTATAATTTAAATGAAATTACCGATCCACAATCTGGAATTTCTGCTGCTGTTGATCCCGTGCAAGATGCTTGCTTTGTAAAATTACCTTATTGGTCTTTCACAGAAGCTGGTTATAATCACTACACTCTTAATAATAAAACCACTTCCGGAGGCCAAGCTCTAGGAATTGGTCGTAACTTTGAAAGTGCATTTTTAAAGGCTCTCCAGTCAACTACTGGTTTTTCTAATAATGTTAAGACCTTTAAAAAGGAATATAAAAAAAGCGAAAAAGAATTATTGCAAGATCTATCGAAGCCTAATGAAATACACCTAATTACACTATTAGCCGCGATAGCAAAGGGAATTAATTACCACACTCTTCACCAGCTTTTACATATTCATTTAGTATTTTTGCAGAAGTTTAATCATATTTTGATTTTATTAAAGAAATTACGTAATGATGAACTTACAGCTGATTTAATGCTGAAAGTAAAGAAAAATGGTTTTTCTAATCGATTAATTGCTGAAATTACGCAGCGAGATGAAAAATCAATTGCTGATTTATGTAAAAAATGGTCAATTAAGCCTAGCTATATTGAAATTGATGGAACAGCTGGATTAATTCATCCTAATATTCAAGCTGTTTACAGTAGTTATGGAATTGAAGATGAAATAATACCACTATCTAATTCGAAAAAATGCCTTCTTTTAGGATTAAAACCATTTCAAGTATCTCTAACTGGAGAATTTGATTATATGCTCTACCATGCTGCCAAGACCTTAAAAGAGCAAGGAATTAGTCCTGTGATTATTAGTAATAATCCAGAAAGTGTGAGTGCAGCGTATGATGTATGCGATCGAATTTACTTTGAACCAATTACTTTAGAAAATATTCTTGAAGTTGCATGGAAAGAAAATATCAAAGAAGTGGTAACGCAATTTTCTGGCAAACAGATTAATGAATATCGCAGTTCACTCTTAGAACATGGGCTAACAATTTTAGGTCAGCCTAATTTGAAGGAAATTCTAAGGGAAGATCATGCAGACGAAGTATATCAGGCCGGCGTTAATCCAGTCCCAGCTCTTCAATGCGACAATGAAGAAAGCATTTTAGCTTTTGTTAAAAGAAATGGTTTTCCAGCTTTAATTGGTGGTACAAGTAACGGTAAGAAGCAAAAATCTGCTGTGGTCTTTGATTTACCAGCTTTACAAAGATATATTGCTGAAAATTCATTAGAGCATATGAATGTTTCGAAGTTTATTGAAGGTAAAAAGTATGAAGTGACTGCTATTTCTGATGGTAAAAATGTTACTATTCCCGGAATTATTGAACACTTTGAACAGACCGGCTCACATGCCAGTGACTCCATAGCTGTCTATCGTCCACAAAATTTATCAACTAATGATCAGCGTAGATTACGTGATAGTGCAATTAGTATTGCCACTAAACTTAATTTAAGAGGACCAGTTAACTTACACTTTTTACTAGCTAATGATCAAATCTATTTATTACAAATTAAAAGTTACTCTGGACACAATGTAGCTTTTCTAACTAAAGCACTAAAAAAAGATATTACAGCTATAACAATGAAAGTTTTGTTAGGAAGTACATTGTCTGAATTAGATCTTCCAAGCGATATTTGGCCATCAAACGACTTAATTCACGTTAAAATGCCCGTCTTTTCTTATTTATCATATAGTAGTGAAAATACCTTTGATTCTAAGATGAAGACCTCTGGTAGTGTGATGGGACGAGCCAAGCATTTGCCGACTGCCTTGTTTAAAGGATATGAAGGCAGTGATTTAATGATTTCAACATATGGTACTGTCTTTATTTCGGTTAAAGATTCTGAAAAACATAATGCAATTAAAATAGCTGCACGTTTTCATCAGTTAGGTTTTAAGCTTTTAGCAACTGAAGGTACTGCAAATGTATTAGCTGAAGAGGGAATAACAACAGGAATTATTGAAAAGGTTCAAGAGGGAAGCAATAGCTTACTTGAAAAGATAAAGCAGCATCGAATTAATCTAGTAATCAATGTAACCAGTTTATCCGACTCTGCTAGTCATGATGCAATTATGATTAAAGATGCAGCTTTAAGCACACATATTCCTGTTTTTTCTAGTTTACAATCAGCGCAAGATGTTTTAATAGTACTTGAAACTTTAGCAATGACTACTCAGCCTTTGTAAAATTAAATATTATTTATTATGTAAATTTAGAGACTATAGAAAAAGCGCTCATTTTGATATGAACGCTTTTTTCTATATGTGTGTCGGGCATGATATTACATCTAGTCCGTTGAAATACGGATCACGGGTA
>CAJUTO010000012.1 GCA_910589675.1 uncultured Lactobacillus sp. | reverse complement strand
TACGTACGGTGCAATGAGAGGGGCAAACTAGAAAAGTTTCCTCTACTCTATTTATCGAGATTATCTTTTCCTGGAGAACTGTTTTGATTATTTTTATTTTTTTCACTTGTAGCTGATTGAATATTCTCAGGAATATTATTAATTTCATCCTTATCGATTTCTGAAGCATCAGTTGTATAAAGATCAGTAGTCGTTCCCTTGTGCTGAGAATAAAGAGAAGTAGATTTGTTACCTAATTCTTTTCTTAATTGCAACATTTTTTGATAGTTAATTTTGTAGTCGAATTCGTTCGGATTAGTTGGAATAAAGCCAGCTGGAGTGTAGAACCGTAGCAGATTATGATTATTTAACAAATCGGAATAGTGAAGAGAGGTGCGTCCATATTCAACTAATTTAGCAATTTCAACTTTTTGCTTTTTATTAAATTTAGTGATCTTTTCCCCAGTTTGATGATTGTAAATTGTCCCTTTAATACCTTTACCGCCAATAATTATATATTTCGGAGTAACAATAGTACCGTTTCTAAACACAACTACTTGTCGATATTGTTTGGAGAATAAATCCTGACCAAATTGAATATAATTTTTATTTGAAATTCCTAAAAGATGAAGTAACGTTGGGAGAACATCAATTTCACCGCTAAGCTTGTTATCAATTGTCCCCTTAATTCCATTCATATGGATCATGAAAGGAACTTTTTGAAGTTCTGTTGTGTCATAAGATGTCCATTTACTAAAATCTTTACCTAATACTGGTGCCAGAGCAGATAATTCATCATCTGAACTACCAACACCGTAATGGTCTCCATAAAGGATAACCATCGTATTTTTATCAAGGCCACTCTTTTTTAGATAATCAAAGAACTCTTTAACTGATTGGTCAAGATAATGCGCTGTCTCAAAGTAATTATTGATGGTTGTATTTGAAGTATTTGTAGTAGTAAAGTTATCATCTTTATCTTCTTGATCAAGTTGAAATGGAATATGGTTAGTAACAGTTAAATACTTAACATAGAATGGTTGCTGAATCTGTTCAAGATACTTAATGCTTTCACTAAACAATAACTTATCTTTTAGGCCATATCCGATTTTGTCGTTCTTTTTTTGAGAGAAATAATTTGCATCGAAGAAATAGTTATATCCTAAATTTTTATATACTTCATTTCGATTCCAAAAAGTTCCTGTGTTACCGTGAAAAACAGCCGAAGTATAGCCAGTTTGACGAAGAATTTGAGGTGCACCTTGGAAAGTATTTTCAGATCCTAATGATGAAAATAGGGAACCATCTGAAATACCGTATGTTCCAGTTTCAAGCATATTTTCTGCATCACTGGTTCGTCCCAAGCCTACTTGATGATAAAAGTTACTAAAGCTAACGGTGTCTTTATTATGATAGAGTGAGTTAAGAAATGGAGTAACTTCTTGTCCATTAACTTTTAATCCAATTAGAAATTGTTGAAAACTTTCTAGGTGTAGGACAATGACATTTTTTCCCTTGGCTTTACCAAAATATTCTGGATTTGCTTTTGCATAATGCTTTTTAGTAAAGTCGAGTACTTGATTAATATCTTCTGCATTAGCATTTTTCTTAACTTGGTTTGATTGTGCACTTTTTAAGAGGTCATATACTGAATAAGTATCAAGTCCAAGATATTTAACCACGTAAGAGCGGTCGAATGTATTTCTTAATAATCGTGGACGTGAGGTTTCAGCTAAAAACATATTTAAAGTTAACATGAAAACGCCAAATGATGAGACAGCAAATGGACGTTTAAATCCATACTTACGTGGATCAATTTTGATAACTTTAATAATCAATAAGATAATGATAATTATGAGATCCAGCCAAAGAAAAATATCGCTGGGATGCAGTAAAGCAACCGTACTCTTTCCTAGTCCTTGTGATACTTTTCCGGTATTTTGAATAGTTTTACTAGTTAAAAAGTCTGAAAATTGACGATAATAAATGACATTTGCAAAAAGCAAAATCGTATTTATTGTGTCTAAAACTAGCATTGCAATATAAGAGACTAATGGCTTAGAGAAATAGAGCCCTAAACTAAGAATAATAATGCATGTGCCTAAAGGCGTTAACCAGACGATGAAGTGCTGGTATGGGTCACTTAAGCCAAGCTTAAAATCAAAGTAAGCCGCATACATATATTTTGCCCAAAAACAAAGTGTTAGGATTGTTAAGAAACCAATTCTAGTTTGCCAGAAATTACGTTTTGTTTTATTCACGCTTCACTACTCCTTTTAATAAGGAATATTTTACTGGTAATTTCAAAAAACGACAAACTTTTGTTAAAGGTTTGCGATTTTTTAATATTTTGAAAAAAATCATCTTTCATGGAGATCTTTACGTTATAATTAAGCCAAAATTACGGAGTCGGTTAGGTTATGCTTTTTTTACAACCCTTATATGAATATATTTTTCACCATTATGCAGCGCATATTAATCACTTTGCCTTAATTAAGTTGATTTTGTATAGCTTAGATAAGACACTTTTTTACTTTATTATTTTTGTAATTATTCGTTTATGTTGGCTGTTATTGGTGAGACATAGAAGAACCCTGAAGTCCGAAGCTTGTGTATGGATATTTAGTTTTTATATAATTTTGCTCTTAATGCTGACAGTATTTAGAGATACATATTTTCCATGGCAGTTGACATTTAATTTCCATCGTAGTCTAAGCGATATAAACTTAGTATTTATGAAAGAAACGCTGAAATTGACTCATGGTCAGAGTTTACTTGACTTTTTTTATAATTCGCTTGGAAATGTTTTATGGTTCATCCCGTTTGGTTTTTTATTTCCTACAGTTATTCAGAAAAAAAGTATGGTAGGAACCATTTTGGCCGGGGGATGTTTATCCGTAATTATTGAATCTTTGCAATTTGTTTTAGAAACTGGTGTAAGCGATATAGATGACGTATTTTTTAATGTTTGCGGGACTATAATTGGATTTATATTATATCGAATTATTTATAGATTCTTATAAGAAAAAACTCTAGTTTTATGAGGAAGTAACTGCTAAAATAAGGTTTGTATGTGAAAAAGTTACAAAAAAAGGAAGTTTAAATAATGAGTAAAGTTGTTCACTTTGATGCAAGTAAATTAACTCCTTTTGTTCATGAAAATGAATTAAAGGAAATGCAAGCAATGGTAACTGCTGCAGATCAAGAATTACGCGAAGGTACTGGCGCAGGTAGTGACTTCCGTGGTTGGATTGATTTGCCAATTAATTATGATAAAGACGAATTTGATCGTATTAAAAAAGCAGCTAAAAAGATTCAAAATGATTCAGAAGTTTTAGTTGGTATTGGTATTGGTGGTTCATACCTTGGTGCCCAAGCTTCAATTGAGTTCTTAAATAGCTCTTTCTACGGTAGAGAAAAAGAAAAGTACCCAACTGTAGTATTTTGTGGTAATTCTCTTTCAGGTTCATACCTTTACGATTTGCTTGAATGGTTAGGAGATAAGGACTTTTCAATTAATATTATTTCTAAGTCTGGTACTACTACTGAACCTTCAATTGCTTTCCGTGTATTGAAGGATAAGTTAATCAAGAAATACGGTAAAGAAGAAGCTGCTAAGAGAATTTACGCAACTACTGACCGTGCTAAGGGTGCTTTGAAGACTGAAGCAGATGCAGAAGGTTACGAAGAATTCGTAGTTCCAGATGATATTGGTGGTCGTTTCTCAGTATTGTCAGCTGTTGGTTTGCTTCCAATTGCTGTAGCTGGTGGTGACATCGATGCTATGATGAAGGGTGCTGCAGATGCACGTGCTGCTTACACTGATCCAGATGTTTTAAAGGACAGTCCTTACCAATATGCAGCAATGCGTAATATCCTTTACCGTAAAGGTTACACTACTGAATTACTTGAAAACTATGAACCATCATTAAGAATGTTTGGTGAATGGTGGAAGCAATTAATGGGTGAATCAGAAGGTAAAGATCAAAAAGGTATTTACCCATCTAGTGCTAACTTCACTACTGACCTTCACTCACTTGGTCAATACATCCAAGAAGGTCGTCGTAACTTAATGGAAACAGTTATTCGTGTTGAACACCCAACACATGATGTAACTATTCCTGACGATAAGGAAAACCTAGATCAATTAAACTTCTTATCAGGTAAAACTATGAATTACGTAAATGATCGTGCTTACGAAGGTGTAGTTCTAGCTCATACTGATGGTGGTGTACCAGTTATGACTGTTGATATTGAAAATCAAACAGCTCATACTTTAGGTTACTTAATCTACTGGTTTGAATTAGCTGTAGGTATCTCAGGCTACTTAAATGGTATTAACCCATTTAACCAACCAGGTGTTGAAAGTTACAAGAGAAACATGTTTGGTCTTTTAAACAAACCTGGTTATGAAGACTTACATGATGATTTAACTAAACGCTTAAAATAAATCTACTTAGCATATTTTTATAGTATGCAGATCGAATATAGCTAGATAATAGTTAAAGAAAGGGTAGAGGCTAATTGCCTCCACTCTTTTTTATTGGAGAAAAAATGAAAAAACAGACAGAAAATACATTGGCTGTCCTAGCAACAGCGTTCATGTCCTTTGTTGGAATTTTAACTGAAACAAGTTTAAATGTAACTTTTCCTGCGATGATGAAACAATTTAACGTATCTTTAGATACAATTCAGTGGACTACAACTGGATATCTATTGATGATTGCAATAATTATGATTAGTTCTTCTTATCAAAATGAGCGTTTTACTGCTAAGCAATTGTTTGTAACAGCTGCCATTGCATTTATGGTTGGAAGTATTATTTCAGCATTTGCATTAAATTTTTATATTTTATTGTTAGGGCGTTTAATTTCAGCTCTAGGTGTGGGTCTCTGTACACCAATGATGTTTAATTTGATTGTAGAAGTAATGCCAAGAGATGAATGGGGACTATACATGGGAATTGCTGGTTTAGTAGTAGCAATGGCTCCGACTCTCGGTCCAGCTTTTGGGGGAAGCATTTCTTATTACCTTAATTGGCGCTGGATTTTTATAATTGCTACAATTTTCGCACTATTAGTTTTTATTGCTGGAATTTTTGTGATTGGAAGCTACCATCCAGTAAAAAAGAAATCTTTTAATTGGCTGGCTTACGCAATTTTAAGTGCAGGGATGGTAAGTTTAGTAATCGGTGTAAATCAATTGAGTAAGGGACTGAAAAATTGGCGTCTATGGGTTTTATTAGTATTAGCCGCAATTTTATTCATCCTATTTGTCAGAATTTCTAAACGTTCTACTAGTAAGCTACTTGACTTATCAGTTTTTGAAGATAGGGCATTTATTTTTGGAGCATGTGCTTATTTTTTACTTCAGTTTATTAATATTGGAGTGAGTTTTGTCTTACCTAACTATATCCAAATCGTTAATAAACAAACATCTTTAATTGGGGGACTCGTTTTACTTCCAGGCAGTATTGTTGCTGGACTCCTGAATCCTTATTTTGGTCGACTATATGACCGCCTAGGAGCAAAAGTGCCATTATATGGTGGCGCGTTTTTAATGGCGCTAGGGAGCTTTTTATTAGCTAATTGGGGCTTAAGCTTAACCACATGGATGATTATTTGTTTTTATGGAATTTTGATGTTAGGACATCGTATGTCCTTTAGCAATACGATGGCGCAAAGTTTAAAAATAGTCGATAAAAATTTGAAAGCAGATGCAACAGCTGTTTGTCAAACAGCACAACAATTAGCTGGTTCAATGGGGACTGCAATTTTGGCTGCAATTATAGCAGTGTTTCAAAATAAGCAAACTGGGAGTTATGCTGCTTTAACTGCTCAAGGAAGTCGAATCGCATTCTATTTCACTTTTGGTCTTGGAATTTTGATTTTAGTGTGTGATTGGTTTATGTTTAGACTAGATAAAGAAAAACCTACAAGAGAAGAAAGTGTAACTAAAGATGAATAATAATTTTTTAGCTATGGAAAAAAACATACACGATTTTGCTCAAGAGCTTTATTTTAGAAATGAAGCTGCAACTGATTTAGTGGAAAAAGATGAACAAAAAGACTTATTACATTTTGATAGAAGCGGCGTTGAAGAATTACAAGAGATTGCTGGCATTTTGAAAGATTTTTGTCAGCCACAAGTTCGAGCTATTTTAGAAGTTAGTGAAGATGCAAATAAAACCGACTTAGATCAGAAGTTATTGCAAAATCAATCCCATCAATTACTTCAAAATTATGCTAACTTAGAAAAGTTAGTTGCTTATGCAGAGAAACAAGCAGAACAAAAAAATAAGAAATTGAGTAAGCAATGGGTGGAGTTAAAAGAAAATCTAGCTAAAATGAATATTAATCAAATAGAAGATATTGAGAAAACTACAAAAAGTATGTCATAAAGAGTGAAAATAAGTGATATAATTGAAAAGCTGCATCATGGTGAGTAAGACGTGATGCAGCTTTTTTTCACTTTAAATTACTTTTCAAAGAAAAATAGCAATGTAACTTGACAGATTTACAATATTCAATTATATTTACATATGTTGAATTTGCCCGTTGGTCAAATGGTTAAGACGCCACCCTCTCAAGGTGGAGTTACGAGTTCAATTCTCGTACGGGTGATATACTGAGATATAGCCAAATTGGTAAGGCACAGGATTCTGGTTCCTGGATGTTTCGGTTCGAGCCCGAATATCTCAATACGTTACCGTCAGATCACTGATCTGGCGGTTTTATTTTATAATCCAGGTGGTAAGGATGATAGAATTTTTTAAGACTCAACATTTAGTTGAAAGTATGGTTAGTGAGCGGATTGTTCCTGGAGTAAATTATGCCTTTATTAAAAAAAAGCAAGTATTTACCTCAACAGTTGGCTTTGCTAGTTTAATACCTAAAGTTGAGCAACTTAGCCCTTTTGCTCTCTATGACTTAGCTAGTTTAACTAAGGTGTTAGGAACAACTAATGTTTTTTTGAAGCTGAAAGAAGAAGGAAAACTTAATTTTACAGAACCTCTTAAAGATTTTATTCCTGAATTTAAAGATGAACGTATTCGCCTTAGTGATTTGTTAACCCATATTAGTGGAATTCGGGGATGGATTCCTAATCGTGATGAATTAGCTGCACCTGATTTATTGAAGGCGATCATTGGTTTACCTGTTACTGATGAATTTAAAACAAAAATGCGATATGCCGATACTAATTTTATTTTATTGGGATTAGTTCTTGAGAAAATCTATGGGCTACCTGTGCAAGATATTATTATGCAGGAAATCATTTTACCTGCTAAATTGAAAGAGACAACTTTTCATCCTAAGGCAAGTGAGTGCGTTCCTACCGCTTTAACTGAAAAGGGAAAAATGTTACGAGGGATTGTACATGATCCTAAAGCTCGGGTATTAGGAAAAGATTGTGGGTCTGCCGGTTTATTTGCAAATCTGGAAGATTTAATAAAGATAACCCAGGCTTATTTAGGGCTACGTAATGACGTTTTACCTCTACAGCAAGATACCTTAGCTAATTTGTTTCAAGTTGAAACTCCTAAGAAAGTACATCCTCGTTCTTGGGGATGGGATTTACGGTTTGATCCTGTTGACCAACACCCATTGATTTACCATACTGGCTTTACTGGAACATTTATGCTAATTGATCGACTTAATCAAACCGCAATGATTGTTTTAACAAATCGAATCCATCCTAGCGGACATAATCATATTTTTCTTGCAATGAGGGAAAAGATTGTTGATACGTTTTTGAAAGAAAATGTCTGTAAAAATTAAAAAGGGATAATGTCAATTGACATTATCCCTTTTATGTTACATACCTGCTTTAATAATTTTCTTTTCACCCATTGTTTTACGAAGTGAAAGCATAGCAGTATAAGTGGCTAAAATATAAACTTTCTTAGTTGGTAATTTTGAAATTTCATCTAGCAAAGCTTCGTTATTAGTAGCAGTTGTCATTAACCCCGGCTCAAAACCTGAAACTTCCAGTCTGAATCCCATATCATGCCAACGTTTTCCACCGACTATTACTTTTTTGATTTGATCTTTGTTTAAACCTTCATAGTCTGCATCCCAGATCCAGGATGTATCGATTCCGTCTGCGTGATTTGCATTTAAAAGAGTAACTAAAGAATAGTTATCTTTTTCAGTATTTAACATATGGAGAACCTCATCAAGCCCAACTGGATTTTTAACTAAGATGAGATCTATTTCCTTATCTGCATAATTAATCAATTCTTGGCGACCAAAAATTCGTTTGTTTTCAGCAAAACTTTGGGCTACTTCTTCTTCACTTAAACCAAATTCACGCGCTACAGAATAAGCAGCTAGAGCATTATAGATATTATAGGTACCACCGATACCAATGCTGTACTCTTTTTCACCCATTTTGAATTTTAAGCTATTTGGAGTTTGATCAATAATTTGATTTACACTATAGGTTAATTCTGGACGATGGTAGCCACAATTAGGACAGAAATAGTCTCCTAAGTTTGCATAAATACGTTCGTGATAATGCAAGATATGATCGCACTTAGGACATAAAACACCATCAGTATTTACGGGAGCCTTGAAGTCATTTTCAGGCTTGTCCTCTGGAAGTTTGAAGCCATAGAATACTTTTTTATTAGGTAATTCCACGGATGAAAAAATACTTGCATCTCCGTTAGCGATAATAGTTGCATCGGGAGCTAGTTTAATTCCGTCGACAATCTTTTGGTAGGTAGTATAAATTTCACCGTATCTATCCATCTGATCACGGAAAATATTAGTTAAAACAAATACGCTTGGATGAAGTAATTTGGTCACCATTTTTACATTTGCTTCATCTACTTCTAGTACAGCAATTTTCTTTTTTGCTCTTTTATTCTTGTGAGCTAAAAATGCTGTAACAATTCCTTGTTGCATATTTGAGCCTGATGGATTAGTTAAAATATCACCATATTTCTTCTTTAATGCTTCCACGATTAAAGCGGTTGTCATTGTTTTACCATTAGTTCCAGTAACAATGATTGTCTCATAGCCTTTTGCTAATGAATTTAATACTTCAGGATCAATTTTCATGGCAAATTTTCCAGGAAAACTCGTCCCGCCCTTTAATACGTTATGAAGAAACCAGTAAGATGATTTACCAGCTACCTTAGCGATGCCTGATTTTAAATTCATATTATTATCCCTCACTTTAAAACTAAATTTTACTATAGCATATAGAGAAAATGAAGACGACCTTTTTATTTTTACCTGCACGATTTTTAAATTTACTTTATACTAATTAAGGCAATATTAGTGAAGTTACATAAACTTAACAATGGAGGAATTTTGCAGTGGCTCAGTTGTTTTTTCGCTATGGTGCAATGAGTAGTGGTAAGTCGATTGAAATACTAAAGGTTGCCCATAATTATGAGGCACAAGGACGAAAAATTGCTTTAATGACGAGTAATGTAGACGATAGAAGTGGAGTAGGAACCGTAGCTTCTAGAATTGGTTTACATCGTAAAGCTGTACCCATAAGTGAAGATTTAGATTTATTTAATTATGTTTCAGAATTGAATAAAAGTGATGTGGAGTCTGGCAATGGTAGGGTGGCTTGTGTTTTAATTGACGAGGCACAGTTTTTAAAAAGACACCACGTATTAGAATGTGCCAAAATTGTTGATGAATTAAAAATACCTGTAATGGCATTTGGTCTGAAAAATGATTTTCAAAATCATTTGTTTGAAGGTAGCGAAAATTTGTTGATTTTTGCTGATAAAGTAGAAGAAATGAAGACAATTTGTCACTATTGCGGTCATAAGGCTACAATGAATTTACGAATTAATTCTGGAAAACCTGTTTATGAGGGTGAACAAGTTCAAATTGGCGGAGATGAATCTTATTATCCCGTTTGTCGTTTTCACTATTTTCATCCTAATAAGCAAAGATAAAAGATAAGAGAATTAAGAAAGGATAATAATTATGGATAAAGTGATGGCCCAATTGGAAGGATTAGTTGCCCATTATGAAGAACTTCAAGAAATGATGGCTGATCCCGAAGTTATTAACGATACTAAGCGGTATATGGAAATCTCTAAAGAAGAAGCCGATATGCGTGAAGTAGTACAAAAATATCGCAAATATAAGTCAGATATTAAAGAAATTGATGATAATAAAGAAATTATTTCTACTGAATCTGATAATGACTTAGTTGAGATGGCGAAGGAAGAAAATTCTGAATTAGAAAAAGAAGTTGCTGAATTAGAAGATGAGATTAAGATCTTAATGCTTCCTAAAGACCCTAACGACGATAAAGATATTATTATGGAAATTAGAGGAGCTGCCGGTGGGGATGAAGCATCATTATTTGCAGGTGATCTTCTTAGAATGTACGAAAAATACGCAGAAACTCAAGGTTGGAAAGTATCTTTAATTGATTCTGAGTCGACTGAAGTAGGTGGGTATAAGCGTGTTGCCGTTATGATTACAGGTGATAAAGTTTACTCAAAATTAAAGTATGAAAACGGAGCTCATCGTGTGCAACGTGTTCCAGTAACTGAATCTCAAGGCCGTGTTCATACTTCTACTGCGACTGTAGCCGTTATGCCTGAATACGAACAAGTAGACATCGACTTAGATCCAAAAGATATTCGTGTAGATGTTTACCGTTCATCTGGTGCTGGTGGACAGCATATTAACAAAACTTCTAGTGCCGTACGTATGACCCACCTTCCTACTGGTATTGTAGTTGCTATGCAGGATCAACGTAGTCAACAACAAAACCGTGAAAAGGCTATGCAAATTTTGAAATCACGTGTTTATGACTACTATGAAAGTCAAAATCGTGATCAATATGATGCTAAAAGAAAAGAATCTGTTGGTACAGGAGATCGGTCTGAAAGAATTAGAACCTATAACTATCCTCAAAACCGTGTAACTGATCACAGAATTGGTCTAACTTTAAACAAGCTTGATCGAATAATGAATGGCGAGTTGGATGAAATTATTAATGCACTCGTTCTTTACTACCAAACTCAGCAATTAGAAAAGATGGCTGAAGAAAATGCCTAAAAGTCTAAAAAAAATAAAAGAAACTGTGTTAAATGATAATTCTGAAATTCGTCCAGAGGATATTGATTACGTTCTGGGGGAAAGATTAGGCTATACACCTTCAGAATTTGAATTACACATTAATGATGAATTAACTCCGGAACAAGAAAAGCAAGCATTAAAAGATATGAAAAAATTGCGTAGAGGAATTTCTCCGCAATATATTTTGGGATACGCTTGGTTTTATGGCTACAAAATTTTAGTTAACCGTGGAGTTTTAATTCCTCGGTTTGAAACTGAAGAGTTAGTTAAATGGGCACTTGAAAATATTGAATCTGGTAAAAAAATCCTTGATCTAGGAACTGGTTCTGGAGCTATTATGGTTGCCTTAGTAAAGCAAGCTCAGAAACAGGGAATTCAGAATTTGAATCTATACGCAAGTGATATTACAGATTCCGCTTTACGTGAAAGCGAAGAAAATTTCTTAAAGTATGATTTAGATGTTAAAACCCGTAAGGCAAATGTATTAGTGGGCTTAGAAAAATTTGACATGATTATTTCTAATCCACCCTATATTAAGACTAGTGAAAAGAACTTAATGGATCAAAATGTTATAAAAAACGAACCTGATACTGCCTTATATGGGGGAGAAGATGGTCTAGATTTTTATCGTAAATTTGCAAAGCAAGTTCAGTCACATTTAAATCCTCAAGGACAATTTTTCTTAGAGTTCGGTTTTAGTGAAAAAGAGCAATTAAAAGAATTATTTGAGACTGAATTACCAGATTTTGAAATTGAATTTAAGGATGACTTAGCAGGTAAGCCAAGAATGGTTCATGGAAGGTGGAAGAAATAATGGAAACGAAGATTTTCAATAAAGGACAAATTCCTGAAGCAGTTGCCCTGTTGAGAAAAGGAGAATTAGTAGCTTTTCCAACTGAAACCGTATATGGTCTTGGGGCATTAGCAACTAATGAAAAGGCTGTTAAGGGTGTATATGCAGCTAAAGGGCGCCCAAGTGATAATCCATTAATTGTAACTGTGTCTGATGAACAAATGATGGAAAAATATGTCAATGAAGTACCAGAACGTGCTAAAAAGCTAATTAAGCACTTTTGGCCTGGTCCATTAACTATTATTCTTTTTGTCAAAGAAGGCACTTTACCAGATGCTGTAACTGGCGGTCTTCCAACCGCAGCATTTCGCTGTCCAAATGATGAGATGACCCATAATTTAATTAGTGAACTGGGAAAGCCTATTGTTGGGCCCTCTGCTAATACTTCCACTAAGCCTAGTCCAACAACTGCAGAACATGTTTTTCATGATTTAAAGGGAAAAATAGCGGGGATTATTGATAATGGTCCAACCGAGATTGGTTTAGAATCAACAATTGTTGATTTGTCCGTTGAAAAGCCAACAGTTCTTCGTCCTGGAGAAATTACGCCTGAAGAGATTTCAGCAGTGCTAGGAGAAGAAGTTTTGATGAATAGGGGAACTACGCAGACTAAGGGTGTGCCAAAGGCTCCTGGTATGAAATATCGTCATTACGCTCCTAGTGCTCCTGTTTTAATTGTTGATAAAGAAGAAGATTTTTCGAAAATCCAATGGGATGATGAGACTGGTGTAGCTGCTTTGGATGAAGTTCTTGAAAAGATCGATAGTCCTAATAAATATAGTCTAGGCAAGACCATTGATAAGGCAGCTCATAATTTGTTTGGTGCTTTAAGATATTTTGATGGTGAAGATAAGATTAAGCGCATTTATGTCCAAGGTTTTGACCATGGTGCAATTAGTGCTGCTTACATGAATCGTTTAAACAAAGCTGCTGCTGGCCACCATTTTCATTAAAAATAAAAAGGCATGTAGAAAAACATGCCTTTTTTCGTATGATTTAGGAAACATTTATCTAATAATTTGTTAAAATAATGAACGAAGTATTATTTTTAAAATAGGAGGCCATTATGGGTAAGTTTACCGTTTTGAATCACCCGTTGATCCAACATAAGTTGACAATCATTCGTAAGAAAGATACAGGTACAAATGAATTTCGTCAAATTGTTGGTGAAATCGGTGGACTCATGGTTTATGAAATGACACGCGATTTGCCATTGAAGAATGTTGAGATTGAAACTCCAATTGGAAAGTCAACTCAAAAAGAATTAGCAGGTAAGAAACTAGTTATAGTACCAATTTTACGTGCTGGTCTTGGAATGGTTGATGGTGTTCTTCAAATGATCCCATCTGCAAAAGTAGGACATATCGGAATGTATCGTGATGAAGAAACTCTAAAGCCGCATGAATATTTCTTCAAGATGCCACCAGATATTGAAGAACGTGAATGCATTATTGTTGATCCAATGCTTGCAACAGGTGGTTCAGCAAATATGGCTATTGAAGCATTAAAGAAGCGTGGCGCTAAGAATATTCGTTTAGCTGTTTTAGTGGCTGCTCCTGAAGGTGTAAAGGCTGTACAAGAAGCAAATCCAGATGTAGACATCTATGCAGCAGCAGAAGATGAAAAATTAATGGATAACGGTTACATCTACCCAGGTCTAGGGGATGCAGGGGATAGATTGTTCGGAACTAAGTAATTTTACTCAAAAATATTTTGAAATTGAAATTTTTGGGTGTTATCATTTTTAGTGTGTTTGAGGTATTCAGCACAAGAAGGGAGGTCACGAAGTGAATGAGAAATCTGTAGTCGTTAATGTATTCGGCTTAAATTTCAATGTAACTAACTGCTTAGGGGGAACGTTAGTCGCAATTGCGGTTTTCTTTCTTGTTTGGTATTTAGGACGTAATGCTTCTTTAAAACCTAATAAAAAGCAAAATCTTTTGGAATATATGATTGATTTTACAAATGGGATTGTTAAGGATAACGTTGCGGACGTAGATGCACAAAAGCACCTATCTTTATATGCCTTTACCCTATTCATGTTCATTTTCTTTATGAACCAGTTAGGTTTGTTCTTTGAGTTTTCAATTAATGACCATATCCTTGTCAAATCACCAACTGCTAACCCATTGATTACTATGACCATGGCAATGATGACTTTGCTTTTGTCTTATAACTTTGGTGTTCAGAGGTTTGGTGCTAAAGGTTATTTTGCAAATTATGCAAAACCAGTTGGATTTTTACTTCCAATCAATATTATCGAGGAATTCACTAATTTCTTGACGTTATCACTACGTCTTTACGGTAATATTTATGCCGGTGAAGTATTATTAACTTTAATCGGTAATCGTTTTGCAAAGAGTGCGGGTTGGTTTACCGTCATCGCTTCGGTTCCACTAACTTTAATCTGGCAAGGCTTCTCTGTCTTTATTGGCTCTATCCAGGCATATGTATTCGTAACTTTGTCAATGGTATATATTGGTAAAAAGGTTACTGAAGAATAATTTTACGGAGGTTTTTCTATGAAATATTTAGCTGCCGCAATTGCCGCTGGTTTAGCTGCTTTGGCTGCTTCCTACGGTAACGGAAAAGTTATTTCAAAAACTATTGAAGGTATGGCAAGACAACCTGAATCTGCTAACAACCTTAGAGCAACTATGTTTATCGGTGTTGGTTTGATCGAAGCTGTTCCTATCTTAGCTATCGTTATTGGTTTCTTAATTCTCTTCCTGTAATTTGCGTTTTAAGAACAAGATCGTAATTACGAGAAAGAAGGGTTGAGACATGCAATTTATGTTTGCAGCCTTAAAATTAGAGTTAGGTGACACGCTTTACTATCTTTTGATCTTTGCAGCTTTGCTCCTCTTAGTTAAGCACTTTGCTTGGGGCCCTGTAACAAAGATGATGGAAGAACGTCGTCAAAAGGTAATAAGCGACCTTGATCAAGCAGAAAGTGATCGAAAGAAAGCTGAATTGCTTGCTAATCAACGTGAAGCTGCCTTGAAAGACTCTAAACAAGAGGCAACACAAATTCTTTCTACTGCAAAAAGCAATGCGGAAAAGACTAAGAATAATATTATTAGCCAAGCTGATCAAGAAGCTGCCGCAATTAGAAAGAGAGCATCAGAAGATGCTGCCCAAGCAAAAACTGATGCACTCAATGAAGCAAGAGATCAAGTAGCTGACATTTCTGTTGCTATTGCTGAAAAAGTAATTAGCAAGAATTTATCTGCTGCTGATCAGAAAGACTTGGTAGATCAATTTATCAAGGGGCTGAATGACTAATGGCTTTAAGTAGAGAAGAAATTGCTTCCAGATACAGTAAAGCTTTATTTGCTTATGCACAGGATGCTAATAGTCTGGATGCAGTACATGAAGATATGAATGTATTGCTTCAAGTAGCTAAAGAAAATCCTGATATGCTGCGTTTGTTAAGCGATCCAATTATTCGAAAGAATCAAAAAGAAGAATTCTTATCCAGTTTTAGCGATAAGTTTTCAAGTGAAACTAAGAATTTTTTGGATTTCTTATTAGAATATCGCAGATTTGAATCTTTAACTGCAATTATTGAGGCATTTAATACTCTTTATGATGAGTATAAGAATATTGCTTCTGGTACTGCAGTAAGTGCTATTAAGCTTAATGAAGATGAATTAAGTCGAATAAGCCAAGCCTATGCTAAAAAGTATGGCTTTAAAGAATTGATTCTAACAAATAAAGTTGATCCAAGTATCTTAGGAGGTATTATCCTCAAAGTCGGGGATCGCATTATTGATGGTTCTATAAGAACTCGATTGCAACAAATTCGTGAGCAATTAATTGAAAATAGATAAAAGAGGTGAAACCATTGAGCATTAAAGCGGAAGAAATTAGCGCTTTGATCAAGCAACAACTTGAGAAATATGATGATAAGCTCAACGTCAACGAAGTTGGTACTGTTACCTACGTCGGTGACGGTATCGCCCGTGCTCACGGTCTAAATAACGTATTATCAAGTGAATTATTACAATTTTCTAATGGTTCATACGGTATTGCGCAAAACCTAGAAGCCAATGATGTTGGTATCATCATCTTAGGTCGCTTTGACGATATTCGTGAAGGTGATCAAGTTAAGCGTACTGGTCGAATTATGGAAGTTCCTGTTGGCGATCAATTAATTGGTCGTGTTGTGAACCCATTAGGACAACCAGTAGATGGTTTAGGTGAGATTAAGACTGATAAGACTAGACCTATTGAAAGTAAAGCTCCTGGAGTTATGGATAGACAATCCGTTAACCAGCCTTTACAAACTGGTATTAAAGCTATCGATGCTTTAGTTCCAATTGGTCGTGGACAGCGTGAATTAATTATTGGTGACCGTAAGACAGGTAAAACTGCTCTTGCACTAGATACAATCATTAATCAAAAGGGCCAAGATGTTATTTGTATTTACGTTGCCATTGGTCAAAAGGAATCAACAGTTAAAAACTCTGTTGAAACTTTAAAACGATTTGGTGCTATGGACTACACTATTGTAGTAGAAGCCGGTCCTAGTGAACCAGCACCAATGCTTTATATCGCTCCATATGCAGGAACTGCAATGGGTGAAGAGTTTATGTACAATGGTAAGGATGTATTAATCGTATTTGATGACTTGAGTAAGCAAGCCGTTGCATACCGTGAAATTTCCTTACTTCTTCGTCGTCCACCTGGTCGTGAAGCTTATCCAGGTGATGTTTTCTACTTACACTCTCGTTTACTAGAACGTAGTGCTAAGTTGAATAAGAAACTTGGTGGCGGTTCAATGACTGCCTTACCATTTATTCAAACCCAAGCTGGGGATATTTCAGCTTATATTCCAACTAACGTTATTTCCATTACTGATGGACAGATTTTCTTGGAAGCTGATCTATTCTTTGCTGGTACACGTCCTGCCATTAATGCCGGTGAATCAGTTTCCCGTGTTGGTGGTAGCGCACAAATCAAGGCTATGAAAAAGGTTGCAGGTACATTGCGTGTGGACTTGGCATCATATAGAGAGCTTGAAAGTTTTGCTCAATTTGGTAGTGATCTTGATCAAGCTACTCAAGCTAAGTTAAATCGTGGACGTCGTACTGTTGAAGTATTGAAGCAGCCACTACATAAGCCACTTCCTGTTGAAGATGAAGTATTAATTCTTTATGCTTTGACACATGGCTTTTTGGATGCAATTCCTGTACCTGATATTCAACGTTATGAACTTGAATTATATGATTACTTTGCAAGTAACTATAACGACTTACTTGATGTAATCCGTACTACAGGAGATTTACCTGAGGAAGATAAGCTTAATGAAGCTTTAAAGAACTTCAACGAAGGTTTTTCAATCAGTAAGAAATAGAAGAGGAGGTTTTTTCATTGGCAGAATCTCTCCTTGAACTGAAAAAAAAGATTGCTTCAATTCAGAAAACAGGTCAAATAACTGAAGCTATGAGAATGGTTTCAGGGGTTAAATTGAATAGAACTGAAAAACTTGATCAAGAATATACTATTTATAACGATAAAGTTAGAGCAACCGTTTCTCATCTGATGAGTTCACAAATTGTGAATCAATTAGGTAAAGAGACAAATGAATATAGTGAATTTAGCGGTCAATCTAATATTGATTATAGTAGTTTCTTCGATTTAGGTACTTTAGCATCTTTAGTTCAACCTCGTAAAGAAATCAAATCGACTGGTTACTTAGTAATTAGTGGAGATAGAGGTTTAGTTGGTTCTTATAACAGTCAAGTTATTAAGAATATGATGAGTATCTTTAAAGATGCTGATGCCCAAAATAAAGATGTTAAAATTTTGGCAGTTGGTAGCGTTGCAGCACAATTCTTTAAGAAGCAAAATCTTAATGTGGTATATGAATATAGTGGGGTAAGCGATGTCCCAACTTACAATGAAGTTAGAGATATTGTTCAAACCGCTGTAAAGATGTACTTAAATGGCGTTTATGATGAACTTTTTGTTTGTTATACTCACCACGTAAATACGTTGACTTCTGCTTTTAGAGTAGAAAGCATGTTACCAATTTCTGATATTGATATTAATCATAAAGAAACAATGCCAAAAGACTACATTATTGAGCCAGATATTGATTCAGTATTGAAGACAGTTTTACCTCAATTTGCTAAATCAATGATCTTTGGAGCTATTTTGGATGCTAAAACTGCTGAGCATGCAAGTTCAATGACAGCGATGCAGAGTGCATCTCAAAATGCAGATGATGTTGTTTCTGGTTTGAAGACTAAATTGAATCGAGCAAGACAGGCACAAATTACTACCGAAATTACTGAAATTATCGGTGGTGCAAATGCCTTAGAATAAAATAGAAAAGGAGGTAGATGTTTTGAGTAAAGGCGAAATTGTCCAAGTTATTGGACCTGTCGTTGACGTGGAATTCCCACTAGATAAAGATTTGCCTGATATTAATAACGCCTTACGTGTCACAAACAACAATGGTGATACTCTTGTTCTTGAAGTTACACTAGAACTTGGTGACGGTGTTTTAAGAACTATCTCAATGGAATCTACCGACGGTTTAAGACGTGGTATGGAAGTTGAAGACACAGGTGCTCCAATTTCTGTTCCTGTTGGTAAAGACACTTTAGGACGTGTCTTTAACGTATTAGGTGATCCAATTGATGGTGGTCCTGCTCTAGGTAAAGATGTAAAACGTGAAGGTATTCATAAAGAAGCACCTAAGTACGATGAATTAAGCACAAGTGAAGAAATTCTAGAAACTGGTATTAAAGTTATTGACTTACTTGAACCATATGTTCGTGGTGGTAAGGTTGGTCTATTCGGTGGTGCCGGTGTTGGTAAGACAACTATTATTCAGGAATTGATTCATAATATTGCCCAAGAACACGGTGGTATTTCTGTATTTACTGGTGTTGGGGAAAGAACACGTGAAGGTAACGACCTTTACTTTGAAATGAAGGCATCTGGCGTTTTATCTAAAACTGCTATGGTCTTTGGTCAGATGAATGAGCCACCTGGTGCCAGAATGCGTGTTGCATTAACTGGTTTGACTATTGCGGAATACTTCCGTGATGTTGAAGGTTTGGACGTATTATTATTTATTGATAATATTTTCCGTTTCACTCAGGCAGGTTCTGAAGTTTCTGCTTTACTTGGTCGTATGCCAAGTGCCGTTGGTTACCAACCAACTTTGGCAACTGAAATGGGTCAATTGCAAGAACGGATTACTTCTACTAAGAAGGGATCTATTACTTCAATTCAAGCCGTTTATGTGCCAGCTGATGACTATACTGACCCGGCTCCTGCAACTACATTCGCTCACCTAGATGCTACTACTAACCTAGAACGTCGTTTGGTTGAACAAGGTATTTACCCAGCTGTTGATCCACTTGAATCAACTTCTAGTGCCTTAGATCCAGAAATTGTTGGTGAAGAACACTATGAAGTAGCTGTTAAGGTTCAACATATTTTGCAACGTTACCAAGAATTGCAAGATATTATTTCTGTTTTAGGTATGGATGAATTATCAGATGATGAGAAGTTAATTGTTGAACGCGCAAGAAAGATTCAATTCTTCCTTTCACAAAACTTCTTTGTTGCTGAACAATTTACTGGTATTCCAGGTTCATATGTACCAATCAAGGAAACAATTAAAGGCTTCAAGATGATCATTGATGGTAAATTAGATGATCTTCCAGAAGATGCTTTCCGTAACGTTGGTCCAATTGAGGATGTTATTAAGCAAGCTGAAAAGATGGGAGTTACTCCTAAAAATCCTGAAGCAAAAGCAATGCTAGAAGCAAAGTAGGGTGATGCGTTATGGCAGATCCAGAAAAAATTATAAAAGTTAGCGTTGTAACACCTGATGGTATTGTCTATTCGCATAATGCTACGATGGTAGCAATGCGCGCAATTGATGGAGATCGTGCAATTATGTATGATCACCTTCCAATTGTTACTCCTTTAGCTATTGGTGAAGTTCGGGTAAAAAGAACGCATGAAATGAATGATCGTATTGACCATATTGCTGTTAATGGGGGCTATATTGAATTTTCAAATAATGAAGCAACCATTATTGCTGACAGTGCTGAACGGGCTCGCAATATTGATGTTAAACGTGCACAATCAGCTAAGAAGCGTGCTGAACAACATATGCAAGAAGCTAAAGAGAAGCACAACGAAAGAGAAATGCTAGAAGCTGAAATTGCTTTACGTCGTGCGGTTAATAGATTACATGTACGTGAAAATTACGGTAAATAGAAATGAGAAAGACGAACGATGAGTTCGTCTTTTTTTATGGAGAAAATTATATGATGAAACAAGTGGGAGTTCATTCAATTGTTAGTCTAATCACATATTTAGTGACGATTGCATTTTCGTTCAGAGCAGTGAGAGGTCTGAGAGTGGACCAGTTATTTAAAAAGGGACACACATTTGAAATTCAAGTATTTTTACTATTTGTGTCGATTGCCTTAGGGTTTATAGTCGGACAATTTATTTTGGCATTAGTGGATCAATCCTTAGCTTTAAAAATGCTTTTTTAATGATTTTTATAAGAAATGCTTTTGAAAAGCACTTCTTTACACTTGTCCTTAAAGTAAAGCGGTATTTATGTTACAATTTTTAATGATTAAATACTGGAGGCACTAGCGTGGCAAGAGATATAGGAATTGATTTAGGAACTGCAAATGTTCTAATAAATGTATCTGGCAAAGGTATCGTTTTAAATGAACCTTCTGTTGTTGCTGTAGATACTGATAAAGATAAAGTTGTCGCAGTCGGTACTGAGGCATATAAAATGGTAGGGCGTACACCAGGTAATATTAGAGTAATTAGACCATTGAAAAATGGTGTAATTGCAGATTTTGATATTACAGAAGAAATGCTTAGCTACTTTATTGAAAAATTAAACGTAAAAGGTTTTATGTCTAAACCTAATATTCTAATCTGTGCTCCTACTGGAGTTACTTCAATTGAGCAAAAAGCTATTATTCAAGCTGCTGAGAAATCAGGTGGAGGCCGAGTATATCTAGACTTTGAACCTAAAGTAGCAGCTGTGGGAGCAGGGCTAGATATTTTTAGACCACAAGGAAATATGGTTATTGATATTGGTGGTGGTACTACTGATATTGCTGTCTTGTCAATGGGAGAAATCGTAACTTCCCGCTCACTTCGTTGGGCCGGGGATAAAATGAATCAGGCCATTGCCAGCTATATTAAACGTAGTAAGAATCTTTTAGTAGGACAACACACTGCTGAGCAAATTAAGATTCAACTTGGGACCGCTTTTGAAGCGGATCCAACTAAGACGATGACTGTTCGTGGTCGTGATATGGTTGACGGATTGCCAAAGCAAGTTACAATTAACGAGCTAGAAGTTCAAAAGGCTCTTGAAGATGGTTTAATGTCAATTGTGGCTGCAACTAAAGAAGTTTTGGAGCAAACTCCACCTGAATTGTCTGCTGACATTATCGATCGTGGTATTATGTTAACAGGTGGTGGAGCCTTACTAAAGAATATTGATAAATTAATTACTTATTATCTCCAAGTTCCAGTTTTAAAGGCTGATGAACCATTAGAAGCTGTTGCAAATGGAACAGGTGTGTTGCTTAAAAATATTGAAAATCATCAGAGACACTAATTATGAAGAGAGCAAGTTTTAATTTTTCATTAGTAAATAAACATTTAAAAAAATTGGGAAAGATTATTTTATACTTGTTTGCAACCATGCTCCTTGGAGCCTTTATTGGATGTGGTGTTGCAAGTGGCAATCCTTTTGCAATTTTCTTTCCTACAACATGGATTCATTTTTTTGAGTTTTTAAGTTAAAATGAATAAATTGTTAATTGGGTTGGTAAATGTTTATAAGAAATTTATTTCTCCAATTTTGCCACCAACATGTAGGTATTATCCTACTTGTTCAAGCTATATGATTGATGCTTTAAAAAAGCATGGAGCAATTTTAGGCTTAATAATGGGACTAGCGCGGATATTACGCTGTAATCCTTTTATTAAGGGAGGAGTAGATCCAGTACCGGATTATTTTACCCTGCGTCGTAATCCTCATCCTGAACGATATGAAGATGAAATTATTGCGCAGGCATTTCATTCGAATAAAAAGTAGGAGAATATATATGTCTAGAAAATTGGAAAGTATTGATATTGAAGTTAATGAAAGAAAAGGCACTTCAGCACCTACCTGGGAAGTTGTTATTCCTGGCAAACGTTCTATTGGAATTATTGAACAAGAAGAAGAACGCTACCATGTAGTATCTTCCAAAACAAATCACAGTCTCTATTCCAAGACTTTAGAAAGTGCTATTAATGAATTACTTTCATACTTTACTTTGCATGAGAAATAAACAAAGTAGGGATATACAATGACAAAAGTTGAAAATAAAGCAGATTGGTATGATCGCATCGCATGGGGTGTAGTAATTCCAGTCTTTTTATTAGCCGTCATCAGTCTATACGGTATTTGGGTTGCAACTGTGAATGATCCTAAAATGGGTAGTCCAGTAAAAGCAGTTATTACTCAAGCAGTTTGGTATCTGGTATCAATTGCACTGGTGATTTTCGTAATGCAATTTGATGCAGAACAACTTTTTAAAATTGCTCCAATTGCTTATGGGATTGGAATAATTTTATTAATTGCAGTTTTATTCTTGTATAACCGGCAAGTATTTGCCGATACCGGTGCGAAGAGTTGGTTTAAATTAGGACCATTAACTTTTCAACCCTCTGAAATTATGAAACCTGCCTTTATCTTAATGTTAGCGAGAGTAGTAGAGCGGCATAATGAACACTATGCCCATACTTTTAAAACAGATTGGCTTTTGATTGGTAAAATATTTGCATGGTTAATTCCAGTTGCAGTTTTGTTAAAGCTACAAAATGACTTCGGTACCATGCTTGTGTTCTTTGCAATTGTTGGTGGGGTAATTTTAGTTTCAGGAATTACTTGGAAAATTATCATCCCAGTATATGGCGTTGTGTTTATTATTGGTGCAGCAGCAATCTTACTGGTTACTACCCCCGGTGGACAAGCATTTTTAGGAAGTGCATTTAACTTTAGGGCCTACCAGTTTCAAAGAATTAACTCTTGGTTGAATCCATCTCAAGATACTTCGTCAGGTGCTTATCAATTGTGGCAAAGTATGAAGGCGGTTGGATCAGGTCAAATCTGGGGACATGGTTTTGGTAAAGTTAGTGTTTATGTTCCTGTTAGAACTTCCGATATGGTTTTCTCAGTTATTGGAGAATCATTAGGTTTTGTAGGATGTTGTGCTTTGATTTTGATTTATTTCTATTTAATTTTTCAAATGGTCAAAATTACTTTTGAAACAAAAAATGCATTTTACTCTTATATTTCTACAGGAATTATCATGATGATTTTATTCCACGTTTTTGAAAATATCGGAATGGGAATTGATCTTTTACCATTGACTGGTATCCCGCTACCATTTGTATCTCAAGGGGGATCCGCCTTATTAGGAAATATGATTGGAATTGGCTTGATTCTATCGATGAAGTGGCACCATAAAGATTATATTTTTAGTACCGCTGGAGACTTTTAAAAGTATAAAAAAATACCTCATCATTTTTGATGAGGTATTTTTTTTGCTCTTAATTTTTTCTATTTTTCTTAATATCTTCGTTTTGTGCAGCTGGTTGACGAATTACAAGAACATCACAAGCTGCAGTACGGGTAACATACTCCGTAATACTACCAATTAGTAATCTTTCTACGGCGTTTAAACCCGTAGCACCTAAAATTATTAAATCGATATTGTGTTCTTCTGGAAACTCATGAGCAATGATATTCTTTGGAGAACCAAATTCAATTGAATAGTGAACATCTTTAACTCCAGCATCTTTAGCCCGGTTATAATATTCTTCAATTTTGGTTTTTGCCTCTTCAGATACTTGTTCAACCATTGCTGAATCAAAGCTAGAAACATCTTGAAATGCACGAGTATCTACTACGTGTAAAATTTCAAGAGTAGCACCGTTTCTTTTAGCTACTTCAACAGCTTTGCTAAATGCAACGTCAGCTTCTTTTGAACCATCTACGGCAACTTGGATATGTTGGTATTGTTTTAACATGTTGATCACCTCTCCATCAATATTTTACCAAAATTTGATTTAAATAGAATAATAATAAAACTATTCATTTAAATTCATGAAAGTAAATGAAAAGATGGAAAGCGCCATTGCAGCAATAATTAAGGTAATGAAATTAAATATTTTAGGTAAGGTAAATAAAATAATAATCCCAATAAAACCAGTTAAAATTAACACTAAACTAGTAATTGAGAACAGCATATTAATTTTCTTATTTCCGATAAAAGTGAAAATAATGAATTGTCCTTTATTTTTACTTCTAATTAAATACCAAGCTGTAATAAACACTAATAAAATAAAAATTAGCATTAGAACTTTTAATACCACTTATTAAACCTCACTTAATAAAAAAAGCGGCTTACGCCGCTTCCTTGAATTTCAATAAAATCTGAGTTGACTGCAACATAATGACGCTTGTTGAACCCGCAGTGTTCAAAATTTGAATCTATGTCGCAGTGAATATGGATCCTAGGACAAGCTAGTATTCCGATTCAGATGTTATTCATAAATTCCAACGTCTTTAGTTTGATCGGTCAACTTTGTAATTAGGTTGATCAACTCAGATCACTATCTATTCTAGCAAAGATATGATTAATGTCAATAAATTGGATTTACTTTTGCAGCCCATCTTTTTGCATTTTTTTTAGGCGCAGATATTGTCTTTTTAATGCATCTTCAACTTTAGAATTACCCTTCGGATTAAAGTAGGAGACATTTTTTAGGTTGTTAGGTAAGTATTGCTGGGCAATCCAATCACCTTGAAAGTCATGGGGATAAAGATAAGAAACACCATGATTTAAGGTAGCCGCTCCCTTGTAGTGTGCGTCCTTTAGACTATCAGGGATAGTATCATTCTGCTTATTTTGAATGTCACTTATTGCTGAATCAATTGCAGTAATTGCACTATTACTTTTAGGCGATAGGCAGAGTTCAATAACAGCATTTGACAAAATAATTCGCGCTTCTGGTAGACCTACCATTTGAGCGGCTTGTACTGCATTAACTGCACGACTGCAGGCTGGGGGATTAGCGAGTCCAACATCTTCATAGGCAATTACCAATAATCGTCTACAGATTGCTACTAAATCGCCAGATTCGCAGAGATTCCCTAGATAATAAAGTGCTGCATCTGTGTCAGAACCCCGAATTGATTTTTGAAAGGCAGATAATAAATCGTAGTGGCCATCACCATTTGCATCATAATTTTGAGATTTAAATTGGATGGAATCCTGCATTTCAGCTTTATCGATTACTAGTTTATTATCTGCACTCTCCTGTTTTTCTTCTTTTGTTGATAGAACTGCTAATTCTAATGCATTAAGTGTCGCCCTTAAATCGCCGTTTCCTTTTTCAATTAGAAGATCACGCGCATCTTTTGTTAACTCTACATTGTATTTACCTAATCCTCTTTCGGAATCTCTAAGAGCACGATCAATTGCATGCGAAATATCCATTTTTTTAAGACGATGTAATTCAAAAATCTGACATCTAGATCGAATAGCAGGAGAGATGGAAATATAGGGATTTTCTGTCGTAGCACCGATTAAAATAATATTCCCTGATTCTAAAAGAGGTAATAGAAAATCTTGCTTTGTTTTGTCTAAACGATGTATTTCATCTAAAAGTAAGATGACAGTCCCACTCATTTTTCCTTCTTCAGCAACGATTTGAAGATCTTTTTTTGTGTCAGTTGCTGCATTAAGTTTCCTAAATGCATATTTAGTGGAACCTGCGATTGCGCTGGCAATGCTAGTTTTTCCGATACCAGGAGGTCCATAAAGAATCATTGAGGATAGAAGTTTAGCTTCGACCATTCGTCTAATTATTTTCTCATTTCCTACTAAATGTTCTTGACCAACAACTTCATCTAAGTTTTTGGGGCGCATACGATAAGCAAGAGGTTGCATAATTAGTCCTTTTTTCTAAATAATTTGTCCCAGAAATTTTCTTTTTTTGGTTTTGATAGTTGTTCATGTGGCACTTCTGGAGCATATACTTGATTGATGTCAATTCGATAATGATTAATAGCAGTTTTTGAAACTACTAAAACGCCAGTGGAGTCTGGTTCGTTTTTTGCAGTTTCGTCATTTATTAAAGTGAACTTAATATCTTTTTGTGAACACAAACTCATTAATTTACTAATAAATTTATTTTGAGGCATTTTACCATTGATTAAGATAGTATAATTTTTAAAGTCATTTAAATGGTCTAAAAACAAAGTATCTAAGGCCGGGTTATCGGTTTCTTTTACAGTCATTCTTACTAGAACTCGTTCACGTAAAGAACCTAAATATCTTCTCCGTTCATCGGGACAAGTTTGAGGAGTAATGCCTTTAGCAGCATGTTCAAGACGTGTATTTAAATCTTCAGTCATATTTCTTTTTCCTTTTTATAATAAAATATTACATTCTTAGTGTAGCAAGTGGAAAAGAAGAAAACAAAAAAGTCTTTCCAAAAGAGGAAAGACTTTTTGTAATGAAGCAGTAAGTATTAAAGCTTCTTGTTGTACCATTCAACGATAAGAGCTTCATCAACTTCTGGTTCCATTTCGTCACGTTCTGGAAGACGAACTAAAGTACCAGTCATCTTGCTGTCGTCAAATGAAACAAATGGTGGACGTGATACAACTGCATCTAAAGCGTCCTTAACTTGTTGCAAGTTCTTTGACTTATCTCTTAAGCTGATTTCTTGACCAACTTTAACTTCGTATGAAGGAATGTCAACACGCTTGCCATCTACTAAGATGTGACCGTGGTTAACAAGTTGTCTAGCTTGTTCTCTAGTTGAAGCTAAACCTAAACGGTAAACGATGTTGTCTAAACGTCTTTCAAGTAAAGCCATAAAGTTAACACCGTGCTTACCTTCACGAATCTTGCCGGCACGGATGAATAAGTTTTGGAATTGACGTTCATTTAAACCAAACATCCAACGTAACTTTTGCTTTTCTTTTAATTGTTGACCATATTCAGAAACCTTTGCACGGTTGTTAGGACCATGATCACCAGGTGCGTAGTTACGACGGCTAATTTCCTTACCAGTACCTGAAAGTGAGATACCTAAGCGTCTTGAACGTTTCCAACTTGGACCAGTATATCTTGACATAAAAAATCCTCCATAAAAAATAATAATTTTTTGGAGTAAAATATGAGAAATAAGTTCAACATTCGTGCATCTCAAGTTGCATGTTTCGCCCAGTGCAGCGCGGGTTACTCGTTCACTAAACGCCTCAAGATGTTGACGTTCTTGTCACTTATTGCTGCAAATATTTTACACGAAGACTATTATAGTAAGAAATATGTTTTAAAGCAAGTAAAAGTAGAGATTTTCTAGCTGGTATTAAGATGAAGTCTGGTATAATTAATATGAAATATGGAGGGTATTATGTCATCAGGGTTATCTATTCTTATTATTGTAATATTGATTGCTATAATTGCTGTTATTGCTACAGTTGTTATTCTTAATAAGTATTTTAATCATCAGATTGCGGAATTAGATGCGCTAACTGATGAATTGAAAGATATTAGCGTTGAAGAAGATATTAAACGTTTAGAGAAAATGGAATTAGCCGGAAAAAGTTTGGAAACTTTTAAAAGATGGCAGAAAGTATACCAGAAGGTTGATACTAAGGACGTTGGAGAATTAAAGCATCTTCTTGAACAAGCGGCTGGGCTTAATGCAAAATTTAATTTAATAAAAACTCGCCAATTAATTAAAGAAGCAACAGAATTATTACAGACTAATCAAGATAATGTAGAACACAGTAAGCAAGTATTTACTAATTTACTCGAAGCAAATCGAGATAATCAAAAGCACTATGCTGCTTTATCAAAAGACTACCAACAACTACGTAAAAAAATATTATCCCAATCTTTTAATTATGGGAATGCAATTGATCAGATTGAAGAAGATCTAGCAACCTTAGAAAGTGATTTTCAAACTGTAAAGAATTTATCTGGTGAAGGAGATCATGAAGAAGCAAAGAAAGTATTAGTTAAAATCGATACAAATCTTACTACTTTAAAGACTGATCTTCCTAAGGTAGAGAACTTTGATCAAGAGTTAAAAAATGTTTTTCCCGATCAACTTAACGAACTCAGCAATACTTACCGTCAAATGATAAAAGATAAGTACAAAATTACTGAAGTGGATGTACTAGAAGAAATCAAGAGCTTAAGAGAACTAGTTGATAGTACTAAAAAGAGTCTTACCAAATTAGAGCTTAAAAAGGTTGAAAAGAATAATAAAGAAATAAGTACACGAATTGATAGCTTATATGACATTCTTACAAAAGAATTTAAAGCTCGGCCATTTGTTGATAAAAATCAAGATAAAATTGTTCAAATTCTTTCCCATGTTGGAAATGCATCTAATCAACTTGTAGCTAAGTTAGAGCATGTGGATCAAAGTTATGAATTGACACATGGAGAGCTAGCTGAAGCTAGACAACTAAAAAGTCAAGTTAGCCGAATGAATTCTGACTTTGATGTTGACTGTCAAAAGTTAGCTGATGGTAACGGTGTTTACTCTCAAATTGAGAATAAATGGCTAACTATGTTAGATAATTTGAAAGAAATTGAAAAGACTGAGAAAAAACTCTCAAATGATATAGATGGGCTATTTGATGCAGAAAAAATTGCTAATGATTCTATAGTCCATTTTAAGCAAGAAATTTCTTTAGTTTATCGAAAAGTTGAACGGCGTCAGTTACCCGGAAAGCCTGAAAGTTTTATTCAGATGTATACTTTAGTATTAAATGAAGTTAAGCATACAGATAATGAATTGAATCAAGTTAGAATAAATATGGAAAAAATATCTAGTGAACTGATTCAGATTCAAGAAGATATTGAACGTTTAAAGAAAGAAGCAGATGAGATTTTAAATTCTGCTGATTTAGTTGAATTGACTATGCAATATTCAAATAAATATCTTTCAAATCCTGAAATTAAACGCGCACGTAAAGAAGCTTATGATTTATATCAGAATAAATATGAGTATAAAGAAGCGTTGGACGTAATTGCGACAGCGCTAGAAAAGGTAGAGCCAGGAAGCTATCAAAGAATTGAAAAAGAATACTATAGCGAGCAAGAAGCAGACGAAGAAGAGTAAATGATTGAAGCGACAGTACTTTTAAGTTAAGATTTTATATGATTATCAAACGACCATCTTCTATGGTCGTTTTTTAGGGGAGAAAGAAAATTGATCTATTTTGATAATAGTGCTACAACAGCTGTCTATCCTGCAGCTTTAGAGACATATGATAAAGTAACAAAGGATATCTGGGGAAATCCTTCAAGTTTGCATAAAATGGGAGATCGATCTCATCAACTTTTAGAAGCTTCTAGAAAACAAATTGCTAATTTATTGAATGTTAAGCCATATGAGATATTTTTCACATCTAGTGGAAGTGAATCTGATAATTGGGCAATCAAAGGTACTGCTTTAGCTAAAAAAGAATTTGGTAACCATATTATTACATCAAGTGTTGAACATGCAGCAGTTTCAAATTCAGTACGTGCTTTAGAAAATTTGGGATTTCGTATAACTGTTTTACCAGTTGATAAGAATGGACAAGTAAATCCTGAAGATTTAAAAGAAGCATTAGATAAAGAAACAATTTTGGTTTCAATTATGGGCGTTAATAATGAGATTGGTACAATTCAACCTATTAAAGCTATTAGTAAAGTTTTAGAAGATTATCCTAACGTTACTTTTCATGTTGATAATGTTCAAGCTTTGGGAAAAGATGTTTGGGATGAGGTATTTACTGATCGAGTAGACCTAATGAGTCTATCAGCTCATAAATTTCATGCACCTCGTGGCGTAGGTATTCTTTATAAAAAAGAAGGTAAAATGATTAAGCCGTTAATTGATGGCGGTGGTCAAGAAAAGGCCTTACGTTCAAGTACTGAAAATTTACCTGCAATTGCGGCAACTGCTAAAGCCATGCGTTTATATTTAGCTGATGAAAAGAAAAATGCTGAGCAAGAATTGGCAGTTAAGAATAAAATAGTTTCCTATCTAAATGGAAAACCAGGAATTCATATTTTTTCACCAATTAACGATAATTTTGTTCCAAGTATTTTATGTTTTTCATTAGAAGGTATTCGCGGGGAAACTTTAGTTCATACGCTTGAGTCTGAAGATATCTATGTTTCAACCACTAGTGCATGTTCTTCAAGAAGTGGCGTTGAGAGTGGCACTTTGAATTCTATGAAGGTAGATGATGATTTAGCTACCGGTGCAATTAGACTAAGTTTTGATCCAAGTAATACAATTGAAGAAGCTGAGCAATTTATTTCAGTTTTTGATAAAATATATAAGCACTTCGCTGAAATTAATCATTTGAAATAAGGTGAAATTATGCAATATACAGAAGTAATGGTTCGCTATGGTGAACTATCCACTAAGGGAAAAAATCGAAAAGATTTTATTGGGAGACTTGCTGGTAATGTAACTAGAGCTTTGCAAGATTTTCCAGAAATTGAGATCCATCCTAAACATGATCGTATGCATATTGTCTTAAATGGTGCACCATTTGAGACAATTGATCAACGTTTAAAACTTGTTTTTGGTATTCAAACATATTCTCCAACTATAAAAGTTGATAAGAATCTTGATGCAATCAAAAAAGCATCCCTTGAATTGATGCAAGCAACTTTTAAAGATGGTATGACATTTAAAGTTAATACTAGACGTAGTGACCATGATTTTGAATATGACACTAATCAATTAAACATGATGATTGGTGATTACCTATTTGATAATATGGATAATTTAAAGGTTCAAATGAAAAAGCCTGACCTAGTCTTAAGAATTGAAGTTCGTCAAGACGCAATCTATATTTCAAACCAACTTCTTCATGGAGCAGGTGGTATGCCGGTTGGAACTGCTGGAAAGGCCGTCATGATGCTATCAGGTGGGATTGATTCTCCAGTAGCTTCTTACTTAGCAATGAAGCGTGGAGTTGAAATTGATATGGTGCACTTCTTTAGTCCTCCATATACTACTGAAAAGGCACTTGCTAAAGCAAAAGAGTTAACTGGAATTTTGGCTAACTATTCTGGAAAGATTAACTTTATTGCTGTACCTTTTACTGAAATTCAAGAGCAAATTAAGGAAAAGTTACCAGAAGGTTACTTAATGACCATTCAACGCCGCTTTATGTTGCAATTAGCAGATCGTATTCGTGCAATGCGGGGTGGGTTAGCAATCTTCAACGGTGAATCAGTTGGTCAAGTGGCATCTCAAACACTAGAATCAATGGTTGCAATTAATGATGTGACTTCAACGCCGGTTCTTCGTCCAGTGGCTACAATGGATAAAACTGAAATTATTAAGCTAGCTGAGCAAATCGGAACATTCAACCTTTCTATTGAACCATTTGAAGACTGCTGTACAATTTTTGCTCCACCGCGTCCAAAGACTAAACCAAAATTGGATGAAGCTCGTAAGCTAGAAGATAGACTTGATGCTGAAGGAATGATTCAGCGAGCAATTGATGGAATGGAGATTACACCAATTTATCCAAATCAAAAGTTCTTGGATGATAAGGCTCAAGAAGACGCAGACTTGTTATAAAAAAGTGCTAGCAGAATGCTAGCGCTTTTTATTTTAGAAAGACAAAATATATGAGAATTGATAAGTATTTGGCTAACATGAATGTTGGTTCACGTAAAGAAGTTCATAATCTCATTAAAAAGAAGATTGTGACAGTTAATGGAGAAGTTGTAAAGACACCCAAGGAGCAAGTTAAAGAAGAAGACCAAGTAGCAGTTGATGGAGAAAAAGTGGCATATCAGCAATACCATTATTTTCTTCTCAATAAACCTAAAGGTGTTATTTCAGCAACAGAAGATAAAAGTCAAAAAACTGTTCTTTCTTTACTTAAACCTAAAGATCGTTATAAAGATATAGCGCCAGTAGGTAGACTGGATAAGGATACAACGGGTTTATTATTGTTAACAAATGATGGTGCTTTAGCCCATGAGTTGCTAGCTCCTAATAAACATGTTACTAAAAAATATCGGGCAAAAATTGCTGGAGTAGCTGATGAAGAGACAGTTAAAGTTTTTGCTAGTGGTATGACATTAGGTGATGGGACAAAACTAAAATCAGCAGAATTAAAGATTTTGATGCAAGATAAAGAGTCCGATCAATCAGAAATTGAGATTGAAATTCAAGAGGGAAAGTATCACCAAATTAAGCGAATGTTTGGAGCAGTCGGGATGAAAGTAATAGAATTAGATCGAATTTCTATGGGAAAATTAGTCCTACCAGCTAACCTAAAACGCGGCCAATATCAAGAAATTACTCTAACAGATATCAAGTAGAGAATGAGAATTATGAATAAATATATTTTGGTTGGTTTCTTTATTTTGATTTTTCCTTTTACTTGCGGTTTTTTAAACATCGCCCACCGGGGAGATAATGAACAAGGAAAGTTTGCAGAGCATAGTTGGATTGCATATGATCGTGCAGTATGTGCAAAAGTAGACTATTTAGAACTAGATTTACAACAAACTGCTGATCATGTTCTCGTAGTGAGCCATGATGAAAACTTAAGTAGAGTTTTTGGAATTGATAAAAGCATTGCAAACTTGCCTTATCATGATCTAATTACATATAAAAATCAAAATGATGAGTCCATTCATCGTCTTGTCGATGTCTTTAAACGTTATCAGAGTTCTAACGTAAAATTTATGATTGAACCAAAAGATAATAGTGATAACGATATCAATAATCTACTTAGTTTGATCAAAAAATATCATTTACAAAATCGGGTATTGTTAGAATCGTTCTCAGAGCTAGCTCTTTTAAAAATTCATAAAAGTGATCCACAAATTCCACTAACTCAATTAGCTGGTGATTTTAAAATATCATCAATGCTGCAGTATTATGCAAATAATTTTTATGCTAAGAAAGCTGCGGATTATTTAGGTGAGCATAATAAAAAGTATTTACTCTGGGGCATTGATACAGAAACTCAAATGAAGAAGTATTCGCGCCCAGAAGAAAATGTTTCAGGAATATTGACAGATTATCCAGTTAAATTGGCCACTATTTTACATGAAAATAATGTCTTTAAAAGATGCTATGAAGCAGCCGCTTACCCCAGTGAATCAATTTCAGGTTATATGTATTTGAAAAATGGTAAAAAAGTTTATGTTGATCAAGTTAAAATGAAAGACAATCAACTTTTTTATCATGTAAAACCTAATATTTGGATTAGTTATGATAATTTAAAAAATTCCAATAAGTTTGCTCCTAAAGCACAAGTTGGCAAAATCAAGTTAGAACATGATGTTCAAGTTTATACCGATCCAGCTTTTGAAAAGAAAACCGAGAAGAAATTACGTAAAGATAGTGCTTGGAATTATTTTGCAGTAAAGAAAATGCCCGGGAAAACTGCCTATAACTTGGGTGGTGCACAGTGGGTAAGTCAATAATTTTTTATTGCTAGCTTAATTAAAACATGGTAAACTTATAACCAACATATAGGGAGTAACCGGCATAAGGGTGTACTTACGGCGTCAAAACGAAATTAATTTTTCCGCTGTAAGTTTAAATGGTGAGACTATTGGCTAAACGTTTTTTGTTCAGACAATGGTCTCTTTTTTTATACCAAAGTCTGGTTTTCCTATTAGATGGAGGGTTTAAGTGAAGGCATATTATCGTGAGAGTAAAGAGGAAGTTCTAAAACAGCTTGGAGCTAACGAACAACAAGGTCTAACTAGTAAAGCTGCTCAAGAAAAATTAGCTCAAGTAGGACCCAATGCTTTAGTAGAAGGTAAGAAAAAAAGTGTTGTAGAAGTCTTTTTAGAACAATTTAAAGACCTAATGGTTATTATTTTGATTGTTGCAGCTGTGATTTCTGCATTTACTGGTAACTTAGAAAGTACAGCAGTTATTATTGTTGTTTTGATTCTAAATGCTATTTTAGGAACAGTGCAACATGTTAAGGCGGAAAAGTCGCTAGAAGCCTTGAAGTCCCTATCTGCCCCTGCCGCTAAGGTTTTAAGAGATGGTAAGAAACAAGAAATTGCCGCAAAAGATGTTGTTCCTGGCGATATACTCTTACTTGAAGCAGGGGATTTAGTCACTGCGGATGGTAGAATTTTAGATAATTTTTCATTGCAGGTAAATGAAAGTTCCTTAACAGGTGAGTCAACTAATATTGACAAATTAGACACGACTTTTGAAAAAGAAGTTCCTTTGGCTGATCGTGTAAACATGGTATATTCTAGTTCTCTTGTAACTTATGGACGTGCAAATGTTTTAGTTACAGCAACTGGTATGGATACTGAAATTGGTAAAATTGCTACCTTAATGAATGAAACTAAGGAGCGCAGAACGCCATTACAAGTTTCACTTGATCAATTTTCATCTCGTCTTGCAACTGCAATTTTGATTTTCTGTGCCTTGATCTTAGGATTGCAAATGTGGCGTGGTCAACCTTTACTAGATGCATTACTATTTGCAGTAGCATTAGCCGTAGCAGCTATTCCTGAAGCTTTAAGCTCAATTGTAACTATTGTGCAGGCTATGGGAACTCAAAAAATGGCTAAAGAACATGCAATTATCAAAAATTTAGCTGCGGTTGAATCATTAGGGTCAGTTTCAGTAATTTGTTCTGATAAAACTGGAACTTTAACGCAAAATAAGATGACTGTTGAAGACATTTATATTGGCGGTAAAGTTCTTAAGCCGGAAGAGTTGAACTTAAGTAATCAGTTGCATCGGTATTTACTATATGATGTAGTTTTAAACAATGATGCAAGTTTATCTGATGGTAAAAAAATTGGTGATCCAACAGAATCAGCCTTATTAGAAATGTACCGTAAAGTTCCAGGAATTGATCTTGGTGACGGAAAATTAGGCTTATCTGAAAGTGAGTTAAGAGAACATTTAGATCGTTTAGAGGAAGTACCTTTTGACTCTGATAGAAAATTAATGAGTACTAAGCACTTAATTCACACTGTTCCTACAATTTTTGTAAAAGGAGCAATCGATGTTTTACTTAAACGTTGTGTGAATATTCGTTTTGGGGATGATGTCCGCCCAATGACTGAACAAGATCGAAAAGATATTTTGGCTCAGAATAATCACTTTTCAGAAAATGGATTAAGAGTGTTGGCATTTGCCTATAAGGAAAGTGATGAAGAGTTATCTACTGATAGTGAAAAAGACTTAACTTTCATTGGTTTGGTTTCCGAAATGGATCCACCTAGAAAAGAAAGTGTTGCAGCTGTTGCACGTGCTAAAGAAGCCGGGATTAGAACTGTGATGATCACCGGTGACCACAAAGTAACTGCAGTAGCAATTGCGAAAAAGATTGGTATTTTCACTGATGGTGATCTTGCATTAACAGGTTTAGAGTTAGATGCATTAAGTGATAAAGAATTAGACCAACAAATTGAAAAAGTAGCAGTTTATGCTCGAGTTTCTCCAGAAAACAAAATTAGAATTGTTAATGCCTGGCAAAGAAAGAATCATATTGTATCAATGACAGGTGACGGAGTTAACGATGCACCTGCATTAAAGAAGGCAGATGTTGGTGTTGCCATGGGTATTACTGGTACTGAAGTATCAAAAGATGCTGCAAGTATGATCTTGACTGATGATAACTTTGCGACAATTATTAAAGCTGTCGCAAATGGTAGAACAGTTTATGAAAATATCCGTAATGCAATTGGATATTTATTATCTGGTAACTTATCAGCTATCATTACTGTTTTATTTGCCTCAATCGCTGCATTACCCGTTCCATTTGTTGCAGTTCAACTTTTATTCATCAACTTAGTTACTGACTCTCTTCCAGCTTTAGCTATTGGAATGGAGCCCGGAAATCCTGATATTTTAAAACGTAAACCACGTGATCCTAAAGCTAGTTTGTTAGATAAAAAATTTGTTACACAAATTAGTATTCAAGGTTTCTTAATTTCACTAAGTGTTATTGCTGCTTTCTTACTTGGTTTAAGGGATACACCAGCAATTGCATGTACTATGGCCTTTTCAACTTTAACATTTGCGCGTTTACTTCATGGGTTCAACTGCCGTTCACAGCACAGCATTTTTAAGATTGGATTTAAAAATAATTGGTACAGTTTGGCAGCTTTTGCATTAGGAACTGTACTTTTAGCCTTAATTCTTTTTGTACCAGCATTATATGGACTATTTGCAGTTCAACCATTAACTGCTCAAGAAGTATGGCTAATTGTGATTTTGGCAGTTATTCCAACTATCTTAATTCAATTAGTGAAAGTAATTAGAGAAAATAGAGATTAATTCTTAGCTTTCTTCTTATTTTCTTTCATGCTATAATCATAAACAAAGCAAGAATCAAGAGGAGTAATTTCGCATTACAGAGAAAAGTCAATATGCTGAGAGACTTAAAGAATATTACTAGTAGCTTGATTAGCTGATTAATTGAATTTTTTAGTAGGTTAATCCGGACACTTCAGCGCCGTTATCGCTTATAAGAGAGGTATAGGTTCTATATCTAATCGTAGGTGGTACCGCGGAAAAATTTCGTCCTAGACAAATATTTGTCTAGGACTTTTTTATTGGAGGAATTTAAATGGCAGATTTAGCACCTAAATATAATCCTAATGAAGTTGAAAAAGGAAGATACCAGGAATGGCTTGATGAAGATCTTTTTAAGCCATCTGGCGATAAAAAAGCTCATCCTTATTCAATCGTTATCCCACCACCAAATATAACTGGTAAGTTGCACTTGGGACATGCATGGGATACAGCAATTCAAGATACATTAATTCGTTTTAAGCGTATGCAGGGCTATGATACCTTATACCTTCCTGGTATGGATCATGCTGGTATTGCAACTCAAGCTAAAGTTGAAGCTAAACTTCGTACACAAGGAAAAGATCGTCACGAAATGGGACGTGAAGCTTTTGTTAAGCAAGTTTGGGACTGGAAAGATGAATATGCATCAATTATCAAGAGCCAATGGGCAAAGATGGGTCTTTCACTAGACTATTCTCGTGAAAGATTTACTCTTGATAAGGGTCTTTCAAAAGCTGTTAGAAAAGTTTTCGTTCAACTTTATAATGAAGGACTTATTTACCGTGGTGAATACATCATTAACTGGGATCCAAAATTGGAAACTGCTCTTAGTGATATCGAAGTTATTCACAAAGATGATAAGGGCGCATTTTACCACATTAAGTATCCATTTGCAGATGGTTCTGGATTTGTTGAAATTGCAACTACTCGTCCTGAAACTATGTTTGGTGATACTGCAGTAGCTGTTGCACCAGGTGATAAACGTTACAAAGATATTGTTGGTAAGGAATTAGTATTGCCACTTGTTGGACGCCACATCCCAATTATTGAAGACCAACACGTTGATCCAGAATTTGGTACCGGTCTTGTTAAGATCACTCCAGCTCATGATCCTAACGACTTCCAGGTAGGTAATCGTCATAACTTAGAAAGAATCAATGTTATGAACGATAACGGAACGATGAACGAAGAAGCTGGCAAGTATGCTGGTATGGATCGTTTCGAAGCACGGGATGCGCTAGTTAAGGATCTTAAAGAAGAAGGCTTCTTAATCAAGGTTGAACCAATTGTTCACTCAGTTGGTCACTCAGAGCGTTCTGGTGTTCAAGTAGAACCAAGACTTTCTAAACAATGGTTCGTTAAGATGAAGCCATTAGCTGAAAAAGTTTTGGAAAACCAAAAGACTGATGACAAGGTAAACTTTGTTCCTGAAAGATTTGAACATACTCTGGAACAATGGATGAGCGATGTTCATGACTGGGTAATTTCTCGTCAATTATGGTGGGGACACAGAATTCCAGCTTGGTACAACAAGAAGACTGGTGAAACTTACGTAGGTCTTGAAGCTCCTAAAGATAGTGAAAACTGGGAGCAAGATCCAGATGTACTTGATACTTGGTTCTCAAGTGCATTATGGCCATTTTCTACTTTAGGCTGGCCTGATGAAAATTCAGAAGACTTCAAGCGTTACTTCCCAACTAATACTTTAGTTACTGGTTATGACATCATCTTCTTCTGGGTATCAAGAATGATCTTCCAAAGTTTACACTTCACTGGCAAGCGTCCATTTGATGATGTTGTTTTGCATGGTTTAATTCGTGACCCACAAGGACGTAAGATGAGTAAGTCTTTGGGTAACGGTGTTGACCCAATGGATGTTGTTGATGAATATGGTGCTGACGCTCTTCGTTGGTTCTTACTTAACGGTACAGCTCCTGGTCAAGATACTCGTTATGATCCAAAGAAAATGGGTGCAGCTTGGAACTTTATCAACAAGATTTGGAACGCAAGTCGTTTCGTAATTATGAACTTGCCAGAAGATGCACAGCCTGCTCATATGCCAGATACTTCTAAGTTTGATTTGGCAGATAGCTGGATTTTTGATCGTTTGAATCACACTGTTAGTGAAGTAACTAGATTATTTGATGAATATCAATTTGGTGAAGCTGGTCGTGAACTTTACAACTTTATCTGGAATGACTTCTGTGATTGGTACATTGAAATTTCTAAGGTTGCATTGAACGGTGATGATGAAGAATTAAAGACTAGAAAACAAGAAAACTTAATCTGGATTCTTGATCAAATCTTACGTTTACTTCACCCAATCATGCCATTTGTAACTGAAAAGCTATGGCTTTCAATGCCTCACGATGGCAAGAGTATTATGGTAGCTAAATATCCAGAAACTCATAAGGAATTTGAAAACAAAGAAGCTGACAGTCAAATGGCCTTCTTAATTGAAGTAATCAAGGCTGTTAGAAATATCCGTATGGAAGTTAATGCACCTATGTCATCCCCAATTGATATCATGATTCAAATTGATGATGATAATAATAAAGCTGTTTTGGATAATAATGCTGAATATGTAGAAAACTTCCTTCATCCAAAAGCTTTATCCGTTGCAGTTGATATTGAAGCACCAAAACTTGCTAAAACTGCCGTAATTCCAGGAGCTCAAATCTTTGTTCCATTAACTGAATTAGTTAATGTAGATGAAGAACTCGCTAAGATGGAAAAGGAAGAAAAACGTCTTGAAGCTGAAGTTGAAAGAGCTGAAAAGAAACTTTCAAATCAAGGATTTGTAGCCCATGCTCCTGAAGCAGTTATAAATAAAGAGAAAGAAAAGAAGGCTGACTACGAAAGTCAACTTGCTGGTGTTCGTGAAAGAATGAAAGAATTAAAGGAAAGTAAATAGAAGTGAAATTTACTAATGTTGACCAGGTAATTAAGAGAATATATTCTTTACCCAAACTTCATCCTAAAAATGATCTGAGTTATATCCGAAGGATTTTGAAACAGTTAAATAATCCTCAAGATAGTGTTAAGACAATTCATGTTACCGGAACAAATGGTAAAGGGTCGACATCCTATTATTTGAGTAATCTATTGCAAAAGGCCGGTCAAAAGACTGGCCTTTTTGTGTCTCCTTATATATATGAATTTAATGAAAGAATTCAATTAAATGGTAAAAATATAAGCAATAATGATCTCATTAAAACAGCTAATGAAATTGAGATGGCAATAGAGATACTAAAAAAAGATGATCCTGATTTTTCTTTAGTAACATTTGAATATGAAGTAGCTTTAGCCTTTCAATTTTTTGCTCAAGAAAACTGTGACTATGCAGTTATTGAAGTAGGGATTGGAGGAGAGCATGACAAGACAAATGTAATTATTCCTGAAGTAAGTGTTATTACAACAATTGGATTAGATCATGAAAAAATAATAGGACCAACTTTAAAAGATATTGCTAAAGAAAAAAGTGGCATAATAAAATCTAATAGACCTGTTGTCTTAGGAAATGTTCCTCAAGATGTACTAGAGATTTTACTTAATAAGGCGCAAAGTGAAAATTCAAAATCATTTTTATTAGGAAGAGATTTCCAAATAAAAATAATGCCCGATGTGATTGAATATCAAGATTCAAAGAATATCTATAATTTTGCATTACGGCCTTTGGTAGAAGCTTATGATATCGGGATAGCAGTTCAAGCGATTCAATTGTTGCAACTTGATTTAGATAGAAAAAAGATTGAAGAAGCAATTAATGAAACCCGTATTCCTGGTAGATATGATGTGATTCAAACTAGTCCTGAAATCATTGTCGACGGGGCACATAATTTACAAGCGATGGAGAATCTTTTAAACTTAGTTCGAAAGAAGAAAAAAGGACAAATCTATGTGTTACTTGGAATGATGAAAGATAAAGACCTGGGGCCAGTCACAAAATTATTTAAGGATGAAAAAGTCACTTTAACACGGATTGATTATCCTAGAGCTGCTAGATTAGAAGATTTTCCAAAAGAGGCACAAAAAGAATTTGAATATAAAGAAAATTTTGAAGAAGCTTATACAAGCTTGAAGAATAAATTGCAGGCAGATGATATGCTATTAGTGACAGGATCTTTTTATTTAGTTGGTGCAGTTTTAAATTACTGCAAAAGAGGTAAAGATGAAAGTTGAAGATATTGCTGATCCTATTGAAGGTATAATTTTTGATATGGATGGATTATTAGTTAATTCCGAAAAGTTGTATTGGGATGCTAATATCGTGGCTGCTAAAGAAGCAAACTTAGATATTCCTGATGATAGTTATCTGAAACTAGTTGGTTCTTCAGTTAAGGAGATGGAAGATTTTTATCATAAACATTTCAAGACGGAAGCCGATCGAGATAAATTTATTAAAAGAACTGATGACTTAGTCTGGAAATGGACTGATGAAGGTAAACTTAAACTTCAACCAGGAGTGCGAGAAGCATTAGCGGTATTTAAAGAAAAAAATATCAAATTATCAATTGCATCGAGTAATTATGAGAATGTAATTGTCCATAATTTAGATGTTTTAAAAATAAAAGATTACTTTGATTTTTATCTAAGTTATAAAGATGTTGAATCTGGAAATATTAAAGCTAAGCCAGCACCAGATATTTATCTACTGGCTGCTAAAAAAATGCAATTACCTAAAGAGAATCTATTAGTATTTGAAGATTCAAGCACAGGTGTTGCAGCAGCAAGTGCTGCGGGTTTAAAATGCGTAATGGTTCCAGATTTAAAGCAACCAACAAATTTAGATAAAGATAAGGCGACATTAATCTGCAAAGATTTTTATGCTTTTCTTGAAAAAATTAAATAGTTTTTTCGTAATAAATATCAAAGGAGTAATTGATATTTATGAAAAAAGAAGAATTATTGCAAACTGATGTTGATTTAATAAAGAAATTAGCTGAATCGTTAGAGAAAAAAGATATTCTTACATTTAATAGTTTATTTAGAAAACTAGATGAGGTAGGAATCAGTAGCTTTAAGGAACTATGGCAATTTGCTGCTAGCCCAAGTTGCAATGATGAGGTAGCAATTTTACTTCAATTGTTATTGGAGCGCGTAAAGAGCGTCAATAATAAGAAAATTGAGAGCTTTTACTCGAGTTCACAAGTAGGATGCTATATCGCGGATAAATTATGTGGCCGTCCGCAAGAAGAGCTATATGGAATTTATCTGGATTCAAAAAATAAGATAATTGCTGAAAAATTAATTTTTCAGGGAACGGTAAATAGAGCAGTTGCTCATCCCAGAGATATCTTTCGATGGGCTGTCATTTATAATAGTACTGCCTTTTTTGTAGCCCATAATCATCCTAGTGGGGATGAACAGCCATCGCAACATGATTTACGCTTTACAAAGAAGTTAGTAGAAGCAAGTAAATGCATGGGAATTGATTTTTTAGATCATTTTATTGTGACAGATAATACCTATTTAAGCTTTCGAGAGACTGAACTTCTTTAAGTCTTCCTTAAGTATTAGGCAAATTTCCTTAAAGCAAATTTTTACATCAGTGTTTCTATGCTATAATATCTAAGACTAAATAAAGATACGATTTAGGCTAAAATAATTAAAGAGATAAATTTAAGGAGAGATTTTGCGTGTTTGGATTAGGATCTAAAAATATTGGGATTGATTTGGGAACTGCCAACACACTCGTTTATATTGAAGGTAAAGGTATTGTTTTACGTGAACCTTCTGTTGTTGCTAAGAATACTCAAACGGGTGAAGTTATTGCAGTTGGTTCCGAAGCCAAAGAGATGATTGGTAGAACTCCTGGATCAATTGTTGCTATTCGACCAATGAAAGATGGAGTAATCGCAGATTACGATACAACTGCTGCTATGCTTAAGTATTTCATGGAAAAAACAGTTGGTAATTCAAAACCAGCTGCAATGATTTGTGTACCATCAGGTGTAACTGAAGTTGAAAAGAGAGCTGTTATTGATGCAGCTAGAGTTGCTGGTGCACGTGAAGCATACGTAATTGAAGAACCATTTGCTGCAGCTATTGGTGCTGGCCTTCCTGTTATGGATCCAACAGGTTCAATGGTTGTTGATATTGGTGGGGGAACTACTGATGTGGCAACTATCTCATTAGGTGGTATTGTTTCATCTCGTTCTACTAGAATGGCAGGAGATAAGTTTAATAGTTCAATTGCAACTTATATTCATCAAAATTACAACTTATTAATTGGTGAAAGAACTGCTGAAACTATTAAGATTCAAATTGCTTCTGCTTCAGTTGAAAAGGCAAAAGAAATTGAATCAATGAATATTCGTGGACGCGATTTAGTCACAGGATTACCAAAGTCAATTGATATTAATGCAGAAGATGTTGCAAAGGCTATTCAAGAAGTAGTTCAAAATATAATTGTAGCAATTAAAGAAACTTTGGAAGAAACATCTCCAGAAATTGCTGCTGATGTTATTGACCATGGTATCGTATTAACCGGTGGTGGAGCTCTTTTGAAGAACTTACCGGAAGTTATTTCAGATGCTACTAAAGTTCCAGTCTTTATTGCTCAAGATCCACTTGATTGTGTTGCAATTGGTACCGGTGAATCTCTCAAAAATATTGAAGTTATGCGTAAGAGACGTTAATTTAGAGACCGGCGTAAAAGCCGGTCTTTTTCTATTAACTTTTAAATTAGGAAGATAGTAGTAGATGAAAAAATTTCTCAAAAACAAAAAGTTATTGACAATTTTTGTCCTAGTTATTTTAGTTTTAAGTATGTTATCTATTTCTGTTCGCTTACGTAATAGGAGACAATCACCTTTTTTAGTTCAAAAAATTGGCAATGATACGGTTTCCATAGTAACCCGAGTAGTTAATTGGCCAATTAACTTAATTTCTAATGGGGCGGCTAATGTAGAAGATCTGTTTAATACTCAAGCTGAAAACGATCATTTAAAAAAGCAAGTTGATAATCTTGCTCAAACTAAGGCTCGAAATAGTTCACTTGAAGCTGAGAACACTCAGTTAAAGCAAGCTTTAAAATTAAAGAAAACTTTGACGGACTATACAATTATTAATGGTTCGGTGATTTCTCGTGCTGCAGATACTTGGTCAGATTTATTAATTATTGATCAAGGTTCAAGAGCAGGTGTTAAGAAGAATATGCCTGTTATGGCAGGTAAAGGTGTAATTGGACGGGTTGTTGAGGTAAATAGTACTACTTCAAAGGTCGAACTGATTACTACAACTGATAAATCAACAAATAAATTTGCTGTAGAAGCTGATGCAGCTAATGGTAAAAAAGTTCATGGAGTAATTTCTGTTGTTGGAAATAATCAAATAGCATTTACCCAAGTAGTTGATGGTCAAAAATTGAAGAAAGGAACCCGAGTTTATACTAGTGGAATGGGTGGCCTATCTCCAAAAGGTCTCTTAATAGGAACAGTTAAGAAAACAACCCGGGATACTTTTGGCTTATCAGATGTTGTCGAAATTCAACCAGCAGGTAACCTTAACGATCCATCAGTTGTATCTGTAATTAAAAGAAAGGTTGAAGAGTAATGGCAGAATTACGTCGATGGTATGTTGCCATTGCTTTGTTTGTGGCATTAATTCTAGATGGAGTATTAGCTTATAATTTACAGACTTTTATCTTTCATCGAGGTTTTTCTGGAAGTTGTTGGTTAACAATTATTGGGATTACCTTAATTTCTCTATGCGATGATAAAAATGATGCTGATATTTGGCTCTGCTTAGGATTAGGCCTTATTGCGGATCTATACTATTTAGGAATTATTGGAATTTATACTGTAGCTTTTCCTTTAATCTGTTTTATTATTCAGCAAAGTGCTCGCTTTCTTCCAGAAGTATTCTGGTTTAGATTATTAATCTGTTTAGTTACTTATTTATGCGTAAGTGCCTATGTGTTTTTGATGTTTAATATGGTAGGCATAATCCAATTGTCTTTTGCTAGTTTTTCACGTAGTATTTTGCCTAATTTACTATGGTGCTTAATTCTTGTTTTATGTACTTATTGGTTCTGGGTAAAACTAGCTGAAGAGTATCCATTTTTGAAAAAAGAATACTATTTCTAAACAAAAAAAGAGTCGCTATTAAACGGCTCTTTTTAACATGCAAAAGATTTTAAAATTGAAAGACACCAGTTCCAATTAAAGCAGTAGCTACTACCCCAAGAAGGGTGATAACTGCCATAAACCAGGCCATAATAATAGTTAACTTTTGAAATCCAGATTTTTTCTTACGTTTTCTCATATGTCCCTCCTAAATTAATAATTCTAGTGTACCATGTTTTAATTGTAATTTTATATTTAATTAAAATAGTTTAAAACGCTGATTGTAAAATTAAATTGAACACTTGATAAAAAATAAAAAGTCCATTC
>CAJUTO010000011.1 GCA_910589675.1 uncultured Lactobacillus sp. | reverse complement strand
TCAAGCAGCTTAACTAAAAGTGTTCAATTTATTATTGCAATTTGCGAAAATTTTTTCTATAACTAAATTTACTTATGCTATACTGAGTAAAATTTATATTACAAGGATTCAAAATCATGAAAAAAGTAGCTCTAATTCTATTCTCCACCTTATTACTCACTGCCTGCAGCAACACACAGAATAATCAACCTAAATCTTCTAGTTCAAAATCTTCAATTACTACTTCAAAAAATACTGTTAAAACTTCCTCTAAACCCAATTTAAATAAAAAATACCCCGGTTTTAAGTTAGCTACGATTCCTACTGTATTTCAAGGAACGTGGTATCAAACTGATCGCTACAGTAAAACAGCGAGAAAATTCATTATAACTAAACATACGATCATGGATTCTGTAGTCTATCAAAAAACAGATCCAACCCTAAACCTAAATCATCGCTCAGAAAAGAATAATAAAGTGTATGCTGGAGACGCAACAATGATCTCTTTGGAAGATAAGAATGGTTCGCAGTGGCTCCGAGCACGGGGATTTTTAGATACTGTTGATATCATCTATATCACAGGTACTTTTAAAGGAAATCAGTGCCTTTATTTAGCTTATTCTTCCGGTGATATTCATAGTGCTATGTTTAAGGACAAAAAAGCAGCATTAAAATATCGTAAATATGATTTCTCTAAAATTACTAATCCTTTAAACTAAAAACTAATTGTAATTACAATTAGTTGCGTTATACTCATTTAAAGTATTAGTTGTAACTACAACTTAGAAAGGCAACACCATGCGAAAAAGACCCCTAGCCAATTTACTCTATCATATTGGTAAATTAGAAAACCTATTAATCAATCAACGCCTAGCTTCCATTAATCTAAGAATGACGCATGCCCATGTTTTAAGATACATTCAAAAGCATCCCGGCTGCATTCAAAAGGAAGTTGCAGATTATCTTTTTTACCAACCTGCCAGTTTTACTAATGTAGTTAAGCTATTAGAAAAAAGAAAAATGATTGAACGGCGAGCAGATCCAAACAACGGACTTAAAAAACAACTATTCTTACTTCCAGCTGGAATTGAGGTTCTTAGACAAGTGAACGACGCCTTTGAAGAGGTAAATCAATTAGTTGGAACAGTAGATCATGATACTCTAGCTGCACTTGAAAAAATTTCAATCAACTTAGAGAAGCAGATTTAAAGAAAGAAAAACTAATGAGCAAATTTTTACCATTGTGGCAATATATTAAAGATAATCATGACCAAGACTTTCAATTATCTTTCGACCAAATTCAAAAGATTGTCGGCCTATCAATTGATCATTCTTTCTTAACTTATAAAAAGGAATTGCTCGATTATGGTTTCAAAGTAGGAAAAATATCCCTTAAAAATAAAACGGTAGATTTTAAAAAATTGGAGGATGAGAATGACAATAAAATCAGATAAGCCAATTTGGAAAAAGAATCTTTATGTTCTCTCTATCGCTGTATTTATCGCAGGAATCGCATTTTCAGAGATCATGCCCTTCTTACCTCTATATATCGATACCTTAGGACATTTTACACATCAACAGCTAAACTTTTGGTCGGGATTTATTTTTTCCGGAGTGTACTTCGTCTCAGCTATTATTTCACCATGGTGGGGTAAATTAGCTGATAAAAAAGGTAGAAAACTAATGATTCTCAGGGCTTCCCTTGGGATGGCCTTTGTCCTTGGAAGTATGGGATTAGTTACTAATGTCTGGCAACTATTTTTCTTAAGAATGTTGCAGGGAGTTTTTGCAGGATTTGTTTCAAATTCAAATGCTTTAATCGCTACAGAAACACCTAAAGAAAAATCTGGTCAAGCGCTAGGAACAATGGCCTCTTCTTTTACTGCCGGGAACTTACTTGGGCCTTTCTTAGGTGGAGCACTTGCGTCTGCATTTAGTTACCGCGTTACTTTCTTTATCACAGGAGGATTATTATTAATCTCCTTTCTTCTCTCACTTTTCTTTGTTCATGAAGAAGGATTTAAGCCGATTACAGAAAAGAAATTAGATAAAGCCAGCGGCGTTATTGCTACTCTACGATCTCCAACCCTAATATTCGGTTTACTGTTAACCACTTTAATTATTCAAGCAGCCAACAATTCAATTAACCCAATTGTTTCTCTATATGTTAAACAATTGATGAGTGGACATGGAAATGTTGTTTTTGTTTCTGGAGTTATTGCGGCTTTACCAGGAATTGCAACGTTTTTAGCTGCTTCCCGTTTTGGAGCTTTGGGAGATAAAATTGGAACCCACAAGATTATTATTGGTGGCTTTATTGGTGCGACAATTTTATTCTTTTTAACTGCTTTTGTTCACAATACAGTGCAATTAGGTATTTTACGCTTTTTAGTTGGCTTTACCGACGCATGCCTCTTCCCGCAAGTGCAAACTTTATTAACCAAAAATTCACCCGCTGCTGTAACTGGTCGCGTCTTTTCATGGAATCAGAGTGCAATGTATATTGGAAATATCGTGGGCCCACTCCTCGGATCTTTCATTGCCGGAATTTCAAGTTATAGTATGGTTTTCATTGTGACAGCAGGGATTGTTGTCTTAAACTTAATCTTGTTTAATTTTAATGTTGTAAAAAATCTTTCCAAATAGCATAAAAACAGCATTTCTCAATACCTCCGAGAAATGCTGTTTTTATTTATACAAATTGATTTTTTATTCTAAATAAACGTAATTTAAATCAATTAATTTTTCTTCTTTAAATCAGCTTCTATATGATTCTTTTTCTCTCTAACTGCAGTTGGAATTCCGCCCATCTTAGCTAATCTCTTCTTTCCTAAGAACAAGTATAAAACAGCTGTTACAGCAGCTACAACTATTGAGAGTAAAATAGTTTCCCAAGTAAAGTTAAAGATTAAATAGCAAGCTACTAATAAAGCTAAAATTGGAATTGTGTAGCCACCTGGAAGCTTGAAGCCATGGTTTGGATATTGGCCAGTATGCTTAAATTTAATAACCGCAAAAATAGATGGTACATATTGAACAAATGAAGCTAAAACAATACATCCAACTAAGAATAAGTATGATTGAGTAATTAAAAGTAAGGTTACAGCAGCTGTCAAAATAATACCAACCCATGGAGCATCAAATTTATTCTTTTTTCCTACCCAATTTGGTAATAATTGGTGTTCTAGAGCTAAGGAAGCAATCAAAGCAGGCGTATTAAATGAGCAAGTAAATGCCACACCGAAAATACTTAACAAAACTCCAATGATGATGATCACATAACCCCATTCTCCAACAGCAGACTTAAAGGCATTCGCAATAGGAATGGTGTACCAAGACATCTTGTGTCCTAAAATACCAATGGCAATTAATACCATCAACGTGTAAAGAATAGTTACCGTAACCATAACAGCAACTAAAGCCCGTGGAATGTTTTTAGCAGGGTCTTTCATCTGTGAAGCAGCAATCGGAATAAATGAAAAACCACTGAACAAATAGAAGACTACACTAAAAGCTGCACCAAAATGATGGAAAAATGGACCTACACCCTTTGCAGCTGCAGCTGGTAAAACAGGATGAAAGTTTGCAATATGCATAAAGAACATACCAACAATAATAAACAAAATAATAGTTGATAGCTTAGCAATAGACGAAGTATTATCAATTATTTTAACTAAGGCACGACCAAAGAAATTAATAATTGAGAACAATAAAACTAATCCTATCCCAACAGCAAAATAGACTGAACTCTGATTGAAAGCAGGCACAAAACTTTTAAGTGTTGTTAAAAATGCTACTACTTCAGCAGCATAAGTACAGCAGCCTAAAAACCATGTAAATACACCAAGTTCATATCCTGCAAACCTGCCAAATGCATTGTAAGAATATAGCCATGCAGCTCCAGAACCAGTAAAACGACTGGCCAAATCCGCATAACATAATGCTATTAATCCTACCGTTAATGCAGCAGAAAGTAAGACGACTACACTCAATAGATCCATATCTTTATAAATAGATTGCGGAAGTAAAAATGCTCCTGATCCTATAATTCCATTAATTCCTAAAAAGTAAATTGACATAAAAGTTAACTTTTTAGGAACAGTTTTTTTAACCATAGTACTTACCACCTTTGAAACTGTTCATTATATTTCTAAACCATTAACTCTCATCTCAACCATAACGATTGTCCTTTTTAAAAGCAAATAAAAGAAATCGAATTTACCAAATAATTTATTTACTTACAAAATAATAATTATTCCTAAAAGAATATATTTTTTAAGCATTTTTTTCGATTTATTATTTTATCAATCTTCTTTTGAGTTATTTTATTTGATATTAGTTAATATAATGCATTTTTTGTAAAAAAGCCTATTTATCACGATTGTTTTTATTTGCTTTTTTTATTTTTAACTCCTAATCTAGTATGCGAATAGATAATTATTATTCAAACTTGCAAGTCGTTATATAAATATCTATTTATTTTTACTAACTTTCTATTTTGATGAAAACTCATGTGAACTACTAACTTTTACTAGCACTCTTTATTATCAATAACAGATGTTGCTAATAAAACGGATTCACAAGCCAACCATCTTTTTAGTTAGTTTCTTTTGCCTTTTAGAAGGAGTGGGTATTTTCATGGAAGACAATAAAACTCAACAGAAAAAGACCTATATATCTGTCCTTGCCCTAACAATGATGAATGTTTCCATAGTTGCTGGAATAGCAAATGATGTTCAGCAATCATTCTATGGACTTGCATCAGTAACGTACTTCGCAATCGGAGCTATTTGTTTCTTTATCCCAACTGCTTTAGTTGCAGCTGAATTAGCTTCTGGTTGGAGTAACCGCGGAGGAATTTTCCGCTGGGTTGGTGAAGGTTTAGGTAAAGGCTGGGGACTAACCTGTTTACTTATCCTATGGTTTCAATTGATTTTGAACTTTGGGATGGGGATGCCAAGTTTTACAGCAACAATCATGTTCTATACACCCAACTATGATGCAGCTGTTAAGTTTGCCCAAGCACCACAACATGAATTGTTGATTATGACAGGTTGGATCATTTTATACTGGGTCCTTACTTATTTGGCTACTAAAGGTGTTAAAGCTTTCTCCAACATCGCTAAATACGGTGTTATTATCGGAAGTCTAATTCCTTTAGCGGTTATGGTTATTTTAGCTATTGTGTGGGTAGCTCAAGGGCATCAACCTGTTATTCCGATGACACCTAAAGGATTAATTCCTAAGTGGAATGGTATGAGTACGTTAGCACTAGCTGCTGGTGTATTCTTCTCATACACAGGTATTGATACTAATGCAGCTCATATTAAACAACTAAAACATCCTGAAAAGGATTTCACAAAAGCAATGTTTATTTCAATTATTCTTGCTTTCTTAATCTTTGTTGTTGGTACTGTAATCATTGCTATGATTATTCCTGAAAAACAAATTAATGTTTTATACACTCTCTACTCTGTATTCAGGATTTTAGGATCAACAATTGGGATGCCTTGGTTGTACATGGTTCTTGTTTGGGCTCTACTTTTCAACACAATTGCTATGGTTGTAACTAATATGGCAGGTCCATCATTTATGTTAGGTCAAGTCGGAGGAAGTGGTTTCTTGCCACATTGGTTCCAAAAGAACAATAAACACAATATGCCGGCACACTTAATGTATACGCAAATTGCAGGAATGACAGTTGTTGCTTACTTAGTAAAACTGATTCCAAATGTTGAAGGATTTGTTATCTTATTAACTCAAACAATCACTGTTTTATATATGTTTTACTACATTTTAATGTTTACTGCTTTCCTACGTTTACGTTATGACCAACCTAACCGCCCTCGTTCATTTAAAGTACCAGGTGGTAAGTTTGGGGCTTGGCTTGTTGGAGGAGTAGGTATAATTTCATCGGTTTTCGGAATTGTTCTTGCTATCTATCCACCAGCACAAGTTAAAGCAGAAGTTGGTTCACCAATAGTTTATGTTTCTGTTATTTTGGCCTTAGTTGCTGTTGTTTTGATAGTTTGTTTTGTTTTATATCAACTTTCAAAGAAACACACTGATTGGGTAAATCCAAATAACAAGTTTGCCCCATTCACTTGGGAAATTGAAGGACTTAAGAAACCTGGAAAGGCTTTATCAAACGTCCCAACAACTGTTATGTCTAAAGATCAAAACCCAATGGGTATGCCAATTAAGCGTCCATATAAACCAAATGAACAAGTTTCTGTTGATATCGTTAAAGCAGATGAAAACAACGAGCTTTCAACTGATGAAAGTTAAATAGATTATCGATTTTAAAGAAAAGAGATTAATTATGGTACAAATTGATAATGAAGATTTAAAACAAGTTAGATCAGAATTTTTAGATACAGCAAAGTATCGTAATACTCAAAATGCCGTAATGAAGAATGGTATTAAAAAGTCAATTACAAATCAAAGTGAAATTAACTCTCACCCATTTGTATTCTCAATTGATGTTGATTCAAATAAAGTTTTAAACCAAAAACAATCTGGTCGTTGCTGGGACTTCTCAGGTTTAAACTTCATTCGTTACCACATTGAAAAAGATCACCACATTAAGGACATGGAATTGTCACCTAGCTACGTTTACTTCTACGACAAGCTAGAAAAAGGTAACTACTTCTACCAAAACATTATTAACACAGCTGATCGTCCATTGTCTGACCGTCTAGTTAACTGGTTACTTACTACTCCACAACAAGATGGTGGTGATTGGCAATTACTAGTCGACTTAATCGAAAAGTATGGTATTGTTCCAATCGAAGAAATGCCAGAAGATGCAGTTAGTGCTAACTCTCAAGAATTAAACCGTATGTATGACAGAAAGTTACAAAAGGACGCTTTGAAGTTACGTGATTTAGCTAACAGTGATGCATCTGATGAAAAGATGAAGAGTGTACTTCGTCAAATGAACGCAGAAAACTACCGTGTATTAGCTATTGCTTTAGGTACTCCTCCAGAGAAATTCACCTATGAATACCGTGACGAAAACAATGAATACCACACCACTGGTCAAATTACTCCATTAGAGTTCTTCAAGAAGTTCGTTGACATTGACTTAGGTGACTATGTTGAGTTAATGAACTTACCAGGTGAAAAGTATCCATACAACACCCCATTCGGAGTTGAAATTTCTGGCAATATGGTTGGTGGACAACCAAGTCGTTACTTCAACGTTTCAATGAAGGATATGGAAAAGACTGCTATTGAACAATTGAAAGATGATGAACCTGTATGGTTTGGTTGTGACGTTCTTCAAGAATGGGCACCACAAGCTGGTCTTTTAACTGAAAAAGTCTTTGACTGGGATCGTTCATTTGGTATTAAGTTAGGTACTGATAAGACTAAGAGATTTGAATACCGTGAAAGTTTACCAACACACGCAATGCTTATCTCTGGTGTTGACATGCGTGATGACAAGCCAATTAGATGGAAGATTCAAAACTCTTGGGGTCCAAAAGTTGGTCACAAAGGTTACTTCATTATGGGCAATGACTGGATGGAACAATACACCTACGAAACTGTTGTCAACAAGAAGTACTTAACTGACGAACAACTTGCTGCTTACGAAAAAGAACCAGTAATGCTTCCATACTGGAACGCAATGAACCCAATTTAAAGAGAAAAATATCTTTAGAAAGGACGATTATATATGGCATGTACCACTGTTTTAGTTGGTAAAAAAGCCAATATTGCTGGTTCGACAATTATTGCACGAGATTGTGACGCTGAAGTATGTAACGTGCCAGTAAAGTTTGTAGTTGTTCCTGCTAAATCAGAAAAGCAAACTTTTCATTCATATGTAACAGGATTAGATATTCCTCTACCTGAAAATGCACTTCGTTACCAAATGGCTCCTTTTGTTGATTACAAAATTCACGGTCAATTCGGTGAATGCGGAATCAACAGTGAAAACGTTGCTATGAGTGCTACTGAAAGCTTATATGGGAATCCCCAAGTATTGGGATTAGATCCACTAGTAAGTAATGGAATTGGTGAAGATGCTCTATTAAGTATAGTATTGCCATTTATTCATTCTGCTCGCGATGGTGTTCAATACCTAGGAAAATTAATTGAAAAATATGGTTCTCATGAAGGAAATGGAATTGCTTTTAGTGACAAAGATGAAATTTGGTATATGGAAATTCCAACAGGTCACTATTGGGTTGCAGAAAAACTTGATGATGACAAAGCTGCTGTAATAGCCAACCAAGTTTCCTTACAAGATATCGACTTTGATGACAGTAGTCGCTTTATGTGGGCTCCTGGCATTAGAGAATTTGTAGAGGAAAATAATCTTAACCCTGATCCTGATGAATTTAACTTCCGCCATATTTTTGGTACATCTAATTCACGTGATCGTTGCTATAACACACCACGTGTTTGGTTTGGTCAACGCTATTTAGGACATATTGCTTTCTCACCTACCAGCAACGACCTAGATTTTAGTTTCAAGCCAAATCGTAAGTTAAAACGTGAAGATGTTGGTTATGTTCTTAGCTCTCACTATAATGAGACGATCTATGATCCATTAGCTGATAACACACCAAAAGATGATAGAACTAAATTCCGTCCAATTTCTATGGCAAGATGTGCTGAATCACACATTCTCGAAATCAGAAATAAAGTTCCAGCAGGCATTGCTGGTATTGCATGGCTTAATTTTGCTCCAACTGCCTTTAACCCTTATGTTCCATTTTATGCTAATGCCAATGGCACTGCTCCCGAATATGAGAACACTACTGATGCATATGATCCAAATGAAGCATATTGGCTTTCAAGAACTGTTGCTGCTTTAATTCAACCAAGTTATAACGAAATGAAATCTCTATTAAGTGGATTAGATGGATTTTTGCCTACTGCTGATCAGCTTACCAATCACTTAATTCATCAAACTGATTTAGAAGCTGAAAAATTAAGTGGACAAAAGCTAATTCAATATTTAACTAAAGCTAATGCAGCTAATGCACAAAAGGTTCTTGACCTTACTCATAAAACTGTTGGCAACTTAGTAAAGCGTGAATTAACTTTATCTCGTTTAAGTTTCTCCATTAATACTGATCGTTTACAAAGTTAATCAAAGAAAAGCTAGGTGATTCTCACCTGGCTTTTTCTTTAACGTATGTTATTTAGGAGATGATAACAATGATGGAAGATGCAAAGGAAAAAGAAAAAAAATCTGTCAAACAGATTTATATTTCTATCCTTGCATTAACACTTATGAACGTCTCCATTATCGCTGGTATTGGTAATGACGTTCAGCAAGCTTTCTATGGTTTGTCTGCTGTTACTTATTTTGCCATTGGTGCCATTTGCTTCTTCATTCCTACTGCTTTAGTAGCTGCTGAATTAGCATCTGGTTGGAGCAACCGTGGTGGTATCTTTCGATGGGTTGGTGAAGGCCTTGGTAAAGGCTGGGCTTTAACTTGTTTATTGATACTTTGGTTTCAAACCATGATTAGTTTTGGTATGGGGATGCCAAGCTATGCTGCTACGATCATGTTCTATACACCAATGTATGATAAGGCTGTTCAATTTGCACAACACCCACAATATGAAGTGTTAATCATGACTGGATTCATAATTTTATATTGGATCCTAACATTTATTGCTACTAAAGGTGTTAAAGCTTTTAGTAATGTCGCAAAATATGGTGTTTTAATTGGTACTTTTATTCCCTTAGCTATCATGATTATCTTGGCTATCGTTTGGTTATGTCAGGGCCACACCCCTGCTATCTCAATGACTCCTAAAGGCTTAATTCCTAAGTGGAACGGAATGAGTACCTTAGCGTTAGCTGCTGGGGTCTTCTTCTCATATACCGGTATTGATACTAATGCCGCTCACATTAAGCAGTTGAAGCACCCAGAAAAAGACTTCACCAAAGCTACTTTTATTACTATTATTTTAGTTTTCTTGATATTCGTTGTTGGTACTGTGATTATTGCGATGGTCGTACCAGAAAACCAATTAAATGTTATCTATTCTTTGAACACTGTCTTCAGAGAATTAGGTGCTACGATCGGAATGCCTTGGTTATATATGGTTCTTGTTTGGGCTGGATTATGTAACGTTTTGGCTAATGTTATTACCAATATGGCTGGTCCATCATTCATGCTTGGACAAGCTGGTGGTAGTGGCTTCTTACCAAAATGGTTCCAGGAAAAGAATAAGCACCACATGCCTGCTCACTTAATGTACACACAAATTGCAGGTATGACAATTATTGCCTATCTAGTTAAATTAATTCCAAACGTCGAAGGCTTTGTTATTCTTTTAACTCAGACTATTACCATTCTTTACATGTTCTACTATATCTTAATGTTCATCACATTCTTGAGATTAAGATACGACCAACCTAACCGTCCACGTCCATTTAAAGTTCCTGGTGGTAAAGTTGGTGCTTGGATTGTAGCCGGTATCGGCTTAATTTCCAGTGTATTCGGCATTGTATTAGCCATTTACCCACCAGCACAAGTTAAGTCAGAAGTTGGTTCACCTGTAACTTATGTGGTAATTATCTGTATCCTCGTTGCAGTAATCTTAGCTATCTGCTTTATCATGTATCAATTATCAAAGAAGCACCCTGAATGGGTTGATCCACGCAACAAATTCGCTCCATTTACTTGGGAAATTGAGGGATTAAATAAACCAGGAAAAGTTTCTTCAAATGTCCCTACTGAAATTATGTCTAAGGATCAAAACCCAATGGGTATGCCAATTAAGCGTCACTACAGCCCAGATGAACAAGTTTCAAGTTCCGTCTTTAAGGCTGCTGAAGACAATAAGCTTACCCCACCGGATGCCGACAATTAGTTTTATATTAGAAAAGAGATTGTATTATGTCTGAAATTAACCCTACTGATTTGAAAACAATCAGATCAGACTTTCTTGATACTCAAAGATTACGTATTACTCAAAATGCGGTTATGAAAAATGGTATTAAAAAAGCCATTACTAACGAACGCGCAATTGAAAATAGTAGTTTTAACTTTTCAATTGATGTTGATTCAAATAAAGTAATGAATCAAAAACATTCTGGCCGTTGCTGGATGTTTAGTGGTTTGAACTTTGTTCGTTTCTTAATTGAAAAGAAGCATAATTTAAAAGATATGGAGCTATCTCCAGATTACCTCTTCTTCTATGACAAACTAGAACGTGGTAATTACTTCTACAACAACATTGTTAAGACCGCTGCTAAGCCCCTATCCGACCGTGAAGTTATGTTCCTCCTCGCTACCCCTCAAGAAGATGGCGGTGATTGGCCACTATTAACCAACCTAATTGAAAAATATGGCTTAGTTCCAAACGAATTAATGCCTGAAACAAAGCCAGCCTGGAATACTACCGAAATTAATCAGATGTACAACAGAAAATTAGACAAAGATGCTATGAAATTACGTGATTTAGTTAACAACAATGCTTCCGATACAAAGATTAAAAGCGTTATTCGTCAACTAAACCAAGAAAACTATCGTGTCTTAAGTATCTGCTTTGGTACTCCTCCAGAAAAATTCACTTATGAATATCGTGATAAGAATAAGAAGTATCATACTACTGGTGAAGTTACACCATTAGAATTTTACAAGAAGTTTGCAGATATCAACTTAGATGACTATGTTGAACTCATGAACTTACCTGGTGGTGGCTATAAGTACAACCAAACCTATGGCATTGAACTATGCAATAACGTAGTCGGTGGTAGAAATATTCGCTACTTAAATGTTCCAATGCATGATATGAGACGTATGGTCATAGATCAATTAAAAGATGATGAACCTGTATGGTTTGCTTGTGATGTCTTACAAGAATGGAATAATCCTGCTGGCTTACTTTCTTTAAAGGTTTATGATTGGAAGCGTTCATTTGGTATTAGCTTAGGCAAAGACAAGGCTACTCGTGTACAATACCGTGAAAGTATGCCAACTCACGCCATGTTAATTTGTGGTGTTGATTTACATGATAATGAACCAACTAAATGGAAGGTTCAAAATTCATGGGGTGATAAACCTGGTCATAAAGGCTACTTCATCATGGATAATTCATGGATGGATCAATACACTTATAATACGGTAGTCAACAAGAAGTATTTGACTGATACTGAACGTGCTGCTTACGAAAAAGCTGAAATCAATCTTCCATATTGGACTGCAATGTTATCTGATTAGTCTTTAATTGATAAAAAAATGAAGGTGAATGTTATGACATTAACAGATACACAAAGTAAAATTGTTGCAAAAGCTACTAAAAAAGATGTTAATGGTTGGCATTATTTAACAGTTCAAGGTGACCCTTATGAAATTGGTTTTCAACATGGTTATCTTTTAACTGACGAATTTAGGGATGCAGTGCGTGTTTACACCCATATGACACTTGAACTATATGGAATGGATTATTCGTTCTTTGTCAATCAAGCAGTTAAAATGCACAAAGATAAGATTCCAGAAGAATATTTGGAAGAAATGCAAGGTATGGCTGATGGCTTTACAGCTAACGGGTTTGAAACCAGTGTTGACGACGTTATCGGCTGGAATGACTGGATGGAAGTAACTGGCTATTGGTGGCCACAAGTTGCAGCTAACTATTCTAACAATCCACCTCAAGGACCACGCGGTTCTCACTGTTCTGGATTTGTTGCTACAGGATCTGCCACAAGAGATGGTAAACCTGTTATTGCTCATGAAAGTTTCGATGACTTCTGGAGCGGTCAATACTTTAATGTTTGTGAAGAGGTTCATCCAACTAATGGTCATGCATTTAAGATGCAAACCGTTCCGGGTTACATCGATTCAATGACTGACTTCTACGTTACTGATGCTGGTCTTGGTATTACTGAAACAACAATTGCTGGCTTTGTTGGCTATGATGTACATGGAATGCCTGAATTTATTCGTGCTCGGAAAGCTACTCAATATGCAAATAATATTGATCAATGGGTAAAATTGGTTAATGAAGGCAACAACGGTGGTTATGCTAACATTTGGCTTCTTTGCAACATTAATACTGGTGAAATCGCACGCTTTGAACAAGGATTAAAACACCAAGAATTGTTAGAATCAACTGATGGTTTCTACTATGGCTGTAATGCTTGTCACAATCCACGGATTCGTAACCTTGAATGTGTTGACAATGGCTATAATGATACCCGTCAACAAACTGGTGCACGTAGAGCACGCTTTGAGGAGTTATTACCAGAAGTGTCTGGAACTATTGATGATGGCGTTGCTAAGAGAATCTTAGCAGATAAGTATGATCCGTACTTAGGTTATCAATGTGCTTCTTCACGTAATATTTGTGCTCACTATGATGTTGATCCACAATACTATGCTGACGATCCACACGGCGTTTGGAATGTACCTTTCTTCCCAGGTGGTTCATGTGATGGTAAGTGTGCTGATGCCACTGATATTGAAAACTTGAATATGTGGGGCATTTTTGGCAGAGCTGATGGTGAACCATTTGACGCCAAAGACTTCATGAAGCAACATCCTGAATGGAACTGGCAAAAAGGTTATCTATATGATAGACCAAGTCAACCTTGGACATTGTTTGACTAAATTAGTTCAATTAACTTAATCAAAAACAAAATCATAAAAACTACTCACACAAATAGGGTTAAGCATAATGCTTAACCCTATTTTGTTAACTATTTATTTACTACTTGCTTAATCTTTTCAAAGACAAATTGCATTACTCCAACCCAAGTTAAAGCGATAGCAACTGAACCGCAAACATCAGATGGATAGTGAGCATAAACATATACTCTAGAAATCATTACAATAACTAGCCAAACGATCAATAGAAAATCAATCCAAAAACGTTTAGTTCTATCTTTCAATACCACTGGTAAAAGCACCATAATGATCCAAATAACAATCATCCCCATACCTAAAGTATGACCACTAGGAAAACTAAATCCATCATCAACTGCTAGGTGCTGTACAGGACGAGCTCTTTGAATCAAATGCTTAATTACCCAACCAACTGCATCCCCTGTAATCATTGTTAAAACTAAGTTAGTCGCAAGAGGACGTTGTTTTCTAAACCATAAGATTACTGCAATTAATACCATCCAGATCAAGTCAACCTTGGTATCTGCTAAAAATGTAATCTTTAGCATCAATCCCTTTAAATTAGGAACAATGTGAACTAATCCTTCAAAGAAATTATCAAAGGCATTAATCCAACCTAAGTGTAAAATAATCGAAATGGCGAGAATCAAACTAATGGGTAAGCCCCAATATATCGCTTTTGAATATCTTTTCATTTTTACTCCTGTTTTCAATAATGTTTTTTCTTATTTTACCACTATGAACTAAAAATTCCCTACACATTATTGAAAAATCTTCTCTTCAGCTTTCAACTGTTTTGGCATACTTTAATCACACTGAGTTTTGATTTTACTTTTAAGTAGAATGTAATCAAAAAGCTAAGCATACCATAAAATAGTAATGCTTAGCTTATTTTTTTATACATCTAATTTATAATCAACATTTATTTTTCAATGAGATGATCTTTACCTATTACCCCTCCTTTTTACTTTCTAACTCTTTCTTATACTGCAGATTATCTTCAATTTTGAAAAATGGATAATATACAAAAAATGAAATTATAAAAATCACTAGCTGTAGAATGGCACCTGAAATTCCACCAGTCATTATATACCCGCCAATAATCATTGGAGTCGTGCCAGGAGGTAACACTCCAATAGGTTTTCCTACAATACCAAATTGCATCGATAAATATGTAATCGTAACTGTAATGATAGGCATTAATAAAAATGGAATCCACATAATTGGATTGAAAACTATTGGAAATCCAAATAATACTGGTTCATTTATATTGAAAATACTTGGAGCTAGACTTAATCTTCCTAATTTCTTGTATTGCTGACTTTTAGCAAAAAATGCCATAGCAACAACTAAACCTAAGGTTGCTCCTGATCCACCTACAAAAATAATATATCTAAATTCTGCTGAAGCAATATTTTTAACAGCATGTCCTGCAGCTAGAGCAGCAGCATTCTGACTAGTTAATGATAACCAAATAGGTAACATTACTGAGTTAGCAATAATTGATCCATGTAGTCCAATGCACCACAGTAAATTAATTATCAAAAAGACTGCTAATGTTCCCCAAAAACTTGTTCCTAATTTAGTTAATGGCTGAGCAATAATACTTTGGATTAAATTCTGAACATTCTTATATGGCGTAATTTCTACAGCTAATCTAATTATCCAAACGACAATCACTGCGAAAAAGCCTGGAATGATCGAATTAAAGGACTTTGCTACTGCTGGAGGAACACCGTCTGGCATCTTTATCACAATATTCTTTTTAACTATAAAACGATAAACTTCAGTTGAAATAATCGCCATAATCAGCCCAACAAAAAGACCTGCACTACTAAAATAATTAGTATTAATTACAGTCGTAGGATTATTAGCTACTTTTACCGTATTAGTTGGCGTCACTAAAAAATATGCTGCTAATGATATTAAGCCAGCTCCTATACCGTCAACTTTGTAGCTTTCCCCTAGTTTATATCCCATTCCAAATGTTGCAATTAATGCAACAATATTAAAGGTTGCATTATAAGGATATAACAATGCTTGCTGGATTTGCGGATGAGATTTTAAAAATGAAAGATACGTTGACACTGGAAAATCAGCTAAAATTAAAAATATTGATCCAATAATAATAAATGGAATTGTTAAAACCATAGCATCCCTAAGAGCAGCTAAATGTTTTTCACTAGCTACTCTATTTGCCTTAGGTATTACTTTAGTTTGTAAAATATTCATAAATTTATCCATAAGTAATCCCCTATCATTTAATTGACTCTCCATTAGTTTTTATTACATTCTTATACCAATAGAATGACTTTTTTCTCGTCCTCTTTAGACTACCAGTTCCATCGTTTTCTTTATCCACATAGATAAAACCATAACGTTTTTTCATCTCACCAGTTCCAACAGAAACTAAATCTATAGGACCCCAGGATGTATAGCCAATTACTTTTACCTGATCATCAATAATTGCTTTCATCATTGCTTTAATATGATCGTTTAAAAAGCTAATTCTATAATCGTCATTAATCTCACCATTTTTATCCTTTTTATCAATTTCTCCTAAGCCATTTTCAACAATAAAGAGTGGTAATTGATAGCGATCATATAATTGATTCAGTGATAATCTTAATCCAATCGGATCGATATCCCATCCCCAGGAACTCTTTTTGACATAGGGATTTCCTTTAAGTTTTTCAACTTGATTTTGTGAATTCATTCTTACTACTGAAGAAAAATAATACGAAAATGAAATAAAATCTACCGTTCCATCTTTCAGAGCATTCAAATCTTCATTTTTAAAATTAAATGTTAAATTTTCTCTTTTCCAAATTGACTTACAAATGTTTGAGTAATATCCTTTGCACATAACGTCCGTATAGTAAAAATTATTTTTCATAAATTCTTGTCTTGCTAGCATATCTTTTGGCCGACAAGTGGCAGGATAGGTTAGTGGCCACTGAACCATGCACCCTATCTTATTATTTCTATTAATCTGATGCGCTAGTTTTACAGCCTTTGCACTCGCAACCATCATATTATGACTTACTAGAATTTTAGTTTTAAATCGATTTTCATTCTTATCAAAAATAATTCCTGCTTGATGATATGGTTCGTTTTGATTTAAAATCTCATTAATTTCATTAAAAGTTATCCAATATGAAACATATTTATCGTATCTTGTGAATACTACACGACAATAGCGTACAAAGAACTCTATTAATCTTCTATTTCTCCATGAACCATATTTTTGCACTAATTTTAGTGGCGTTTCATAATGTGATAATGTAACTATTGGTTCAATATTATATTTCTTTAGCTCTTTAAATATCCTATCGTAGAACTCTAATCCAGATAAATTAGGTTCTAGCTCATCGCCATTAGGAAATATTCTCGCCCATGAAATTGACATTCTATAACATTTAAATCCCATCTCTGCAAAAAGCTTAATATCATCTTTATAATGATGATAAAAGTCAATTCCTTCATGACTAGGATAATAAACATCTTTTATAGGTTTTGAATCTACTTTCCTAACATGCTTATCATTTACTACTCTCTCTACATCAGCTATGTTTAGCCCCTTTCCATCGGCTAAATAGGCTCCCTCTATTTGATTAGCTGCTGTAGCACCTCCCCAAAGAAATGTATGGTCTAATTTCATACTCGTTCCTCCTTACATTTTTAATTTATAGCCTTTTGTTAGCGCATACAATATAAAAAGGCATAAAAGGAATTTTGTTCTAAATATTATTCCTTTTATGCCTTATTTTTTAAAACATCGTTTTATGCTTAATCTGTATTTATTTTTCTATAGTTTTTCATTATTGATAATTGAATTAGTAGATTTTCTATCTTTCTCTAACGACATTGCAAGTTGCAACTTAGTTTTATAAAATCGATCAAATTCCTTTTGAAAAATTAGTGAATATAACACATCTAACATATAACTAACTGATAGATGAATGCTATAATCTCCAATATTTTGATAAAGTGATTCTTTTGTAGAAATATATAAAATTTCATCACAAATCTTTGTTAAATCATTTTCTCCAACTGAAGTAATGGCAATAGTAGGGATATTATTTTTCTTACATTGTTTTGCGATAAGTAAGCTGTTATTTGTTTCTCCAGAATAAGAAATTATAATAGCCATATCTCCTGCTTGCATAATTTCTGCTTCATACAGTTGATAATTCAAATTAGAAGAAATTATAACTTTCTTACCTATTTTCATCATCTTTTCTTTGAAAGAGTATGCTTGATTTAAGTAAGTTCCATATGAAAAGATATAGATTTCTTTGCTCTTACCACAAATTTTTCGACAACGAAGTAGTGTTCTCATATCCATTATCTTTTTAGTATCTTTGATTGTTTCAAGATACAAATCAGTTATTTTAGACATCACTTCTCGAGCTGTATCTTCTCTTCTAAACGGAAAGTTTGCATCAACATTTTGAAATTTTAAATTAATGTATTTAACTTCATATAAATATTTATTTTTAAAATCACTAAATCCAGTAAATCCTAACTTATGACATAACCTAATAAGAGTAGAAGGAGAAGTATATGTTTTTTCTGCAATTGTTCTTACAGTATCTTTTTCTATATTTTCATCAGCTTTTAAAAAATAATCTGCAATAATTTTTTCATTATCACTCATACCTATTTTTTCTCTAAGTCGATCTCTAATAAGCATTAGTTATGACTCCTTTCTTAAATAATTAGATTCAAAGGTTGCTTAAATATATTTTAACCAATATGATCTTAGAATATCTAGTTTTAAAACAAAAAAGCTAAGTATCTCGCAAAATAGCAAAATACTTAGCTTTCTTCATCAAATCTTTTTATTAATCAAATATATCTAGCTCTAATCCATCAACAATATCTCTCAATAAATCTAAGCCTGCAATACTGTTACCATCTTTATCTAAGGCCGGACTAAAGATCCCAATTCCATATTTGTGAGGTGCAGCGGACATAAGACCACCACCAACACCACTCTTTGTTGGTACACCAATTAGTCGTGAATAGGTGCCTGATTGATTATATAGGCCAGTTGTCATCATTAATGACTTGATACAACGAGCTTCTTCATCAGGGATAATGCGTTTGTTGTCCCATGGTTTTACACCGCCATTAGCCAAAACCGCCCCTAAATTTGCTAAAGAACGTGCAGTCACCATCATTGAACACTGCTTAAAGTAAGTATCAAGACTAGTTACTACATCCCCCAGCATCATGTTTTTAGATTCCATATAATATGCTAACGACCGGTCTAGATTGCCTGTTCTTTTTTCAGAATGATAAATTATTTGATCTAAGTAAAGATCTGGGTCATTACAAATATCACGAGCAAAATCTAAGATTTCTTCAAATGCATCGTCACCCGTCTTACTTACTACCATCGAAGTTGTAGCAATTGCTCCAGCGTTAATAAAAGGATTCAACGGATACTTAGCTCTTTCAATTTCCATATTTAGAATTGAATTGAAGGCAAAGCCTGTTTGACGGGATCCTACATGTTTAAATACTTCTTGTATGCCCATCTTTTTAATAGCAAGCATTAAGGTAATTACCTTAGAAATACTTTCAATTGCAAAACGTACTTCACTTTGGCCAGCTTCACCTACTTCACCATCTTCTAAATCATATAAAGCAACTCCGAGCTGCTTAGGATTAACTTCAGCTAAAGCCGGAATATAGCTAGCAACTTTTCCTTCTTTTTCTTTAGGTAAATTTTTCTTAACTAATTTTTCTAATTGAATCATAGCTATCTCTTTTCTATGAAAATACACTCTCACTTTAAGCATAGTCGATTCAATTGATTAGGTGAAATATTTGCATTTATTATTAATAAAAAAGCTACGCAACCACTTAATACGTAACTTTTCATTAACTTGCCTTAATCAATTGGAGGAATCTCTCTAGTTTCTGCTAGTTCTTTATACCAATATGCACTCTTTTTTGCATAACGTTTCTGGGTCTTAAAATCGACATAGAATAAGCCATATCGTTTTGAATAACCATTAGTCCAAGAGAACATATCTTGTAATGACCAAACAAAGTAACCATTAACCGGAATACCAGACTCAATCGCCTTAGCTACTTGTTCCATATGATCTCTTAAATATTTAATTCTAGGTGTATCATCAACTATCTTGTCTTCACCTTCAAACTTATCCTTATAGCCCATACCATTTTCAGTAATATACATTGAATGAACTAAAGGATAATCATCATAAATACGTTTTAATTGATCATACATCCCTTGTGGATAAATAATCCAGTCCCAGTCAGTTGCTGGCAAGTCCTTTGGATGAATCTCCTCACCAACACCCTTCATTCGATTGACATCTGTTCCTTTTTTACCAGTACCATTATGAACAATTTCTGTGGCGCCATGATATTCCTTCATAAATTTCGAGAAGTAGTAGTTAACTCCCACAAAGTCTAACTGCTTAGCGGCCTTTAAGAGAACTTTTTCATCTTCTGGCTTAATATCAATCATCTTCTGATCATTAGCTTCAATTATTTCTCTAACTAAAGCTAGAGTTTCTTTAGAATATTTACCGGCTAAAGTTCCATCGAGGTAAAACTTATTTTCCAGCACATCTTTTAATTCGGCAGCATGCTTGTCACCTTCACTATCAGTTGCTGGGTAGACAGTTTGAAGAGCATGAACAATACCAATTTGGCCTGTATATCCAGCTTCTTTATAGGCATTAACGATTCGTGCATGGACTAAATTCTGGTTATATTCTGCTTCAAAACATTTATCAAACTGATCTTTATATGCTGGAGGAAAAGTTCCACTAACATATTGCTGACCAGCCATTGAAGTTGGTTCATTAATTGTAATCCAGTATCTAACCTCATCGGCATATTCTTTAAAGCAAAACTTAGCATATTCAACAAATGCATCCAGCATTTCTTGTGATAACCATCCACCTTTATCTTGCAGAGCTTGTGGAGTATCAAAGTGATGAAGGGTTACAAAAGGTTCAACACCATCTTCACGACATTTTTTGAATAGCTTGTGATAGTATTCCACGCCTCTTGGCTCCATTTTTCCTTCACCTTCTGGGAAAATTCTTGCCCAGTCAATTGAGACTCTGATTGCATTAATATGGAATTTTTTACATAGATCTAAATCTTCTGGGTAACGATGATAAAAATCACAGGCCGGATCAGGATTAATGGTCCCCTGTTCACGCAAGTACTTATCCCAAATCACTTCACCTTTACCATCTTCTTTAGTTGCGCCTTCACATTGGTAAGCAGCAGTTGCTCCACCGAAATAAAAATCTTTTGGAAATTTAAATTGTTGCATTTGGTACACTTCCTGTCGTATCTTCATCTTTCTTTTCATCATTTTTACCAGCTAAGCTATCGACTACAAATTTAAATGCTTTATCAGGATTTTGAGTTAATTCAATATACTGACGTCCCGTAGTCGTAACTAATTTTGAGCCATCATGATCAGCAATTTCTTGCAAATTACCTTTCATACTATCCATTTGTGGAGCTAAGATAATTAAGTCCATGTCATTAATAATATCCATATGCTGTCCATAAGCACGAGCTGCAGCATGAAGAGATAAATTACGTTCTTTTGCCATCTTGTTTAATGCTTTAGCCAAAATTCCGGAAGTACCACCGCCGGCACAGATAACCATAACGTTAGTGTCTTTAGTGATGCCATCTTTAGCTTCTTTATCAGTAGCTGCAAGAGTTGCTTCTGAATCAGTAGTAGGAACTGTAGTTACACCAGCAGCTTCTTCTTTAGCAAGTTTAGCTTGCTCTTGCTTGTACAAATCGTTGTCATAAAACTTAAAGAATGGAAGCCAAATTAAAGTATCAACAACTAAGGTCAAAATCACATAAACAAATGATAAGCCAGCAAAACCAGAGGATACGATAATACCAATTGGTGCAGGTACTGTCCAAGGAAGAGTGTTGTATAAGGCGTTCATATGAAGAACTTGAACGAAGAATTTATAAGCACAAACATTGAACATCGGTGTTATCAAGAATGGAACGAAGAAGACTGGGTTCATGATGATTGGGGCACCAAACAAAATAGGCTCATTAACTCCAAAACATCCAGGAATAATTGCTGCCTTACCTGCTGCCTTGTTTTGAGCTGATTTCGCCAAAAGTAAGAAGATAAATGGAACTACAAAAGTTGACCCAGTACCACCCATATTCATAACGTAATCTTGAGCGTTAATAGTTAAAGCATGACTAGCTTGCATTCCGGCATGAACTAATTGTTGGTTCAAACCTACATTAGTCGTTTCAATTGCAGCTACAGCTGGAGCAACAATTGAAGGACCTTGTACACCAACAAACCAGAAGAAAGCCATCGCACCAGCAACTAAAGCTAAACCACCATAAGTATCACTTGCGTGGAATAGTGGAGAAAGAACTTTTACCACACCTTCAGATAAATTAGCCCCAAATAATTGATTCAAGACAATTTGTACTAACCAGAATAATGTAACTGAAAATGTCATTGGAAAAATATCTTTAAAAGTCTGTGCAATATTTTGTGGTACTACATCTGGCATTTTAATAGTTACATTGTGCTTAACACATTGGTAATAAATATTTGGAACAATTAAACCAACAATATATGATGCAATTAATCCTTGAGTGCCTAAATAAGTTAAGTCTAACCCATTTTTGCCAACTTTAATCGCAATAATAATAAATGAGATTTCTGCAGCCAAGATAACATTCATTGAATTGATTTGATTTGTCTTAGGCAACTTCAAGTTCTTATAATCAGTTAAATTCTTTGCACAAGTTGCAGTTACATATAAGGCAAGTAGTCCCATTGAATAGTTGTAAGGTAAGACCAGTGCATTTTCGACTGATTTTGGCCAATAAAATCCCCACGCATTTGGTACATAGGCAATCAATGTAAACAAACTCGAAAACAAAATGATTGGCATCGCGGCAATAAAGCCGTCACGAACCGCAGAAACATATGGATTAGAAGCAATTTTTTCAAATTTTGGTTTCATCTTATCCATTGTTTTGGTAAAACCATTCATTTTTCTTCCTCCTCTTTCACAAAATTTTCAAATACTCATATCAGTATTACTTTATTCAATATTTTTTCCTTCGAGTTTATTTACTCGTTCATAAAGGTTAATAATTGTCTTCATCTGGTCCTTTAAAAGCATCGTTGTCATCAAGGTATCTTGACCATGAACCATAATGAAGGTTACATCTAAGTCATTTCCTCCAGCTTCCTTGCTTAAGAGCTTAGTTTGTTCATTATGAGCTAAGTTAATAGATTCTTCTGCCTTCTTAACAAGTTCTTTTGCCTCTGTGATCTTTCCTTCACTAGCCTTATCCATGGCTTGCATTAAATAAGTTCTTGCATCTCCTGAATAAGCAACAATTGAAAAACCTGTCATTGAAATTTCTTCTTTAGTAATTTGATTTTCTGCATCCATTTCTAATTCTCCTTAAATTAATCTTTGAATATGAATTGTTAAATACGTTTGTTCGCTTAGTGATAACTTTATTTGTAATTTTTTCTCCATTAATTCTTTAATGTGCTGAACTATGTGCCATGCTTGTGAATAATTAGTTTCTATTTCACCAATCATTCCTTCTGAGATTGGTAAGCTATCTGGTTCATTATTATTAAGTCGATTAATAAAATATTTTAGATGAACTAATAGCCTGTCATAATCATTAGCATTCGTTTGCCTTCTGTATATTCCATTTCTATTCAGTTCATCTTGAACAACTTCGATAATCTCATCATTTTCTATTTGATTCTTATCATCTTTAATACCGTCACTAGTATGGGCATTAATGAAGTGAAGAGCGATGCTCTTATGTTCTGATTCCGGAAAAGAAATATCTAAGCTATTTCGAAAACCAGTAATAATATCATCTGCAATCTGATATGGAATAGGATAAGCATCACTTAAATCTGGCAAATAATTGACGTCTTCTTCGTTCTTAATCAAACGTTGATATGCTCCAAATAGGTGCGTTGTTAAGGTCACATAAATATATGGCTCAACAGCAAATTTATATTTAGCTTGTACTTGGTCAATCAGATCATAGCTCGTTGTTACAAAATCTAATGGTACATTTGCTAATAAAGTTGTTAAATCATTAACGGTATTTTTATCTTTTATTTCGAATACCTTATCAACATTTTCGTCTTGAATTAAATCTCCTCTTTGCTTATGAAAAGCAACACCCCTTCCCATAACAATATTTTGTTTATCATCCCTGGTATGAACGATTGCAACATTATTGTTTAATATCTGGACTATTCTGTATTCCATGTCTCACTCCTCCAGGAAAAATAAAAAAACCGCGAATCTTCAATACAGACTTACCGGCAGTTGTCTGTATCAAAAGTTCGCGGTTTTGCCTAATCGTATTAGTTACAATCCACATTTATTTTTGCTTACGTATGTATAATAGCATGTTATCTCTTTAATGTAAACGCTTTTATTATAACCATTTTATTATTGGTAGTTTAAATAAAAAGAGACTAATCATTAATTAATCTCCTTTCTACGTGCGGTTTATAAATCTATATCTTAAGCTAAATAATGATCATTCTACCTAATCGTGATATACTCCTTCAGCCCACTTCTTGTTTTCTTCATCAAAGAAGTGTTCGTTATCCTTTTGATCAGGATTTGGTTTAGCAATATTATCAATTTTTTCAATTAGCTTCTTATTTTCTTCAGTTGGTTGATACTTTTCATTCAAAAATGCATCCGCAATATAGAAAATAAAGTCTCTTCCTAAGACAATACCACCCATACCTAAAACGTTAGCATTTAATTCACGCTTAGCATATTTAGCTTGAACAACATCACCAACCATGGCTGCTCGAATTCCTTCATTCTTATCAGCCGCCGTTGAAATACCAATACCAGTACCACACATTACAATACCAACATCAGCTCTACCATCGGCAACAGCTTCGGCAACACGTTTTCCATATATTGGATAGTGTGTTCTAGTATTATCATAGGTACCGAAATCTAATACTTGATAACCTTCCTCTTTCAAGTGATCAGATAGTGCCATTTTAATTGGAGTGACAATATGGTCATTTCCTAAAGCAACAACAGTATGTTTATCAATCTTTGGGTCTACAAATTCTGGTTGTGGTCTATCATTATCAAACATTCCAATACCTCCTCTAAATCATTTTTTCAAGCATATCTAAACGAACTTGATGACGTCCAGCCGCATACTCAGTATGTAGATAATAGTCAATGATTGATTCAGCAAGCTTTTCACCAACAATACCACTACCAATTGCTAATGCCTTTGCGCCGTTATGCATAGCAGTCATATGGCCGGTTCTTTCTTCATTAACGTCTGCAGTTACCATACCTTTAACCTTATTTGAAGCCATAGCAGACCCTACACCGTATTCATCAAACATAATAGCTTTTTTAATACCGTGCTCTAATACTTCGTGAGTTACTTTTAAGCTAGATTCCACAAAATCTTCTGCAGGTTCTGGCGTTACATCTAGCACCTCGTAGCCCCCATCTTCTAAGTATTTTTTTACTTTTTCTTTTAGTTCAAAACCATTCTTGTCACTACCAATAACAACTTTCATGTTGTTCTCCTTTCACTATTCACTACCCTGATACAAAGTCGTGATTTGGCTGTAATGTTTTACGATATCAGGATCAAGCCCAGGACTTGTAATTAACCCATCTACATCATACAAATGGTAAAATTCATAAAAATCATTGCGATTAATTTTATGATAATCAGCTACAACATATTTTTTACGTGAGCGATTTAATCCTAGTCCTTGCGTCTGTCCTTCTTCTAAATTAGCTGTCATCATCGAGGTGTCTTTAATTCCGTTTACGCCAACAAAGCCCCGATCAAAAGATATTCCTCTTAACTGATTGTTTGCTAACGCTCCAATAAAAGCCCCACTAACTCTACGATATGAACCTCCAATTAAAATTAGTTCATAATTATTCGCATTCTTTTTAGCAGCTTCAAAAACAGGTAAAGAATTAGTAACAATTCGCAAGTTTTTTTGATTCAATTTTGCAACCATAAATTCTAAAGTTGTTCCTGGTCCAACATAAATTGTTTCATCATCTTGAACAATTTTACTTGCAACTTCAGCTGCCGCTTGTTTTTCAGAGATGTTAATTTCTCGTTTCTGGATATAATTTTTTTCAACAGAATCTTGTTGAGAAATTACCTGTGCCCCGCCATGAATTCTCATCACTTTACCAGTAGTATTTAATTCATTAAGGTCCCGTCTAATCGTCATGTCTGAAACTTGCAATGTTTTAGCCAATTCATCAACGGTTACAAACTTTCTATCAGTTACAATTTCTAAAATATTTCTTAATCGTTCTCTTTTAAGCATTATTCACCTTAATTCTATTTGGCTAACTAACTCATTACATCTTTATTATATATGTTCATTTATGTTTGTCAAAGTTAATTTATGTTCATTATTTGTTTAAAAAGCCAAATAGTCCTCCTTAGCCGTATTATAGCAAGGATATCGCTTACACAAAAATATTTTTTTATGTTTACAAACTTTAAAATCAACAACTTAGAACAGAGTTAATTTCATACTTGACTTTTTTCTTATATCTTAGTTAAATTAAGAAAGAAATAATGTGATGACCTTTAATATAGTCCCGTGAGGCTATCAAGGAAATCTGCGCGTAAACTATTTTTTGACATAGTTTTAAACAGAAACGACTATCTTAAAGGAATCCTCTTTAGATAGTCGTTTTTTCTTTAGGTCATCAAGATTTTCATTTCAAGGAGGAAATTATGAAAAAGATGCCTAAAGACACATTTCATAATGATGATGCGATCTTAGACGTTTATGAGAAGCCAGAATTAGGACAAGGAATTCTCCTTTCCATGCAACACTTGTTTGCCATGTTTGGCTCAACGGTTCTGGTTCCAATCTTAGTCGGAATCAATCCAAGTATTGCTCTTCTTTCATCTGGCGTTGGTACTTTAGTCCATATGCTACTAACCCGTTTCAAGATTCCAGCATACTTAGGATCAAGTTTTGCTTTCGTTGCAACTATGCAAGCTTTAATGAAGCAAGACGGTTATCCAGCAATTGCTCAAGGTGCAATTGCAGCTGGGTTAGTATATGTTATCGTTGCCTTAGTTATCGCAAAGGTTGGGTCTGATTGGGTAAACAAAGTTTTACCACCAATTGTTGTAGGACCAATCATTATCGTAATTGGACTATCTCTTGCAACTACTGCTGCCAACGATGCCATGATGAAAGGTACCAAGTACAACCTAACTTACTTCGGTGTTGCCATCTTTACCTTGGTCATGACCTTAATTTTCCAAATGTGTTTTAAAGGCTTTACTAGTTTGGTTTCAATTATGCTTGGGATCGTTTGTGGCTACGCTCTATCTTGCGTTCTAGGAATAGTTGATTTTTCAGGAGTAGCAAAGGCTGCTTGGTTCTCGATGCCCGCTTTAGATGTACCTGGAATTAGCTACCACTTCAAATGGTATCCAGCAGCCATCTTAACAATGGCCCCAATCGCCTTTGTTACAATGACTGAACACATGGGACACATTATGGTTCTTAACTCTCTAACTAAGAGAAACTTCTTTAAGAATCCAGGTTTACACCGTACTATGATGGGTGACGGTCTTTCAACAATTATTGCCGGTTTTATCGGTGGTCCTCCGACTACTTCTTACGGTGAAAATATCGGTGTTTTAGCTATGACCAAAGTTCATTCAGTTTGGGTATTAGCAGGAGCTGCAGTATTTGCAATTATCTTTAGTTTTGTTGGTAAAGTTGCTGCAGTCATCGAATCAATTCCAATGCCAGTTATCGGCGGTATTTCATTCTTACTATTTGGAACCATTGCATCTAATGGTCTAAAGATTTTAGTTGATGATAGAATCGACTTTGGCGAAAAACGTAATATGTTAATCGCTTCTGTCATCTTAGTTATTGGTATTGGTGGGGCCTACCTACAACTTGGTAACTTCCAATTAACTTCAGTTGCTTTATGTACCATCTTTGGTATGTTAATGAACTGGATCTTACCTAAACAAGCAGCTAGTGAAAAAGCACTTGAAGCTGAAAAGAAAGAAAAATCTGAACAAAAATATTTTAATTAATTGAATATTTCAAAAAAACTAGAGCTGCAAGTAATGTGGCTCTAGTTTTTTTATCTGCTAAAAATATTGTTTAATCGCCGTAGAATTGACAAGTAATACTCAAGTTCTCTTAACTAATTACTTAAATCGTTAATACTATGATCAAGAAAGCTACAAGTAGCTTTCTTTTTTTAACTAAAATATTTGCTAAATTCATTACGATACTCTGTAGGAGTCTTATGTTTCCAAGACTTAAAATTTCTATTTAAAACTCTAGTGTTAGAAAAACCACTTTCATAAGCGACTAATTCAATTGATTTATTTGTATTTAAAAGTAGTTCTCTAGCATGCATTAAACGAACCAATTTTAGATATTTACCCATGCTTAAGTTATTAGTCTGCTTCAATTGCCGGTTTAATGTCACATGAGAAATATTAAACTTCTCTGCAATATCACCAACTTGAATATCCTCTTGAAAGTGCTCGTTAATATACTTAATTATCTCATCCCCTAAAGCTAGATTGGGACTTTGAACAATTTGCTCTTTATTATTAAAGTTTTGATCAAGTAAAACAATAATTTTCATCAGATGACTTAATACTATAAAACGACGAGCATCAGTTAATGGCTTTCGGCACAACCGACCAAGTTCTGCTACCTCTTTTACTAATTCATTATATGCCCGCTGCTTTTTTGTACTCTTCTGGCCTAATAAGTTGAGATTCCAGTTAATACTCGATGGATACTGACTTAATAAAAAATCATCATCAATAATTAACCCCCCATATTCCCATTCTCCTGCTTCACCTGATGCACTATGAATTTGACGCCGATTAACTAACCAAATATCTCCACTATTGAAATGATAAGTCTGTCCTTCAAGAGCAAAACGAAGATCTTTTCCCTTATTTAAATAGTTCAGCTCAATTCCCTGATGCCAATGTTCCGGCTGCATAACTTTATTATCATAATAAAAATAAAATGGTAGTCGCTGATTATTTTGAACCTCTTCATGTTCAATCATTGTAATCCCTTTCAAAATAATTACTTCTTAGTTACGAAAATGACACTTAGTCTCTATTTATAAATGATATCTTAATCATATATAAAACACGAGGAGGAATTAAATTGATTAAACTAATTGCCTTAGACACAGACGGTACACTCTTAAGCTCAAAAAATAAAATCTTACCTTCAACCAAGAGAGCTATAAAAAAAGCCTTAGATCAAGGAGTTAAAGTTGTACTTTGTTCTGGTCGACCAATCGCTGGTTTAGCGCATTTCATGAAAGAACTAGGTATTGAAGGTAGCGACCAATATGCAGTTACTTTAAATGGCGCAATCACTAGAACTGCTGATGGCAAAATAATGACTCAAGATTTGGTTAATAATGCGCTTTATCGGGCTTTAACTAAATTTGCCAAAGAACAAAAAGTCCCTTTCAATATTGTTGATCCTGATTCAAGAATTATTACGGCCGATCATGATGTAGACTATTTTGAATTGCTCCAAGCCTGGGAAAATACAGCCCCTATGTTCATTCGAACCCCTGATGAAATGCCCGACAATTTTGAGATTTCAAAGGGATGTTTTGTTGGTTCAAAGAAAATCCTCGATCAAGTTGAACCTACTCTAAGAGAAAAATTTAGCAAGGATCTTTATATTGTTCGAGCTGATGATCATTTCCTAGAATGTTTACATCCCACTGTTAATAAAGGAAATGGCTTAAAAGAGTTGGGTGAAAAGATAGGCATTACTCCAGATGAAATGATTGCTTTTGGCGATGAAAAGAACGATATTTCAATGTTTGATATTGTTGGTACTGCAGTTGCTATGGGCAATGGAAGCCAAGAAGCAAAAGATCATGCAGACTACATTACTGATTCAAATGATAATGATGGGATTGCTAAAGCACTAGATAAATTTGTTTTTTAACAAAAAATCGACCTTCCTAATGAAAGATCGATTGATATTTTTACCAATATTGATTTGTTAAGGTCTTCACCTTTTGTCTAGCAATTAAGTAATAGCCCATTGCAGCGATTGACCAACCCCAAACGATATGGCCAAAGAATTCTGAGAAGTGTTCCGCAAATGGCATTTGCCAAGGTGCTGGCGTTGTACCAAGGACAGGCATAATAATCAAATGCCATGCGACCCAAATAATGATTCCATACAAAGCACCTTCCCATAAGCCAGCCCAAGCAGTTTTCTTGAATTGGACCATATAAATCAAAAGCCATGCAAAGAAAATTGAGAAGCTAAAGTGTAAAATTAAGGCAACCCAGAAAACTTTTTGATCAGTATTATAAATTACGTAAGCATGAGTAAATTTATAAGATGCACCCATTTGTTGCAACATGTGTTGTGGTGGATTAACAACATCACGTGCTAAGGTTCTCGGTGGTAAGATTTTCTCCCAACCAATCTTAACCATTCCAGAGATCATTCCCGCAATAATACCAAACCAGACGCTCTTTAAAAAGACGCGCCAACCATTTGAACTCTTATTCATAGTTTTCCCCTCTTTATATCAATTACATAACTAATTATAGAAAATGAGTTCAATTTATCAATACATATTTTGATATCTTGTGCCCCAGGAATACGTAGTTAAAGGAGATAATTAAATGACAAAACTAATTGCCGTTGATATGGACGGTACTTTCTTAAATGATAATAAAACTTATGATAAAGACAAATTCACTAAAATTTATCAAGAATTAGAAAGAAAGAATATTAAATTCACTGTTGCTAGTGGCAATCAATATTACCAACTTGTTTCTTTCTTTAAAGATTTTCCTGATGTAATCTATGTTGCAGAAAATGGTGCGATTGTTAGAAATCAAAAGGAAATTTTAAAACTGAGTTATTTTTCAGATGAATCAAGTAAAGTAATCTACAACTTTTTATTAAAACAACCAGAACTAGAATTTTTAGTTTCTGGAGTTGAAAGTGCGTATTTTCCAATTAGATATTCCGTCCGCTACTATGATGTATCAACTCACTACTACTATCATCTTAAAAAAATTAATGATCTAGCAGATATTAAGGACCACATAGTTAAATTTGCTATTTCTTGTCCTGATGATAAAACTGATTATTATGTAAATTTCTTAAAAGAAAACCTATCGGATTATTGCGATGTTACAAGTAGTGGTCATGGTGATATCGACATCATTCAGCCCGGAATCCATAAAGCTCACGGCTTACAGGAGCTTGGCACACTACTTAATATTCCTTTATCTGAAATGACTGCTTTTGGTGATGGTGGAAATGATCTAGAAATGATTAAGGAAGTTGGGGATGGAGTTGCTATGGCAAATGCAGATCCGGCCGTTTTACAGATTGCAAATCATACAACTACATCGAATAATGATCAAGGTGTTCTTACTTACATTACAGATAATATTCTTTAGTAAAAAGGCATGAAACAATCCCCCGTTTCATGTCTTTTTACTTTTTGATACACATCACCAAATGTAGGATTAAATGGGTTCATGTATCTCACCTGCTATATAAAACATGGAAATATGTAGAAGAATACGAATTTTCTACATATCAGAAAGATATATTTTTTCCTTTCTTTGTTTCATTTACTGTCGTCTTCACTAGTATTCTGATATTCCAATCTAGGAGTAATCACATTGACTAGCTCGTACAGCTTAGGGGCCTAGCCAGCCCCGTTTATTTTCTTTATTTTGCTAAAGCTAAAAGGTTTAAAACCGCATTTTCATCTCGATTATTACTATAGTCACACTGATAACAAATATACTCATTATGCTTTGTACCATGCTTTTGATTGCCTTGCAAAGTGATTTTTTCATCACCTTTTTTGACATAACCACACTGAGCACATCTTTGAGTTGATGGGTATGTTTTATCAGCCAAGATTAATTCTTTGCCATACCAATCACACTTATAAGTTAATATCTGCCTAAATTTGCTAAACAATGATCTCTGCATACCTTTGGAAGCTACATGCGTCATCATCATTTCTTTGACTGCTAAGTCTTCAATTACAATTTGGTCGTAATTATCTATAAGCTTAGTAGTGAACTTTTGTAAAAGATCATTTTGGATATTAGCTACTTTACGATAATCTCTTTGCAGTTTGGCTCTCACCGCAAAGTAATTATTTGATTTGGTAGCCAATTTACCGTTAACTTCTCTTTTACGTGCTAACATTCTTTGATAATGTTTGATACGTCTATAAAGCTTTTGCAATTTAGCAGGCAAAACATTAATTTGCCCCTCTGTATAGTTAAAGTGACCAACATTAACATCAACTGCTGTCTTTTGATGAGTTTTAGCCTTAGCTGGCATGTCTTCTTCATAAGGCAACGCCGCATAATAGCTCCCTTTTTCTTTGAAGATACTTACCACTTTGACTTCATCCATCTTTAAAGCTTCATAGCTTTTTAAATCAAACCAAGACTCTTTTGAAATGCTTCTTGGGCGATCAAGTCGAAGTTTACCATTCACAATCTTAGCTCTATCAGTTTTAAAGCCTTGTCTGGGAGCTTTCTTAGATTTAAAACTAGGTATTCCCCAATCAGATTGTGACTTATCAAAGAAGTTCTTCCAAGCATTAGCTAAATCTTTAACAGCTAATTGCAAACATCTAGCAGACAAATCATATTGCCAGTCTGCTTTATGAGCAACTAGTTCATCACGGACTCTGCGTTCATTGGGACTTGGATTATCTTGTTTGTTCAAGGTATAGGCTTCATACATTAATTGCCAAGTTTCTAAGCCCTTATTCCAGCAATACCTGCGATAATCACACAAAGCATCGAGATGCTTTTGCATTGTTTTATTAACTTTTAGCTTTACTACCTGTGTTTTAATCATTGCTTCACCTCCTAAAATACAAACATAAGTTTATCTAAGGAAGGAAAGCAAAACAAGTAAGTATTGAATTAAAGCTTATTTTCCATGTTTAGCTTTCTAAATAAGCCTAATTTTCTACCTTCTTCTATAAATTTCTATATTTTGGTTAACAGTTAATCAGCTCCTATTATTATTTTTATACTATTTTATACTTTAAATCTATTTTTATACTATTTTATACTTTTTCATAAAAAAATAGTCACTCAACTATTGAGTGACTAAAAATATTATTTTTCAATTCTAAAGCGATAAAAACCTAAACTCATTTGTTTTAGCGTTTTGGCAAAATCTTTTTTATCAAAATGGTTTTGATCTACTAATGCTTCAAATTCACCATCTGCATCGATTAACATCTGGTGAGTTCTACGCCAACCATTCTTCTGGTAAAAACGCAAACGACTAACACGTTGATGATAATTCTCTGCATCAGGATCAAGCGGTTCAATATCTAATACAATTTGCTGCTCTGGATATTTTTCTTCAAGCATATGTAAAATTTTGCTTCCATATCCATTGCCACGCAATTCTGGTTCAACAGCTAAGTACGCCAAATAAACAGTATTGTCACTAATATAGTAACAAACCATCCCGCAAAATACTTCTCCATCATAAACGGCATTAAGTTGGAGTTTCTTTCGCAAGCTCATTAATACCATTGAGATCCATGAGAATCTTTCCCATTCTGGAAAAGCACTATAATATAAATCTTTAACTTTATAATAATTTTTAGAGCCCCATCGGGCGGGTTGTTCGTCTAAAATAAGAATCCTTCTCTTTTCTAAATTATAATTTACTTCTCTAATTAAAAGATATTTTTAATAAAAAATCAAATTATTAAGAATAGCTAAATTTTCTGTAACTATTTTATATTTGATCTTAAATCCTTACTTATCGCTTTTATTAAAAACAAAGTTTAATAAAAGTGCTACCACCAAGAGAGCAGTCGCACACCACATAATTTCTTGAAGTCCTAAATGAAAAATATTTCTCATCGTTGGCAGCAAGTGTTGTGGCAAACTTTTTGCGGAAGATGCATCACTTAATTTATTAAGCATGCTCATTGTTATTCCATGATTCTCTCTTACACCCCGCGCTAACTCCATATTCATAATTACACCATAAACAGCTGCCATTATCGTTTGAGCAAGAATACGAATTAAATACGAGAGTGAAGTTGCTGGGGCCATATTTTTTTCACTAGCATCAACCTGAACTTTTATTTGAAGTAAAACAAAAATAAAACCCACACCAAAGCCAGAAAAAGTTCCGATACCAGCTAACCACCAAATGTTAGTACTTTGCGGCGCTAGTGCTAAACCTAAAGACGAAATCAAAATACAAATTAATCCCATTGAGAGCAGAGTTCGATTACTAAAGCGTGCCTTTAAGGGGTTAACTACTAAAGTCCCTACAACATCAACTAAAGAATTAGGAATTAGCGTCATCCCGCCAAGTAATGCAGTTGTTCCAAGTAATCCCTGTGCCCACATTGGTAAGTAAGTATTTACAGCTAAAAAAGCTCCCCAGCTAAAAATAAAAAGTAAAAAATCTCCAACTAAAGCACGATTTTTAAACATGCTAATCGGTACAACTGGATTGGGATGATTTTCCTCATGCATAAAAAATAAGACCAGTAAAACTATACCAGCAATAACTAAACTGATCACAATCCAGCTACTAGTTAACCCAAGTAGTTGGATTCCTAATAAAAGTAAAGTTAAACCAACAATAATTAAGAAGGATCCCAATACATCAAATTTTGGAGTCTCTTTAATTATACCTTCACAATAGTAGAGCAATGAAAGAAAAATTGCTAAAAGTCCAATCGGAATATTGATATAAAAGACCCAATGCCAAGAAAGTGAATCAACTAAATAACCACCAACTAGCGGTCCGATAATAGCTGCTACACTAAAGGCAGCCCCTAAATAACCTAAAATTTTTGTTCTTGCTTTAATATTATCAAAGATAAAACCAGCCATTATATAGGGTAGCGAACCCATTCCTCCAGCCCCTACTCCCATTAAAGCACGAGCTAAAAGGAAAAAATACATATTATTTGCCAGTCCCTGAAAAAGTGACCCTAGTACAAAAAAGAGTAACGATAATTCAAAAGCCGACTTATTACCAATCCTTTCCCCAACTTTAGTCCAAATTGGGGTTGAAACAGACATTCCCAAGAGCATAATGGCAATTATCCACCCCATGAATTGAATTCCATGTAAGTCTGCAATAATAGCTGGAATCGCTGTATTAATAATCGTACTATCTAATCCCGCCATTACATTTGCCAAAACCATAGCAAATGTGACCATCGTTACTTGCTTTTTTGTCATCAGTACACCTACTTTTCTATGAAATAAAAAGCCCCAATTATTTTGCAATAATCAAGGCTAATAATCTTATCTAAAATATACTTGCTTAATTCCTTAAACACAAGCTTTATTTTGGTGATCTATTAATTTTCTTATTTGGTTGCTTAAAATTAAAATAAAAATTAAAGATGGTTGCAATTAATAATAAAATGAATGAAACAGCCATAATTTCGTGTATACCACTGTGAAAAATTTTACGCATTTCTGGTAGTAAAGACTGCGGCAATAGCTTAGCTGATTTTGCGTCACTTAGTTCATTCATCATATGCATCGTGATATTTGAATGGGTATTAATGCCACTCGCTAACGCTAAATTCATGATGACCCCGTATACGGCTGCCATAACAGTTTGAGCTAAAATTCTAATTAAATAAGAAGTTGAGGTCGCAGTTGCCATATCTTCCATTCCAGCATCGATTTGTACTTTTACTTGAAGTGCAACAAAAATAAATCCTACTCCAATGCCAGAAAATGCCCCAATCAAAATTAATATCCAGAGAGGAGTTTGATCATTAGCTAAGAAAAGACCACCAGATGAAATCATCATTGTAACAATTCCAATCATTACTAGCGTAAAAGTTCTAATTTTTTCTTGAATTGTAGCAACTGTTTGGGATGCAATAATTTCAACGATGGAGTTAGGAATTAACGTCATCCCACCCATTAAAGCCGACATTCCTAAAAGAGCTTGAGCCCACATTGGTAAATATGTATTTACAGCAATAAAAGCTCCCCACGTAGTCGCAAATAAAATCAAATCACCATTTAGATCATGATTACTAAAAATAGATAAAGGAATAATTGGATTCTTCGCTTTAGCTTCATGCAAAAAGAAAAAGATCAGTAAAACTAAGCTAAATAGGATCAACCCTACTACAATCCAAGTTGCTGTTAATCCCAAGAGTTGTATTCCCATTAAAAACATAATTAAACCACTTACTAACAAAAACGCCCCTTGTAAATCAAAAACTGGGGCAGTTTTTGGTGTAACTGGCTTGTAATAGATCAAGGAAATTAACAAAGCAACTAAACCAATTGGAATATTAATATAAAATACCCAGTGCCATGATAGAGCATCAATTAGCCAACCTCCCACTAAAGGTCCTAAAATTGCTGCTCCATTGAAACTAGCTGTCAAATATCCTAAAACTTGAGTTCTTTTCTTAATGTTTGGAAAGACGTATCCTGCAATAATATAAGGCAAGGACCCCATTCCTCCACCACCAATTCCCATAATCATTCGAGCAATTAAGAAAAAGTAAATATTAGGTGCTAGTCCTTCAAGAGTTGAGCCTAAAACAAATAGCACTAGTGCGATTTCAAAAGCTAATTTATTAGTAATTTTTTCTCCAATTTTTGTCCAAATTGGTATTGAAACAGACATTCCTAAGAGATAGATTGCCACAATCCATCCCATAAATTGGATCCCATGTAGCGCTGAAACGATGGCAGGAATAGCCGTATTAGTAATAGTTCCATCTAAACCTGCCATAACGTTCCCTAACATCAACGCTACAGTCACCATCGTAATCTGTTTTTTATTCATTAAAGCACTTCCCTCAACAACAAAAAGAGCCCTTATTACATTTTGTAATTAGAGCTTGGACATTTATCTTCTTATTATGCAAACTTTTTGCTTAAAATTGCAAGATTCTTTAAAAAATATCTATGCTTTTTTTGTAAACTTAGGTATAATCAGTAGCTGTGTTTATTTTTCACTTATTTTTTCAAGAGAGGAAAAAAGTATCTTATGGAACATAGTTGGATGCTCAAGTATTTTGCCGAATTTTTCGGTACACTAATCATGGTTATGTTTGGTAACGGTGCCGTTGCCAACTCATTTTTAAAAGGAACTACTGGTAATGCTCATGATGGCAAAGCCAATGGGGGTTGGATTTTAATTGCCTTCAGTTTTGGTTTTGGTGTTATGCTTCCAGCAATGCTTTTTGGATCAATTTCTGGTAATCACCTTAATCCAGCCGTTACACTTGCTCAAGCTACTGCTGGTGTTTTCCCCTGGGCACAAGTAACACCTTACATTATTTCACAAGTTCTTGGTGCAATTTGTGGTCAACTTCTTATTATCACTATTTACTGGCCATATATTAAAAAATCTACCGACTCTAATATTGTTTTTGCATGTTTTGCTACTAGCGACTGCGTTAACAGTAAATGGAATGGTTTCATTTCTGAACTTGTCGGTACTGGTGTCTTAATGTTTGTTGCAATCGGTTTATACAAGGGTATGTTCTTCAAACAAGCAGTTGACATTGCCAATATCGGTGTAGGATTCTTAATCACTGCTTTGGTTATGGCACTTGGTGGTCCAACTGGTCCAGCCCTTAACCCGGCACGTGACTTCGGTCCAAGACTTGTTTACTCAATCTTACCAATTCCTAATAAAAAGGATGCTCACTGGAGCTATGGCTGGGTTCCTGTAGTTGCTCCTATCTTAGGTGCAATCATCGGAATTTTCCTTTACAAGATTCCATTTGGACTTTAATTATTCTGATAAAAAAGCAGATCAAGTGATCTGCTTTTTTTAATTTTCAACTTTATTAACTCTTTTATTAAAAGCATAAATACAAATTATCGAAACAATTATCACAATTCCAAAAATAATTAATATCGGACCCCATGATGAAGCCTCAGCATTCATATTTGCAATATTTGGTTGTAAATCTAATAAAAAATGCATTAGAATACATGGCCAGATTCGATTAGTAAAAATATGCAGATAGGAGAAGGCTAACCCGATAGCAGTTGCATAATAAACTTGTTGGAAAGTTGCATCTAGCTGTGCCCCATGTCCTAAGTTAATCAAATGGAATAATCCAAATAAAACTGAAGAAAAAATACTCGACCAAAGCAAAACGTACTGTTTATTTTCAAAAATCTTGGTAAATAAATTAAACAAAGTTACACGACAAAGAAATTCCTCTCCAATTCCAGCGGCTAAAGCAACACAAATAGAAGACCACATCATTTCAGGCATTAAATTAAAGACTTGTGCCCAGCTTGCAATCAGATTCATTAAAAAGTATAAAGCCATTAACATAATACAAAAGATAATGGTTAAGATCTTGACTTTACCCTCTTTAGGTAACTTAATAAAAACACGATCTGTTTTATAAAATATTTTTGCTCCCAGTGCTAAAAAGCAAACAATCACTAAATACAATATTGGGGCCCAAAGTTCAGAAAATGCCGTTACTATATCACCAGCTTCAGTATAGATTAACAGATAGACTAGTGAGGCTATTGTGAGCCACTTAATTGATACACTAGTTTTATTAATTGCTAAATAATTATTCTTTTCTTTCATTTTTCCATTTCCTTCTATATTCCCATTAAATTAGCCAAACTAATTATGACTGGAAGAGTAATAATTGCTACTAGAGTAGATAAGCACATTAATTTAGTAGGAAATTTTACTTCAAAATTGCTGATTAAACTAAAAAGCACTACTACTCCTGCTACTGGACAAGCTGCCATAATTAAAGTTGTCATTTTAGCAATTGATGGAAGTGGCAAAACTAGTAAAAAACCTAAAATTATTAATGGGAAAAACAAGTTTCTAACTAATACTCCACTCCAAACTAACTTATCATGCCAGTCTTCTTTTAAATTAATAGCTCCAAGATTTGTACCAATAACAATCATACTTAGCGGAGTATTCAAATTAGCAATATAATTCATAGGATCAGAAACTATATCAGGTAATTTGATTTGAATTATAAACAATATCATTCCTACAATCGCTGCAATAATATTAGGATTAACGATAGCTTGACGAACACTCTCTTTAAATGACTGCTTCTTCCTAGTAAACATTCTAATGCCATGCGTCCACATAAAGATGTTATAAATAATCAAATATGGTACTGCGAAAAATACACCATTATTCCCTAAAAGCGCTTGTACTAAGGGAATTCCCATAAAACCTGCATTAGTGTAAGTTCCAGCATATCGTAGAATTGTTCTTTTTTGCTCGTTTTTAATTGTTCTTTTGTTAAAGAGAATCGAGCTTACAATAATTTTGAACACAAATAAAACAAGTACTAGTAAAAAAATCAAACTAAATTGTATTAATCTAGTAACTGAAAAAGATTGTCGAAAAGAATTAATAATTAAGCATGGTGATACTACATAAAGAAGTATCTTAGTTAAATCTTTTACTGTTTGTTCATGGAGAAATTTTACCTGGTAGCAAATCCAGCCAACAAACATCAAGATAAACATAATCACTACTTGTTTTGTCGGTAGTAACAAAGGCATCACAGTTCTCCATTCTTAAAACTACAATCTTCTAGGTGATCATTTATTAATCCAACTGCCTGCAAAAATGAATATATTGTTACTGGCCCTACAAATTTAAAGCCTCTTTTTTTCATTTCTTTTGAAATTTGTTTAGACAAGTCATTTGAAGCAGGAACATCCTCCATTTTTTTAGGATGATGATTTATTGGCCTAGGAATAAACTTAGTTAAAATTTGTTTGAAAGTTTGATTGTTGTTTTCTAGTTTAACTAAAACTTTTGCATTATTAATTGCAGCATTAATCTTTAGTCGATTACGGACAATCCCTTTATCTTGCATTAATCTTTCAAAATCATCTTCATTAAATTTAGCTACTTCATGATAGTCAAAATTTGCAAATACTTTTCGAAAATTTTCGCGTTTATTTAAAATTGTTTCCCAAGATAATCCCGATTGAAAACTTTCTAATACAAGCATCTCATATAGGTAAGTTGAATCTAGATTCAACTTACCCCACTCATTATCATGATATTCTTGATAGAGTGGATTCTTACTATTTCCCCAACTACAACGCATTTTTTCCATTTTTCATTCTAAAATTTTTCAACTTGGTAAATACGATTCATTAGAGTTGTTAAATCACTATTTCGCTGATGATAAGCTACTGTTAAGTAAAGACAGTCACTAGTTACTTGAATCCCTTCAAATTCAGTACAAAAATCTAAAGCATCAAGTTTTAAGCTATTATCTAAATTAACTACAGACCACTTATCTGGATCAGTTATCCCCCACGGAATTTTAACAATTTCACGAGGTTTCCCCTGTTTTGGAAAACCTAAAAAAGTTGTATGCGGACTTGGTTGACTCGAAATATAGATATCCTTATTATCATCTATTCCGTATCCCTGAATAGAAACAATCTTTTGATCATTAAAATGAGGTACCTTAAATGCTCCTAAGCATGTTAAATTCTCAACATTAATATCTTCAGCCTTTTCTTCTGCCTCATCTAATTTATTATTCACTTCATTAAGGTCATAAAGTGCAAAATAACCTGTATGATTTATATCAATACTTGCAATCAAGAAATAATGACCATTGGGTGAAACAGCTGCCTCTACTCTTACTAAATCTTTTCCTGGATAAACTGTATCTCCATCTTCATACCCGGCCCCTGCTCGATTAAGGTAGGAAAGCCGTGGTAAATCAGTATTATTAGCAAATACTTGTGTTTGATACCCAGGAACTTCCACTCTTGCAATTTGTGTTGTCCAATATATATTTCCATGTCTTTTTGGCTTAGTACCAACAAACCATTTATTATTTTCTCCGCTTTGCACCCAGGTCTGTGTATGTCCACCAGCAGTTCCAGCTGAATTTTGGCCCTTTAAGTATAAAATAGGATGGTCTTCATCAAATGTAACAGTTTCACTATCATTTGGAGTTTGGTAAACAACAACGTCGCTTTGTTTATGAAGAAGCTGCAAGGCAAAGACGTTACTTCCATCAATTGCGGAAGCTTGAACTACAACATGGTGAATATTCTCTAATTTATTTACTAGGCGTATTTGAGTTTCTCTTCCAATCATAACTGGACCAATCCTTTCTTTATTATTCTGCTCTCAAATTTATTATGAGCGATTTGAACCAAGACAACAAATAAAGTACACTTCTATCATACATCTAATTTATATGGAGGAATTAATAGACGATAATGACTAAAAAAAGTATAAATATTTTAATTTTTAGTAGTACATGGAGCTTTATTATTGGTATCCTAACTGCTTTATACCTCAACTTAGTTAACTATATTATCAACTTTATTTGGGGTTATTTTAATCATCACGCCAATTTTCCTTTACGTCCTATTTATCCTTTTCTTATTTGTATTCCTTTCGGAATAGTTATTGGATTATTAACAAAAAAATTGGGCTCCTATCCCTTAACAATTGAAGAAGTGTTACATGATGTACGAAAAAATGGGAAACTCGATTATCATTCTTGGTGGAAGTCTTTTACTCTAGGACTTTTATCATTAGGAGCTGGTGGAAGTATTGGACCAGAAGCCTCCACTACTGTTCTTTCTTCTGGAATGATAAATTGGCTTGGGGATAAAATCAGATTGATCTCTACGCAGGCCTCAGGTTGGGTACACTTCTGGCAAATAAGTATTGATAAAGATAAGCTTCTTAGAACGCCTAACTTCAATAGCCTTTTTAATTCTAAAAATCATAAAAAATTTTTTATTCTATTCAATATTTTGATTGGAGTAATTGGAACTATTATAGTCTTTACTCTTTTTCCTGAAGAAGGTGCCTTCGGAATTCATAAGCGTCCTATTAATTGGTCATGGTCAATCTTATGGTATAGTTTAATTCCCGTAATTATCGGTATTATTTTTGGATACTTTTTCTTATATTTCGAAAAAGTATTTACTAAAGCAGAAGCCTGGCGACTACACACAATTTTTAAGGCAACTTTATGGGGAATAGTATTAAGTCTTTTAACTTTAATAACTAACTACGTGCTGTTCTCTGGAGAATTTCATATTGTTCCCTTTTCTAAAACTGCTCTTTCTTATTCTCCTTCATTCTTATTGCTCATTGCTTTGATTAAAACTTTTTCTACTCATGCTGGCTTTGCAATGGGATGGCGTGGTGGTAAAATTTTCCCTGCTATCTTTGCCAGTGTTGCTGTTGGAGCTGCTGTTGCACAGTTTCTTCCAATTCAACCAGTAATCACTGTATCTATCCTAGTTGTTGCAAGTACTACTATTATTTTAGAAAAACCACTACTCAGTGCTATTTTATTAATCTTTTTATTACCAATTTCTTTAGCTCCTATTATTTTTATTACTGTTTATATCGTAATCACAATACATAAGTTTCTCCTGAAAAAAATTGGTTTAAAATCCTTAATTTACTAAATTAATGTTAGAATTAGAACAATTTAACAGAAAGAAGGTATTCAATCATGACTGCCACTACAGAAGACAATTATCAACTATTATTAAAACAAGCCCAAGCCTTAGTCGAAGGCGAAAATGATTGGATTGCAAATACAGCAAATATTTCAGCTTTATTATTTAATTCCCTTAATAATGTTAACTTTGCTGGTGTATATCGTTATGAGAATCAAGAATTAATTCTTGGTCCTTTCCAGGGAAAACCAGCTTGTGTTCATATTCAAATTGGTAAAGGCGTATGCGGAACAGCCGCAAAAGAAAAGCAAACTCAAATTGTACAAAATGTACATGAGTTTGCTGGACATATTGCCTGCGATAGTGAATCAAATTCTGAAATTGTTATCCCTATCTTTAAAACAGACGGCAATTTATGGGGAGTTTTTGATTTCGATTCAACTAAATTAGCTAACTTTGATGAATTAGATCAAAAATACTTAGAAGAAATTTCTAAGGTGTTTAAATTCTAATTAATTATTTAACACTACAAACACAAAAAAAGCTCCACAATGGAGCTTTTTCTTCTAGTTAGATTTCTTTCAATGCTTGATCAATTGGGGTGTTCCCACTACTCATTGGAATAACCTTATCAATAGTATTTGGATATTTTAGAATTTCAGCCAATGTTTTAGCAACATCAGGTATTGGATTTGAATCAGCAGCCTTAACATCCAGGTGAATTTTACCAGTTCCAGCTTCCTCAGTAAGCGTACCTGGTTGTAGAATCGTATATTCAAGATTCGTTGAATCCATTAAATAAGTATCTGCAAAGAATTTAGCAGCTAAATAGTCCTCAAGTTCAGGAATCTTCTTCCATGAGTCTACATCTAAACTAAGCATTGAACTGAGCATAATATAGCGTTTAACACCTGCTTTTTCAGCAGCCATCATAGTTTTTATTGCTCCCATAGCATCAGTTTGAATAAGGTCCTTACCACGAGACCCAGCAGTAAAGTAAATAGCATCAAAACCTTTTACTTGTTTACTAATATCTTCTACTTCAGAATGTAAATCAAGCTTATCAGATGTTACACCATCAAGTTTAATAATATTTTCTGGATGACGAGCAGCCGCTGTTACTGTATTACCATCAGCTACTAAATCTTTAATTAAGTCTGTAGCTACTCTTCCGGAACCACCAAAAATAAAAATTTTAGCCATAATTTTTCCTCCTCGAAAAACTTACAGCTTTATAATAGCTTACTTTTTATTAGTAGTCCAAAATTTACACTCAATTTTTAGTAATAAAATCAAGTAATTTAAACATTACTTCTTTATTCTCTTGGGGTACACCATGAGCAATAATTTCTTCAGCAGTCTGATTTAGAGCATTATTTTCAAGTGGATACTCACTGTCGTTAATAGCAATTTCTCGAACGTTATCTTCTTCAGGCTCAAAATGAAACTGTAAACCGATAACATTATCTCCTAATAAAAAGCCCTGATTCTCTACTAAGTCACTAGAAAATAAATGTTTTGCACCTACGGGAATTTCAAACATTTGTTGGTGCCAATGAAGAGCTATTAATACTTTCGGAATACCAGATATTGTTGTATTTTTTAGGTAAACTGGAGCCCACCCTACTTCCTTATGAGGGGCATCCAAAATTTTAGCTCCCATCGTCATTGCGATTTGTTGTGCGCCAAGACAAGCCCCAAACATCGGCTTACCGGCTTCAAGCATTCTTTTAATTAGAATTCTTTCTTTTTTTAGCCACTCTAGATTATCGTTTGGACTCATGGGACCACCTAGAATTACGAGTAGATCTGTTTCATTAGCAGTTGGCAATTTACCAAAAGTTTCAGGGTGATATACATATAGTTCATGATGGTGACTATCTGCCCAAGTTTTAATTGCTCCGGGCCCCTCGTTCGGAGTATGTTGCAATACATTAACGCGCATTATTTATCCCTTTAACTAGCATAAACTTCATGCTTTAAAATTCCGACATAAGGCAAGTTTCTATACAAGCCATTGTAATCTAATCCATAGCCAACTAAAAACTCATTAGGAGCCTTAAAACCATAATAATCTGCATGAAAATCTACGACGTGTGTTTCAGGCTTATCAAGCATCGATACAACTTCTACGCTTTTAGCCCCACGTTCTTTCATTATTTCACTAAGTGCTTGCAAAGTACGTCCTGTATCAATAATATCTTCCATAAAAATTACTGGACGATTCTTTACATCTGACTTAATATCTTGCGTAATCTTTACTTTTCCTGTTGAGTGGCTTCCTTCATAACTAGATGCCTTAATAGGATCAATAGTTAGCTTAAAACTTAATCTCTTAATCATATCACTAGCAAAAATCATTGCTCCATTTAAGACTGGAACGATAATTGGCTCTTCATTTTTATATTTTTTATTTAATTCAGCCGCCATTTCATCCATACGATTGTTTAAATCATTTTGGGTATACAATACACTTTCGATATCGTTATTCATTCTTTAATTCCTCTTTATTAAAATCGTCAATGATGAAATTTTAACATAAATTCGAGGATTTTTTTAGTCCTTTTACACTTATTTATTAATTATTTTTACTATTAATAATTATATTGTTCGTATTTTATAAACAAAGAAAAATTATTTAGATTTTTTTAGATTTTATCTTAAAGATAAGTCACAAAAAATTCACAAATTACTCTTAATATTGATATCAATCAAGTTAAGAAAGGAATGGTTTAAATGACATTATTATTAATTTTAGGTATTAGCGCTGTGGCATTACTTGCTACCAACGCAGTAATTATAAATAAACCAGTTCCTGTAAAGGTTCGTAGGAAATAAATCCATAATCCATTCTTCATTTTCCTCTACAATTTAGTATTAAAAACCCTCGTTGACTTAGATCAACGAGGGTTTTGTTTACTTATATTTCTTTGATAATCATTTTTTAAAAACGATATCATTTACTATGCTTATATATCATGGCTACCCTGTATTATCTCAAAATTTTTTCAAATGCCTTACTAAAAGATGCTTTTTCCATATCCTTACTAATGAAATAAATAATGGCTTTATCTTTAAAAACTGAAAAGGCAATTCGAGCCGATCCAATAGTACCAAGATTTAATCGAAATTCATAAATTTTTTGTCCATTAATTCTTTTTCTACTAGCCAATTTAATCTTTGTCATCCCAGTGGTAACTTCTTTAACAATGGCTTTTTCAATTAGATCCTTGATTATCTTTTTTTGCCTATTATATTTTTTAAAAAAGCTTTTACATCCACGATCATCAAATATTATTTGCATTTTTCCACACTTAAGCTAATAGAGTAGAGGAAACTTTTCTAGTTTGCCCCTCTCATTGCACCGTACGTACG
>CAJUTO010000010.1 GCA_910589675.1 uncultured Lactobacillus sp. | reverse complement strand
TGCTTGGAATACTGTAGAAAATGCAGAGTATTTGGTAAAGATGGGTTTGATTTAGTAAAAAAGAGATTGATTTTAAATCAACCTCTTTTTTATATATGTAAATATTTTTCATCATTTTAGGCCTCCACCGACTCTTTAAACAAGAAGATAAGGCATCGCGGGAATGAAATTACCTCATTTGTATCTTAGCACTAAAATAACTAGATTCATGAACAGGGAAAATTATGCAGCCAATAAAATTTACTTGTTATTAGAATAGGGCTAAGAACTTCTAATCAAAAGTCAAGACTAAAATTATAGCTTTAATAGGATTAATATTATCTATATGTTGTATGTTAGCTAGAGCTGATAACACTAAATATAGAATGATAAAAGGTGAGGATTTACATGGCTACGTTAGAAATTAAAGATTTACATGTTGAAGTTGAGGATAAGGATAAGAAGAGTAAAAAAAAGATCCTTAAAGGTGTGAATTTAAGTTTGAAAACTGGCGAGATTCACGCAATTATGGGGCCTAATGGAACCGGGAAATCTACTTTATCTGAAACAATTATGGGAAATCCCCGCTACCATGTTACTCAAGGAGATATTCTGTTAAATAATGAAAGCATTGTTGAAATGCCCGTAGATGAGCGAGCTCGTAAGGGGCTATTTCTAGCAATGCAATATCCAGCAGAGGTACCTGGTGTAACTAATGCAGAATTTTTACGTGCTGCAATTAATGCTTGTCGACCAAAAGATGATCCAATATCAGTGATGACTTTCTTGAATGAATTGGATAAGAATCTTGATTTGTTAGATATGAATGAGGCCATGACTGAACGATATCTTAATGAAGGATTTTCAGGCGGAGAAAAGAAACGTAATGAAATTTTACAGATGCTAATGATTAAACCAAGTTTTGGAATTTTAGATGAAATTGATTCTGGCCTTGATATTGATGCATTACGAGTAGTATCGCGTGGAGTTAATGCAATGCGAGGAGATAAATTTGGTGCTTTAATGATAACGCACTATCAACGTTTACTTGATTACATCGTTCCAGATGTTGTACATGTCATGATGGATGGACGAGTTGTAAAAGATGGAGGTCCTGATTTAGCTAAGAAGCTTGAACAAGAGGGATATGCAGGTTTACGGGATGAACTTGGTTTAGATATTAAATTAGTTGATGAGAATTAGGAGAGTTTTATGCTAACTAAAGAAAATTTGCTTAATTTTTCTCATAAAAATAATGAATCCTCATGGTTAACTGATTTAAGAATTAAAGCCTTTGAAAGACTAGAAGAACTTGATTATCCTAAAATGCAGCGATTCTCGTATCAAGATTGGCCTTTGATTAAAAAGGAAGATTTTTCTTGGTCTAATCAAGCTGACTTTTCTTTAAAAGAGGAGCAGAAACTTTTAGAAAAGAAAGGTATTATCTTAACCGATATTTTTACAGCAAGTAAAAAATATCCCGAACTTGTGCAGTCAACTTTAGGGTCAGTAATTAAACATAATGAAGATAAATTAACTGCCTATCATTATGCCTACTTAAATTCTGGACTTTTCCTCTATATTCCTAAAGATATTATCTTAACCGAACCGATTACAATTTCTTTAAGCCCAACTCAAGATACCTATATTTCTCACCTTTTAATCGTTGCCGATAATAATAGTAAAGTAAAATTTTTAGAAGAAATTCAAGATAAAGAGAAAAAAGCTAGTTCAGCAAGTTTAATGGTTGAGCTTATAGCACGCCCAGGGAGTCATATTGAATTCTCTTCACTTGATGAACTTAGCCAAGACACAACCCTTTACTTTAATCGTCGAGCAAAAATTGAAAAAGATGCCCATGTTGAATGGGCAATTGCTTTTATGAACGATTGCAATACACTGGGAGATCTTGATTCTGAGTTAGTTGGGGAAGGAAGCTTTGCAGATTCTAAGGCAATCGCAGTTACAACTGCTAACCAAAAAGTGGGAATTAATAATCGCGTAACTAATCGTGGTCCGCACTCAACTGGATTAATTAATCAACGTGGGGTCTTACTAGAAAATTCCAGGTTGATCTTCAATGGAATTGGTCAAATTGTGCATGGTGCACATGGCTCAAAAGCTGATCAACAAAATAGAGTCCTAATGATGTCGGATGAAGCTCATGGGGATGCTAATCCATTACTTTTAATTGATGAAAATGACGTTATTGCAGCTCATGCTGCTAGTGTTGGTCCAGTTGATAAAGTCCAAATGAACTATTTAATGAGTCGAGGAATTCCTTACGATCAGGCACAAAGATTAGTTATACGTGGCTTTTTAGGTGCAGTTTTAGATGCAATTCCAAATAAAGATGTTCGCAGAAAAATGATTGATATTCTAGAGAGAAAACTGATCGATGGCCAAATTAAACACTGAAAAAATAAAGCAGGATTTTCCAATTTTTAATCAAAAGATTAATGATGAAACTCTTGTTTATCTAGATAATGCTGCAACTAGCCAAATACCGAAGTTTGTTGAAGAAAAAGTTAGAGATTTTAATGAAAAAGAACGTGCAAATGTCCATCGCGGAGTCCATGCATTAGGCTTAAGAGCTACTAATCAATATGAATCAAGCCGTCAAAAGGTGGCTAATTTTATTGGCGCAAATAATGCTAAAGAAGTTATTTTTACTTCTGGATGTACTGATAGTTTAAATTTAGTTGCAGCTAGCTTCGGTGAACAAAATATTCAGGCAGGGGATGAGATCCTAGTCTCAATTATGGAACACCATAGTAATCTTTTGCCTTGGCAGCAACTTGCTAAAAGAAAACAGGCTAAGTTAAACTTTATTGAAATAAATTCAGATGGCTTACTTGATATTGAAAATTTAAAAAGTAAAATCAGCTCAAAAACTAAAATTGTTGCCTTGACGCATGTAAGCAATGTTTTGGGCACAATTAATCCAATTAAGGAGCTTACTGATCTAGCTCATGAAAAAGGAGCAATTGTTGTAGTTGATGGTGCACAAGCAGTTGGACATTTTCCAATTGATGTAGCTGAATTAAATGTAGATTTTTATGCTTTTTCTGGCCATAAAATGTTTGCTCCGACAGGAATTGGTGTTTTATATGGAAAAAAAGATCTCTTAGATAAAATGCCACCTTATCGTTTGGGTGGTGAAATGATTGCTAATGTAACTAGAGAAGGAGCAACATGGGCAGAAGTACCATATAAATTTGAAGCTGGTACACCAAATATTGCTGGTGCCATTGGACTTGGAGCAGCAATTGATTATCTGCAGTCTCTAGACTTTGAGCTTATTCAAAAACATGAACAGGAATTGACAAGTTATGCCTTAGAAAAGCTTAAAAATGTTTTAGGATTAACAATCTATGGTCCACAAAAAAGTAATGGTCGCATTGGAGTAATATCTTTTAATTTAAAGAATATTCATCCCCATGACTTAGCAACTGCACTAGATTTGGACGGAATTGAAGTTCGTGCTGGCCATCATTGTGCTCAGCCTCTAATGGCTAGCCTTAATACGGAGTCAACTGTTCGAGCTAGTTTATCTATTTATAATACTAAAGATGATATTGATAAATTAGTAAGTTCTCTCCACGAAGCAAAGGAGTTTTTCAGTGAGTTTAGATAAATTAAGAAGTTTATATAAAGCTGTAATTTTAGATCATGCTCAAATGCCGCGAAATTATGGACAACTAACTGATTTTAGTCATGAAACTACTGTATATAATCCAAGTTGCGGTGATAAAATTCATCTGACAATTTTGATTGAAAATAATAAAATTAAAAAAATTGCTTTTAACGGCGAAGGGTGCACAATCAGTAAAGCGTCTGCCAGTATGATGACAGACTTGGTAAAAGGAAAAAGTATCAAAGAGGCAATTGAGCTTTCACAGCTATTTTCAAACTTAGCAGCCAACAAGAAAAGCGACACTTTAAAATTAGAACAATTAGGAGATGCTCAAGTATTAGTAAATATTATGCAATTTCCTGCCCGAATCAAATGCGCTACTTTAGCATGGTGGGGACTAGATCGAGCATTACTTGGTAAAGAAAAGGAAGAAGAAAATGACTAAAGCAGAGGATATAGTTAAAGACGAAGATTATCAGTTCGGCTTTCACGATAATGTAGAACCGAAATTTTCAACTGGTCGTGGCTTAACAGAAGAAGTAGTTCGACAAATTTCAGCAGAAAAACATGAACCTAAATGGATGCTAGATTATCGTTTAAAAGCTTTTCATATTTATGAAAAAATGCCAATGCCAGATTTTGGTCCCGATCTTTCAGGGCTTGATCTAGATAATATGCTTTATTATCAAAAAATGACCGGTAAGAAATATCGTGATTGGAAGGATGTACCACAAGATATTAAGGATACTTTTGAGCGACTTGGTGTACCGCAAGCAGAGCGAAAATACTTAGCGGGTTCGGCTGCCCAATATGAATCGGAAATGGTTTATCATAAAATGAAAGAACAATTTGATAAACTAGGGATCATCTTCACTGATACGGATACAGCTTTGCAGGAGTATCCTGATTTATTCAAAAAATACTTTGGTAAGTTAGTTCCAATTGATTCAAATAAATTTTCTGCCTTAAACTGTGCTGTTTGGTCAGGAGGAACTTTTATTTATGTGCCAAAAGGAGTGCAAGTTCCAACACCAGTTCAGGCATATTTTAGATTAAATGCAGAAAATTCAGGCCAGTTTGAAAGAACTTTGATCATTGTTGATGAGGACGCGCATCTTGATTATGTTGAAGGATGTACTGCTCCGCAATATTCTTCAGATTCTTTACATGCGGCAGTTGTTGAAGTAAATGTCTTAGATAATGCATATTGTCGTTATACTACAATTCAAAACTGGTCTGATAACGTCTATAGTCTAGAAACAAAGCGTGCAGTTGCTGGAAAGCATGCAACTATGGAATGGGTAGACGGTAATTTAGGTGCGAAAGTTACCATGAAATATCCAAGTGTCTATTTAAACGGTGAAGGTGCTCGCGGTACTATGCTTTCAATTGCAGTTGCCCATCACGGTATTCACCAAGATTCTGGAGCTGGAATGTTTCATAATGCTCCTAATACTTCTAGCTCAATTGTGTCCAAGTCAATTGCCAAGGGCGGTGGGTCAACAGATTATCGCGGTAGTGTTAAGTTTTCTAAAAAATCAGATGGCTCAAAGGCACACGTGGAATGTGACACGATTATTATGGATGATATGTCTTCTTCTGATACGATCCCAACTAATGCTATTGAAAATTCAAATGTAGCGATGGAACATGAAGCCACAGTTTCTAAAATTTCTGAAGACCAGCTGTATTATTTAGAAAGTCGTGGCATCCCAGAAAGAAAAGCAACTGAAATGATTATTATGGGCTTTGTTGAACCCTTTACTAAGCAATTACCAATGGAATATGCAGTCGAACTTAATCGCTTGATTAGCTTCCAAATGGAAGGAGCAATTGGATAGTGCTAGAAATAGAGAAATTATCTAATACCGAAAAGGAAGTTTACCAAGCCTTAAAAAAAGTAATTGATCCAGAACTTCAGGTTAACATCGTTGATTTAGGATTAATTTATGGTATTGAAGTAAGCGAGACAAAATGTCAGATTACGATGACTTTAACGATTATGGGATGTCCTCTAAGTGAGTGGTTAGATCACGAAATTACTAAAGCTGCCAAAAGTGTTGATGAAGTTGATGAGTGCCAAATTAAACTCGTTTGGTATCCGCAATGGAATCCAAGTATGATGTCTAGAGTGGCCCGGATGACCCTTGGAATTCATGGATAGGGGTAAAGATGGAAGATCATAGTTTTATTTCATACGCAAATGGTAAATCTTTAGTGGAAATTAATAGCACCATTCCTGTTCCGAGAACTCGTAATTTCTTCAGGATGCTTTTAGCATATACTGGTCCTGGTGCATTAGTTGCTGTTGGATACATGGATCCAGGAAACTGGGCAGCCTCAATTAATGGTGGTCAGAGTTTTAATTATCTTTTGATTTCTACTATTTTAATTTCTAGTTTAATGGCTATGCTTTTACAATATATGGCCGCAAAACTAGGAATCGTTACTCAAATGGATCTAGCACAAGCCATTCGTGCACGTACTAGTAAAAGATTAAGTTTTATCCTTTGGATTATAATTGAACTAGCAATTATGGCAACTGATGTAGCGGAAGTTATTGGAGCGGCAATTGCTTTAAATCTTTTATTTAAGATTCCCCTAGTTATTGCAACTTTTATCACTGTCTTTGACGTATTACTCTTATTGTTATTGTCAAAAGTTGGATTTAGAAAAATAGAAGCCCTGGTATCCTGCTTGATTATGGTGATACTACTGGTTTTTACTTATCAAGTCATGTTAGCTAATCCTAACTGGAAAAATATTTTTTTGTCTGCATTGCCATCTCCAGAATTAGTAGCTCAGCATCCCGTAGTTAATGGATTATCACCTTTAACAGGAAGTTTGGGAATAATTGGTGCCACTGTGATGCCGCATAATTTTTATTTGCATTCATCTATTTGCCAAACTAGAAAAATTAACCATGATAATCTTGCAGATGTTCAAAATGCAGTCCGTTTTACTACGTGGGATTCAAATATTCAATTAATTATTGCCTTTTTTGTTAATGTACTTTTATTAATTATGGGAGCTGCTGTTTTTAAAAGTGGTGCAGTCAAAGATAGTTCATTCTTTGGTTTGTATGATGCTCTAAGCAATACGACTATGTTAAGCAATCCAATTTTGATCTCAGTAGCTAAGACGGGAATTTTATCAGTCTTATTTGCAGTTGCACTTCTTGCTTCTGGTCAAAATTCAACAATTACTGGAACTCTCACTGGACAGGTAGTAATGGAAGGCTTTATTCACTTAAAGATGCCACTATGGGCAAGACGATTATTTACTAGATTATTATCTGTGATTCCAGTTATTATGTGTGTACTGATGACAGCAAAAGATTCAATTTCTCAGCAACATTTTGCCCTAAACATGCTTTTGGAAAATTCTCAAGTTTTTCTAGCATTTGCAGTACCGTTTTCAATTGTGCCACTTTTAATTATGACAGATGATAGGAGAATGATGGGACAGTTTAAGAATAGAAAGATTTGGTCAATTCTAGGGTGGGCCAGTTCAATTGTTTTAATTTTCTTGAATTTGTGTAATTTACTAGCTACTTTTGTTTCCTTTAATATGATGCCAAAAAGAGATGCAGTAGTTTTCGCTTATGCGATCATTATGTTGATTATTTTATTAATGGGCTGGACATGTTGGGATATGCGAAAGAAGAAATAACTGTAAGAAATAGTTTTAATATCTTTAATAATTGGGTTAATATTAAGAGAATAATAATTTAAATAGATCGGATTAATAAAAATGATTTATCAAACTTTTGCCCAATTATATGATCAGTTGTTTGATTCAGATATGTACAAGAGCTGGGAGAAATTCACTTTAGCTAATATTAATAAAAAGAATGGTAAGCTACTCGACCTAGCTGGTGGTAGTGGACGATTAGCTGTTTTACTTGCTAAAGATGGTATAAATGTCACGGTAGCTGATTTTTCTGATGAAATGCTGAGTTTAGCAGACCAACATAGTACTGAAAATAATGTTTCTTTACAGTTGGTTCAAGCTGATATGCGAGATTTAGCTGGCCTTGAAAAATTCGATGTAATTACTTGCTATGCGGACTCTTTCTGTTATCTTGATGACGAAGCTGACTTGTTTCAAGTATTTTCTGAGGTCGCCAATCATTTAAAAGATGATGGTGTATTTCTTTTCGATGTAATTACACCTCATCAAACTGACGATATTTACCCAGGCTATATGTACAATTATCAAGATGATGATCATCGTCGAGCATTTATGTGGCAGAGTTATGCCAATGAAGATGTCGAACATGGGGTGATCCATGATTTAACATTCTTTAATCGTCTACCCAATGGCGAATATGATCGTTTATCTGAGACTCACTATGAAAGAGCATATGATTTAGATACCATTAAAGAATTGTTGAAACATGCTGGTTTTAACTCAATTGAAGTTGGATCTGACTTTAGTTTAGAGATGAGAGATAAAAAGGCAACTCGCTGGTTCTTTAAGTGTCAAAAATAATAAAAGTATCCAGGGAAAAACATTAAAATAAAGCACTGATAATCATCGTTAAATAAACGTTGATATATCAGTGCTTTTACTTTCTAAAGAGTTATGTTTTAAATCAAATTAAGACTTGTTTACGAAACTCTTTTTATGCCGCATATGCAGATTTGTATGAATCTCTAGCGGCATTAATATCTTGCTCTTGAATAGAATAATAGGATCCTGCCGGATACATTACAGAAGCTGTATTAGTATGTTGTAAGCCAATTGCATGACCTAATTCATCATTGTTTGAAATATCAATAAAGACATTTGCTTTAGCATGGTTCCAAGTCTGGTTGCTGGAAGTCTCTTGATTTTGTCCTTCACTAGAATTAGAAGTTACTGGCTGATTTGGCTGATTCCGAGGATAGCGTCTGATCAGAAGGTTGATCGGAAACTTTAGGTGGAACTAGCTTTAATGGATTAAGATCGCTAGCATCTAAGGTTGATATTTTTTCCTTTAATGTACTAATTGAATCGTTAGTAGCCGTGCGAACAGTAGGATTATTCTTATAAGTATTAACACTTACAGAAACAAGACCTAATAGAAGAAAGAGCTTAATTGTTTTTCTGACACTTTTCATGTAACTGTTATCACCTCCATTCGACAACAAGTTCATTTGGGAGATGTGAATAATTAATGGTGAAATAGTTATATATTTTTAGTGAAAGTTAACTTTTTCTTAGTAAGTAGTAAAAAATACTATGCACTTAGCGTATGAGAATAAAGGTTACTCTTCTTAATTCATGTTCTACTTTTTTTATTTAAAGTTGCATCCAAGACAAGTTAAGGGAATTTATTACATTTTAAGACTACAATAGAAAGTGAAAAGATTTTTGAGAAGAGAAGGAAATTAAGATGTGTACATCAATTTTATATAGTCCAAAAGATAATTATTTTGGTAGAAATTTAGATTATGAAATTGCCTATGGTCAGAAAGTGGTAATTACTCCTAGAAATTATCAACTTAATTATCGTCATTTACCAACACAAGATACTCATTATGCAATGATCGGTGTTTCAGTAGTTGCCAATGACTATCCATTGTATTGTGATGCTATCAATGAAAAAGGATTAGGAATAGCCGGATTAAATTTCACTGGTCCTGGTAAATATTTTGCTGTAGATGAAAGCAAAAAGAATGTTACTTCTTTTGAACTGATCCCATATTTATTAAGCAGTTGTGAAACTATTGAAGATGTAAAGAAATTATTGTCTGAAACTAATATTACTGATGAAAGTTTCTCTAAAGATTTACCAGTTACTACTCTTCATTGGTTAATGGGTGATAAAAGTGGTAAGAGTATAGTTATTGAATCAACAGAAACTGGTTTACACGTTTATGACAACCCAGTTAATACTTTAACAAATAATCCTGTCTTTCCAGCTCAAGTTGAAACCTTGGCTAACTTTGCTTCGGTTTCTCCAGCTCAACCTAAAAATACACTTGTACCTAATGCAGATATTAATCTGTATAGTCGTGGATTAGGGACCCATCATTTACCAGGCGGAACAGATTCAAATTCTCGCTTTATTAAGGCATCTTTTGTATTAGCTCATTCACCAAAAGGTAATGATGAAGTTGAAAATGTAACTAATTTCTTCCATATTTTACATTCAGTTGAACAAGCAAAGGGTACCGATGAAGTTGAAGATAATGTATTTGAATTTACCATGTATTCAGACTGTATGAATTTGGATAAGGGAATTTTATATTTTACTACTTACGATAATAACCAAATTAATGCTGTGGATATGAATAATGAAAATTTGGATACTTCTGACTTGATTACCTATGAATTATTTAAGGATCAAGCCATTAAATTTGAAAATTAAAGGTTAGTTTAAAATAATTTAGTAGTAAATTTTGACAAAGTAAAACGGGTAAAGTTGATTGACTTCACCCGTTTTAGTTTATTTATTATTTAGGTTAAAACGAATTTTATTTTAAAAAGTAAATAATTACAAAACAATACTGGATATGATTTGATCATTTCAGTTTTTTTATCCCCAATTTAATTCATCATATTTTGCTTGGATAAATTCCCTAAATAAAGGTAGGGTGAATCCTAATTTACCGCGAATGATTGTTTTGATTAAATCATATTTAATTAGCTTAGTACGATATATATTTACATATTGCTTGCTTTTACCCATTTTTTCAATAATTGCACTAATATTATTATTTTTTGACATCTCGTAGAGAAATTGAAAATCAATTTCTGTTAATTCATGTGAGATGACATCATATGCTTGATTGAAAAGCGTATCTTTAAAAGCTAACTTAGTATAATTCCAGGAGTCTTCAAAATTTTTACCAGTAGATAGCTCTTCATACATCAAATCGCCAATTAATTGAAAAGCATAAGCATAACCTTGTGTCATCTCGGCCATTTCTTCAGCTTGGTCACTTGTAATGTCAAATACTTTAATATACGCTTGAGCAATTGATAATTTTTGCAATTTATTAACGTGAAACCTATCAGCGCGTACTAAAAAAGTTAAATTATGCGAACTAGAAAGTTCCGCCACTTCCTTCAACAATCCATTCATGATAACAGAAACTTGCAGTTCACTTAAGCTCCAATTATTAAATTCTTCAGCTAATTTTTGAATTGCTGGTGTATTAGAAACTTCATCAATACAAAATGCGACTCGCATGTTAGCTTGTTTCAGTAATTTTAAAATTTTAGTGATTTCGGTTTTATAGTAGATTTCATCATGTTTTTCATTTGCTTCAGCAAAATTTATAGAAACGAATGGTAAGCTAATTGAAACAGATGAAGACCACTTTTTTAATTTATTAAGCATTGGGGCTAGCTTAATGTACATTATACGAAATAAATCTTCAGTATTATGAAGAGTTACTACGATTGTATCATCATATTTATTAAGTTCTTTGCCAACTTTGTTCATAAAAACTGTTTTACCTGAACCACGAACACCAGTAATAAAAAGTGAGTAAGTGGGATGTTTTTTGTAACGATGTGCTCTTTTAGCATATTTGACAGCATCATTATTAAAATCAAGATATAGTTCAGGAATACCGCCGAATTCGGCATCAAATGGATTTTCACTGTACATTTTAAAACCTCATTATACTTCATTATACTTTACTGCAAATTTTTATACTTCATTATACTTTGCGGCACAATTTTATACTTCATTATACTTTTTAGGTGATTCTAGAATTGTTTTGCATAAGTGCATTAATGTTGATAGGATTTTATCTTTTGCGACTGAAGTATATAAAGCACTAAAGCAAGCTTAGATATGAATGTAAAATAAAATGAGTAATAGTTTCTATATGAACTGTAGGAAAGCTATTGCTCATTTTATTTATATTTAGTTAAATCATGAGGGATAAGAAAGAGAGAAACTAAAAAGTTCTAGATTAATTTTAAAATTCATCTAAAATCATCTCTTGTTCAACGAATTTATCGAAGTAGGGCAATAAAAAGCTAACATAGCCGTAACCATTTGGCTTAATAATTTGATCATCAATTAATTTTCGGCGATATACAGCAATGTAATTCGGTCCTTTTTCCATAAGATTACCAATAACCTGACTTTTAACCTTGTGTTGCTTAGATTTAACCATAGCTTGTACGAATTCTTTTTCACGTTCAGACATGTCACTATAAACTTTGAAGTAAACATTTCTATTTAATTCACTAATATAGATGTCTAAGATGTTGTTTATATCAGATATAGAAATCGTCTTATTGGAGGAATGAATGATTTCTTCCCACAAATGATAGCCCAATAATTGAAAAGCATAAGCAAATCCTTGAGTTTGTTTAGTCATATATAAAAGAGTTTCAGTAGAAAACGTATAGCCAGCTTTACTAAAAATATGCTGATAACTATTTTTTATACTTTCAATATCTAAAGGATTCAAAACGATTCGATTGGCACGCAATAAAAAGGTAAGAACATCATCATTTTGGATTTCTGAAACATTTTCTGGTAAACCTGCCATAAGTAAAGAAACATTAAGATTGTTTCGAATCATAATTTGATAACAACTAGCAAATTTTTTTAATAATGGTGTTAAATGTACTTCGTCAATGTTAATTAAAACATGAAACCCTTTTTTTGTTAGTTTCTCTAAGGCATCTTGGAATAATAATTGAAAATTAGATTCAGCCTGTTGATGGAAACTAGCACTCATATCTAGTCCAAAGAAGTTCATCTTTAGGTCGATATTTTTTATAATCTTCAAGTTAAGAAGATGTCTTTGTAATTGATTTATTAGGGAGATTAAGAGATCATCATCTAGAACTAAATTGATTACTAACCAATTTTTATCTTTACTTATTAAATTAGAAACTTCTGTCATCAATGTAGTTTTTCCCGAACCACGTTGCCCGTAAAGAAGGGATGTTTGAAAAGGCGATCCCACTCGGTTCAATTCAGTAACTATACGTTGAGTTAATGAATCACGATTTAAGAAAACACTGGGCATTTTTCCAAAACTAGGATTAAAAGGATTTTCCATTTAGTTACCCCTCTTTTTATAACTTTTTATAACTTTTATTTAATTTTATAACTTTTTATAACCTTTTTCCACTTTAGAAAGATCGGGTAAGGAGCAGTAAACAATAGCTATAAACTGTAATAGAGAAAACTCCACATAAATATGTGTTAAAAACGATAATTTAACAACTGAGTAAAAAGTTTCCTATAATATATAGATGTAAATTATAGAAATGATAAAGAAGGAAATAAAATGGCAGTCCCAAAAAAGATTGAAGTTCGTGATGGACGTGTTCATAACTTGAAGAATATTAATGTAGATATCCCACTTCATAAGTTTGTGGCTATTTCAGGACTTTCGGGGTCAGGAAAGTCATCCCTAGCAATGGGAATTTTATATGAAGAAGGGTCGCGCCGTTACTTGGACGCTCTATCTACCTATATGCGTCGACGAATTAAGCAAGGTGCGCAAGCGGATGTAACTAGTGTAAAACATATTCCATCTGCTTTAGCCCTGCGCCAGAGACCAAGTGTTCCTAATGAACGAGCGACTGTTGGAACAACTACTGAAACATATAATGTTTTACGACTAATTTTTTCAAGATTAGGGTCCCCCGTCTGTCCTAATGGACACCGAGTTGCCCCAAGTTTAGATATTGCAGAAGCAATGTCTAAGTCCGGAGATGAGATGGGACAGGTTACTTGTCCAACTTGTGGTGTAAAGTTTCACGTTCCAAGTGCGGAAGATTTTTCTTTTAATTCTGATGGAGCTTGTGAACGTTGCGGTGGAACTGGTAAGGTACGCCAATTAGACGAAAGTAAATTAATTGCAGATCCCAATCTTTCGATTAGAGACGGTGCTGTAGCTTCTTGGAATTTACCAGGAAGGAACTTTATGCCAAATGTGGCTGAACATGCGGGCGTTAGAATTGACATTCCTTATAAGGATTTAACTGAGAAAGAGAAAGATTTTGTTTTAAATGGTCCTGAAAAGAAGTACCAGATGGATTTGTTGTCAGGAACCGGTCGAGTTTTTCATAATTTTAATGCTTTATATGAAAATGCGCATCAAGCCGTTTTAAAATCAGCTGAAAGTAGTAAAAGTGAACGAGCACAGAAACGTCTTGCAGAATTTTTTACTTATTCAACTTGTCCCGTTTGTCATGGAACGCGTCTTCGTCCAGAACTACTTAATCAGTTAGTTAATGGAAAAAATATTGATCAAGTTCAACATATGCAACTAGGCGATTTGACTAAATGGAGTAAAGAAGTTCTCGCTAGTCTGCCAGAAAATATGCATCCCATGGCTAAAGCCCTACTCAATGAATTTATTAATAATTTGCAGCCATTACTGGATTTAGGATTAGATTATTTAACCATGGCACGAGCTGGGAATACCTTGTCTACTGGTGAATTACAAAGAATCCAACTTGCTAGAACTTTACGTACAGAAACTACCGGAGTTTTATACGTTTTAGATGAACCTTCAATTGGATTGCATCCCGCTAATGTTGATGGATTAATTAAAGTATTGCGAAAATTAGTTGCACAAGGTAATTCTCTTGTGGTCGTTGATCATAACGTTGATATTATAAAAGCAGCTGATGAAATTATTGAAATTGGTCCTGGTTCTGGTGAAGCTGGAGGAGAAATTTTGGATCAAGGCACTCCTTTAGAAATTGAAAAAGATCCTCAATCTTTAATTGCACCTTATTTAGATGGCAAAGCTGATTTAATGGCTCGTAAAGTTAGCGATAAAGTTAATTCTGAGCAAGTTACTTTCGAAGTAGATCACTATTTTAATTTACATGATATTAAAGCAGGCATTCCTGTAAATCAAATTACTGCTGTAACTGGCTTTTCAGGAGCAGGTAAGACTAGTTTGATTTTAGATTCTATTGTTCCAGCAATTAAGGTCCAAGATAAGGGAGAGCCTTTACCAAAGCAAGTTAAAGAATTTAATTCTCCGATACATCATGTTGTAAGTGTGGATGCTTCTCCAATTGGAAAGAGTACGCGTTCAACAGTCGCAACTTATACTTCAATTATGGATAATTTGCGTAAGCTCTTTGCTCAACAACCTTTAGCTAAAGAAAAACACTATACTCCCAGTTACTTTTCTTATAATAATAAGGAAGGAGCTTGTCCAACTTGTGGTGGTACAGGAATCGTTACTTTAGATATTCAGTTTTTGCCTGATATGCAACAAACCTGTCCTACTTGCCATGGAGATAGATATAATCAAAAAATTCAAAAAGTTAAATGGCATGATCTTTCGATTGTTGATGTTCTTAACCTGGATATAAACGAAGCTATTCCAATTTTTAAAGAGATTCCAAAAATTGAACGCGATCTACTTTTATTGAAAGAAGTAGGTCTTGATTATTTACACTTAGGAGAAAGTACACCAACTTTGTCTGGTGGGGAAGCGCAGAGATTAAAATTAGTAACACACTTAAGTCAGAGACAAGACGATACCTTATTTGTTTTTGATGAACCTACTATTGGTCTGCATCCCTTAGATGTAAAGGTATTAGTTCATGTAATGCAAAAACTTCTTGATCAAGGCGCAACTATAATTACTATTACGCATGATCTTAACTTAATCGTTAATACTGACTACATGCTTGATTTAGGACCACGTGGTGGTGAAAATGGAGGAAAGTTAGTGGCTAAAGGTAGACCATTAGAATTAATTAAAGATCCGCAAAGCTTGACCGTAAAGTATTTAGCAGATTATGTCGATCAGTTTAAATTAAATAAAATAAACAGTTAATAAGAAGTAGCCAACCTAAGAATTGTAGTGACCCTCGAAATTCGGACACGAATTTCGGGGGGTTCTTATGACCAAATTATCTAAAGAAGATAAAAAGTATTATATTGAAGCCTATATATTTTTCATCCTTGTTAATTAGTTAAAATTGTTAAATAATTTTGTATAATAAAGTGGCAATTCAGTAAAGTTTGAGAGGATGGAAGCATAGTATGGAAAAGTTAAAAGCAATTCAATTTAATTTTGAAAATTGTGAGTCTGAGCAAATTCCAATTGAGTATATTCCTTATTTTAATTTTAAAAATGTATATACTAACTTAAGCCATCGCTGGGGCCATGAAGAGGAAGATAGTGATGTCCTTAAAACAGGCCTTGAATGTGATGGGTTTACTATGATTGCTGACTGGGACAGAGTAAATACCATTGAAACCTCAGAAGAATATAATTTAGCTGACCGGATTGCTAAATTCCATGATTTAGTTGATGTAGATTTGATTTTTAAATCTGGAAAAACTAAAAATATTTATATGCCATGGGAAGATGCAAACTATGGTGAATCTAACGCTTTAATGATTGTTCTAAAGTCTGATTCTAGTTCTTATGTTACTAATAGCAAGTTCAACAATAGTACATTTTTAGAGGTTTATATAGAAAAAAAGGCGTAAGCTAATATCTTTTTTAGATATTAGGCATGCGCCTTTTTATTAGTCTTTGAATATGGTTAAAAATCTATTATTTTCGAATAAATTTTTGATCACTGCTTGGAATACCATTCTCGTCAGAAATATAACGTTCTACACGCATATGAAGATCATACTTTTTACGTAGGTCGGCTAATTCTTGCATCATTGGTGAAGCATGGTGGGCATCAAGAGATTCTTGATTTTTCCAGCTATCAATTAGAAGAATAGTTTCAGGATCATCTAATGGAATGAAATATTCATATTTTTCATTTCCTGGTTCTTTCCTAATACGGTCGGCTACACCGCTGCTTTCCATTTCTTCAGCGAATTTACGAGCGCTTCCATTTTTACCAGTGTAGTAAAGATTAACTGTTAATGACATATCTAATCCTCCTTAATTATTCGTGGTAGTTCTTTAACCATTTTATATTAAATTTTAATCAAGAAAAAAGTGTTTACCATCAAGACTTTAAAATCTGGTAAACACTTTTTCTATAAACTGATTTTGATAAACATTAATGCAATTGTTTTAGTTCGTTTAATACTGCATCATAATTAGGTTCATGTGTAATTTCATCAACTAATTCACGGTATAAGATTTTACCATTCGGATCAAGAACCCAAACCGAGCGAGCAAGAATGCCAGATTCTGGAATTAATAATCCAGTGGCCTTACCAAATGACAAATTTTTATCCGACATCAATTGCATATTTTTAACATCTTCGGCAGCACACCAAGTTTGCTGGTCTTCAACAGTATTAGTTGAAATAGTCAAAAAGTTAATTTCTGGAAATTTATCCATTGTTTTATTAAAAGTTTTGGTTTGAATACTGCAAACCGGAGTATTGATATCTGGTACTACACTAATTAAACTAAACTTACCTAGCAAATCAGACTTGGTGAATTCATGATTATTCTTATCTTGTACTGTAAAATTAGGCATTTCTTCACCAACTGCTGGCGGAGTACCTATTAATTTAACTTCTTTACCTTTAAAAGTGATTTTCATAAGTTATACCCTCTCTTTCTTCTTATTATCTTAAATATAGCAAATTATAGGAGGTATCTTAAATATTTAGCCTATGTAGTGAAATACCATACCTTAAATGCATAGATGTCTAGTAGAAATAACTATTTTTAATTTATAAAGGGTGGATATAAAATAATAGATGAGAGAAATAAAGAGTTTGACGGAGGAAAAAATAATGGCAAAAAATGAAGAAGAAGTAAAAAATAGTGTCTTTGGCTTTGGTAAATTTAACGAAGCATACGCAAAATACTTTCAAGGAAAGAGTTTTCTTAATCCTTTAGCTACAAGTAAAGAGGCAAAAACTGGTGTCAGCAATGTAAGTTTTGAGCCAGGATGTCGCAACGATTGGCACATGCACTCAATTCCTCAAATCCTAATTGCCGTTGCAGGTGAAGGGTGGTATCAAGAAGAAGGTAAACCAGCACAGAAGATGGTTCCCAGTGATGTTGTAATTGTTAACCCTAATACAAAACACTGGCATGGTGCTACCAAGGACTCATGGTTTGCTCATGTAGCAGTAATGGTCGGAGACGGTAAAACCACTTGGCTTGAGCCAGTTTCTGATGAAGAATATGACAAGTTAGGTTAAATTTAATAGAGTTTATATTAATGAATTAGGTAGATAAAAAGTTAAGTACTGACTGTAGTACTTAACTTTTTTAGTAAACTTGATAATTTCTTTAAAGAATACTTGAAGTAAAATATTTCGATTTTTTTAAGAAAGTAAAGAAATTATAAAGACGGTTGAATAATAAAAAATAGTCGTTTAGGCTATAGTCGTTAATTAAATAAAGAAGCAAATAAACTGTTAGGTGAGACTCCTACGTAAATATATGCTGATGCCCAGGAACATCCAGAGATGCCAACGGGTCAAACAGGAACTGTCGAGTTAAGGCTTTTCCCAGTCAGCTAGTTGAAAAAACTTTACGTTACGTAGTGTTAAAACTGAACGACGAGTATTAAATCGCTATTATAAGACCAATGCAGTTTTTGCGTTGGTCTTTTTGTTTGTTTGCCGATTTTTTAGAGGGAGAGATTACTATGTTAAAATTCAACTCTAAGGATCGTGTAGTAACTGATGCGACTTTAGCTAAGCAAATTGCTGGAAAAGAAAAGAGTGAAGTATTAAAGCAATTAGATACGTCAATTAATGGGTTAAACCCTGCGCAAGCAAAAAAGCGTTTAGAGCGCGATGGGTTAAATGAAGTATCAAATAAAGAGTGTCATCCAAAATTGCATTTTTTATTTGATGCTTTCATGACTCCATTTACAGGAGTATTACTGTTTTTAGCTCTTTTATCTTTTTTGACTAACTATCTTTTTGTTCCTGCAGATCAAAAGGATCTCAGTACAGTCATTATTATGATTACAATGGTTTTAATTTCTGGAATAACTAGTTTTATCCAGAATGTTAAAACCAGTGACGCAGTTGATTCACTATTAAATATGGTATCTGTAACCACGAATATCAAACGAGATGGGAAAGATCAAGAATTACCGACTAAAGATGTAGTGGTTGGTGATATTATCAATCTAACTGCTGGAGATCTAGTACCAGCAGATCTGTATTTGTTAAAAAGTAAGGATCTCTTTTGTTCAGCTAGTTCATTAAATGGTGAATCTAGTCCTGTTGAAAAACTAGCAAATGAAAAGCCAAAGGAAAATGATAACTATCTAGATTATCCGAATATTTTATATGAGGGAACAAATATTGTTTCAGGCTCTGCAATGGGCGTTGTATTTGCTACAGGTGATGAGACAGTATTTGGCAATTTAGCACGTACTCTGAGCAAGAATAAAAATAAAGAAACAACTTTTGATATTGGAATCAAAAATGTTTCAAAAATTTTATTGATTATGACCGCTGTAATTGCACCTCTTGTGTTTTTAATTAATGGTTTAACCAAAGGGGATTGGCTTAATGCATTGATTTTTGCTATTGCTACGGCTGTGGGACTAACTCCAGAAATGCTTCCTGTAATTGTTACAAGCAATCTAGTTAAGGGATCAGTTGAAATGGCAAGGCACGAAACAATTGTTAAACGAATGAATTCAATTCAAAACTTTGGCTCCGCTGATATTCTTTGCACAGATAAAACTGGAACTTTAACACAAGACAAAGTAGTTTTAGAGCGTCACTATGATTTGAATTTAGAAGAAAAATCAAAAGTCTTAGAACTATCATATTTGAACAGTTACTATCAAACAGGGATGAAAGACTTAATTGATAAGGCGATCATTGATGCAGCTAAAGGTGAATTAGATACAAATGACATTAATCAAAATTATCAAAAAATTGATGAGATTCCCTTTGACTTTAAAAGAAGACGAATGAGTGTAGTGGTAATGAATAAGAAGCATGAACACTTATTAGTAACAAAAGGGGCTGCTGAAGAAATGCTTGCTTGTTCTAACCGGTTAGAAATTAATGGTGAAATTAGGGCTCTTAATCAAGAGCAAAGACAAGAAATTTTAAATAAGATCAATCAAATGAACCAAGATGGGTTACGGGTGGTATTGCTAGCCTATAAGAAAAATCCTGCTCCTGTTGGTGAATTCAGTGTTGATGATGAGAAAGAACTAATTTTAACTGGATTTTTAGCATTTTTAGATCCACCAAAGGATAGTGCTAAAGCTGCATTAACTGCTTTAAAGAGGGATGGAATTACTGTAAAAATCTTAACTGGAGATAATGAAGCTGTCACTAGAAACGTTGGCAAGCAAGTTGGGTTAGATATTGCTTGCGTGTATCAGGGAAAGGACTTAGAAAATAAAAGTTCAGCTGAATTGAAGAAAATGGTTGAAGAATGTGATGTTTTTGTAAAACTGTCTCCTCAACAAAAGGCACAAATTATTCAATTATTAAGAGAAAATAACCATACCGTAGCTTATATGGGAGATGGAATTAATGATGCACCTGCTATGAAAGCAGCTGATGTTGCTATTTCCGTTGATACAGCCGTAGACATTGCTAAAAAATCTGCTGATATAATTTTGTTACACAAAGACCTAATGATTTTAGAAAAAGCTGTTCAAATTGGTCGGCAAGTCTTTGGAAATACGATGAAATATATTAAAATTACGCTTTCATCTAATTTTGGTAATATTTTATCAATTTTAGTAGCATCCTCATTTCTTCCTTTTCTTCCAATGCTTCCAGTTCAACTTCTCATTTTAGACTTAATGTACGGTACCAGCTGTCTATCAATTCCATTCGATACAATGAATAAACATTATTTATCTGAACCAAGAAAGTGGAGTACTAAGAAGCTTCCTAAGTTTATGTTCTATTTTGGTCCTACATCTTCGATTTTTGACATCATAACTTTTGCATTACTGTTCTTTATAGTTTGTCCACAAATTATCGGAAGTAGCTATGCAGGAGCAACTGCTTCACAAAAATTACTTTTTTCAGCTGTCTTTTGTACTGGCTGGTTTATTGAATCGCTTTGGACCCAAGAAATGGTTATTCATGCACTTAGAGATCCAGGCCTCCCATTTATTAAACAGCATGCTACAGCAATTGTTACATGGGCAACGATTGGTATGGCTGCAATTGGGACTATGTTACCATTTATTATTCCTGTCGCAAAAGCAGTGAAATTTGGTCCAATTCCAGTATATTTTTTAGGAATTGTATTTATTTTATTGATTTTATACATTGCTTTAACGATGTTAGTAAAGAAATGGTATCTAAAATCAGAGAAATATTTAATCTAATTGTTTTAATATTAAATCTATTTTTAAAGGAAGTATGATTTACTACATACTTCCTTTTGTTTTATTGTGGCATATTTTATAATTAGGTATCTAACAGTATACATTCTAACTATTAACAAAGGGGTTAAAAGATGACAGATAAAGTAGAAAAATATCAAGAAATGATGGATTTATTCCGTTTATACTTCAACTTTTCTAAAAGATTTTATGGGGAAGAAGTAAAATTTAGTCAACTTACTCCTCAGCAAGGACGAACTTTAATGTATATTCAAGAGCATCCCGGTATGATTCAAAGGGAACTAGCTGATAATTTTCACTTACGTAATGCCAGTGTAACTAATATGTTGAAAAATCTTGAACGTGATGGATATATTCAACGCAAACAAGATGAAAAGTCTGCCCGAATTAAACGAATTTATCTTACCCACTTAGGCGAAAAACAAGTTATTGAGATGAAAAAAAGCTTTAACTTGATATTAAAAAAACTTTCTAGTCGAGTAGACGAAAAGCTATTAGATCAATTAATTCCACTCCTGAAGGAACTAAACCAACAAGTTCGAAATAATTAGGGACTTGACAGTTAGGTATCTACATGTTTTAATACTAAGCGTCAATCATTATTAGGTACCTAACTATTAAGGAGGAATTTATTAATGGATAGAGGAAGACCCCGGATTGAAAAAGGAAAACGTAGTTTTAGTTTTCAGGATTTTTTTAAATTAATAAATCAAGTGCATCCTAAATACTGGCAATTAGTTGTTGGTACTTTGGCTGGATTAATTGCCACGGGAGCAAACTTAATCGTTCCTCAATTTGCACAAAGAATTATTAATAACTTTAAGCATTTAAATATAAACCTGGTAATTATTACTGGAATAGTATTTTTTGGTGGAGTAATTATTAGTGCCTTATCTGTCTGTATTTTGGGAGTGTTTGGAGAGCATGTCGTTTCAAAACTTCGTGATAGTCTCTGGGCCCGCTTACTTAAGATGCCAGTTAGTTATTTTGATAATACTTCGACGGGTGAAATTTCATCAAGACTAGTTAATGACACGTTGCAAGTCAAGAATTTACTTGCTAATACCTTACCCAATGCAATTACTTCTTTATTACAATTCTTTGGTGCTGTCGTCATCATGTTTATGATGGATTGGCAGATGTCCTTAATCATGGTTCTTGCTGTTCCTTTAGTGATATTTGTCCTATTACCATTTATGAGATTGTCAGGAAAAATTGGACGGGCACGTCAAGATGAACTGGCAAAATTTTCTAGTGATTCAACTAATGTTTTAAGTGAAATCCGTTTGGTAAAATCAAGTAATTCAGAGAAGAAAGAGCTTGCTACTGGAACAAAAAGAATTGCTAAACTTTATGCAATTGGGGTAAAGGAATCCTGGATTAACTCCTTGATGCAGCCAATTTCTAATATGTTAATGATGATTTTAGTAATTGGTATTTTAACTTACGGTGCTATTCGTGTTATGCAAGGTACACTTACTATGGGTGCACTTATTTCCTTCTTAATGTATCTATTTCAATTGATGGGTCCAGTAATCATAATTAGTCAATTTTTCAATGAATTAGCTAAGACGTCAGGTTCAACTGAACGTATCGGCGAAATGCTTAATGAACCAATTGAAGTATCTGCCGATAATCAAAAGGTTGATATTGCTGGAAAAGAATTGAAGCTGCAGAATGTAAGTTTCTCATATGAAAAAGGAAAGCAAATTCTACATGATATCAATGTGTCGGCTAAGCCTAACACTGTTGTCGCCTTTGCTGGTCCATCAGGTGGTGGAAAAACAACAATTTTTTCACTAATAGAACGTTTCTATAAACCAACTTCGGGAAAGATAACTATTGGTGGACAAAATATAGAAGAGATTGATTTAACTGATTGGCGTAAGCAAATTGGACTTGTAGGTCAGAATTCATCGGTTATGCCGGGAACTATTCGTGAAAATCTGGTTTATGGTTTAGGAAGAAAAGTTAGTGACGATGAATTATGGCATGTTTTAAAGATGGCATATGCAGATAAATTTGTAAAAGGGGCAGAAGATGGCTTAGAAACACAGATTGGTGAACGAGGTGTTAAGCTGTCTGGTGGACAAAGACAGAGAATTGCAATTGCGAGGGCCTTTTTGCGTGATCCGAAAATCTTAATGCTTGATGAGGCTACTGCAAGTCTTGATTCAGAATCTGAAGCTATGGTACAAAAAGCCTTAGCAAGTCTGATGAAAAATAGAATGACTTTAGTAATTGCTCACCGTTTAAGTACAATTGTTGATGCAGATAAAATTTATTTCATTGATCATGGAACTGTTTCTGGTTCAGGTACTCATGATGAATTAGTTAAATCAACACCTCTTTATGCAGAATACGTGCATAATCAATTTAAAAAGTAGTAGGTAAAAATAGCGGCTTTTAAGTCGCTATTTTTTGTATAAATTAAAATAAGGGTTTTCTTTACGCTTTTAGGATATGATTATCATATGGGAGTAAAATAATGAATTAAATAGAGGTATAACAGGTAATTATGAAACATTTAACGTTAAATAATGGTGTTAAAATCCCAATTTTTGGCTTTGGAACTTACGAGATTAACCCAGACCAAACAAAAGAAGCTGTTTTATCTGCTTTTAAAGATGGCTACCGTTTAATTGATACAGCACAATATTATCAAAATGAACAGCAAGTAGGTGAAGCGGTTCATGCAAGTAACCTTAATCGAGATGAGGTTTTCATTACAACGAAGACAATGACTGATGGATATGAAGCGACTAAACGGGGACTAGACGACTCTCTAAGTAAAAGTGGCTTAAATTATTTTGATTTAGTCTTAATTCATTGGCCGATGGGCCACGATTTAGATACTTGGCGCGCTCTAGAAGAAGCATATAAAGCCGGTAAAACGCGAGCTATTGGTATCAGTAATTTTAATAGTCGACAAACATTAGAATTAATCAATCATGCAGAAATTCAACCCATGGTTGATCAGATTGAAACACATCTTTTATTACAACAATGGAAAATGCACGAATTTTTGAAAAAAGAAAATATTATTCATGAAAGCTATAGTCCCTTAGGTAACGGCCAACAAAATCTGATGACTAATCCAGTGTTACAAAAAATTGGTGAAAAATATGGTAAATCACCAATCCAAGTGATTTTACGGTATTTAGTCCAGAATGACATTGTAACTATTCCTCGTTCTACTAATTCGGCCCATATTAAAGCTAATATTGATATCTTTGATTTTTAGTTAGATAAAGAGGATCTTAAGCAGCTCCGTGCTTTAGATGAGCGCAAGCCAATTGATGGTTGGCCAGCAGAGATGCGAGAAGATGAAGATTATTAAGCCATAGAACATAATATAAAAACATAAAAGAGTAATTGTATTCCCATAGATAGAATGAGGTAGACAATTACTCTTTTTCACTATTCATTTAATTATTAAGCGAGTCTCGTAATTTTTATAAAAATAAGTTTCCTAAATTAGATAGCTTTCGATTCTTCTTCCCGATAACGATATTAGGATCAGTAATTTTGGGAGAAAGAGGGCGAGCAGTTAAACCCTCTAGTTTCTTATCATATAAATTATTGTAAGAAATTTGAACGCTATGACCTTCACCAGCTAAAAGAGACGCAGTATAAGCTAAATTACTGTTTGCAACCGTTAAATCAGTTGGGGTAATCTTACAATCGGACAAAGTGTTTAAAATGATTTGAGTAGAGCTTGGGGTTATATAAATTTGTTTTGAACTAATAATTGTGATAATAATAGATAAAACTTAACACTTTACTATAAGTAAGAAGGTCGATTTTATGCCTATCAAAAAGCCACTAGCAGATTTGATCCGGCCAAAAAATTTATCGCAATTTGTAGGTCAAACTAAGCTAATTTCTGAAGGAAAGCCCCTTTATCAAATTATCAAAAATCATGTTCCAATTTCGCTCTTATTATGGGGACCGCCTGGAACAGGAAAAACAAGTCTAGCGCAAATTATTGCTCGAGAATATGATTATCCGCTAGCCACTTTTAATGCTTCGATTGATAATAAAGCAAAGCTGATGCAAATCATTAATACTTATCCTTATCAATCATTTGTTCTACTGATTGATGAAATTCATCGTATGACGACAACATTGCAGGATTATCTTTTGCCTTATTTAGAGAACGGACAAATTCTTTTAATTGGCGCAACTACTGAAAATCCTATTATGTCAATTGTTCCTGCTGTCCGCTCACGTTGTCAGATTTTTGAATTTGAGACTTTAGACGATAAGGATATTAGTGAGGTTTTAGTCCGAGCTCTAAAAGAAGTATTTCATTTAGATGAAAAACAAATAGATAAAGAAGCAATTAATATTATTGCTCGTTCAGCTGATGGAGATTTGCGTGTAGCATTAAATTTATTAGAAACTATTCATGCAGTTAATGGAGAAAAAATTTCAGCTAAAAATGTTAAGGAGTTTGTAAAAGGTCAACATTTTGCTTATGACAGAAAAGCAACTAAACATTATGATTATTTAGCAGCTTATTCCGATTCAATGGCTGGATCCGATACTGATGCAGCCTTGTATTATCTTACCGTCTTACTTAAAAACGGAGATCTACCGTCAGTAGTACGGCGTTTGCGAGAAATTCCATACACATATGTTGGCTTAGCCAATCCAGAACAAGTAACGCAAATAGTAGTTGCAGCTAATCAGGCAGAAAAAATAGGGATGCCAAAGGCAAAATATCCTTTGATGTTTGCGACTATGTTAATGTGTTTGTCCCCTAAGTCAGGTGCTTTTGATGAAATTTGGGCAAAGCTAGATAAAGATACTATTCATCCTAATAAGCATCCCATGCCACGTGGATTACGAGATATGCATTATAAGCATTCAGAAGAAATAACAGGTGGTGGGTTGATAGATAATCCATTTACACAACCATTTCAAATTGCAAAACAAAATTACATGCCTAAGGGGCTTGAAGGTCAAAGATATTATTTTGCAAAAGATAATATTAATGAGAAAAAGCTCGAACAACAATATTTTAAACTTCATAAATATATTTATGGTAAGGAATATGGAGAGTAGGTCATTTTAATAATTATGCTAAAATGAAGGTGAAAGAGAAAAGAAGGTAATATAATGAAAATAGACGCATTTGCACATATTTTAACGCCTGATTTTTATCAGACCATGTTAAAAATTGATGCTACAATTCCACAAAAATATCCTTTTATAAAGATAGAAACTCTAGTTGATTTAAATCAAAGAATAGCTAATTGGCCGGATAAAAATACTAAGCAGGTAATTTCATTTGCTAATATCAATCCAGAAGACTTTGTAGATGAAGAGAAAGCTAGTCAAATTGCACAAGAAGCAAATCAAGAACTGTCTACTATCATAGCTTCTTATCCTGATTATTTTGAAGCGGGAGTAGGGATGCTAGCGCTAAATAACGTTCCTGCTTCGCTCGAAATCTTAGAGAAAATTAAGGCCGATAAAAATTTAGTTGGCGCACAGATTTTTACTCGTCATTTAGGTAAAAGCATTGCTGATCCTGAATTTGAACCAATTTTATTGAAAGCAGCTGAACTACATCTTCCTTTATGGCTACATCCCGTTTTTGATAATCGAAAGCCAGATAATAATCTAGTATTTTCTTGGGAATATGAACTATCGCAGGCTATGTTGCAACTAGTACAAAGTGATATCTTCAAAAAAGCACCTAACTTGAAAATTTTAGTTCACCATGCAGGTGCTATGGCTCCATTCTTTAGTGGTAGAATTAATCACATTTTAGATCCAGAGCATGCTGAGATGTTTAAGAATTTTTATGTTGATACGGCTATTTTAGGTAATACGCCAGCTTTGCAATTAACAATAGATTATTTTGGCATTAACCATGTCCTGTTTGGAACTGATGCTCCGTTTGCAGTAATGCCATCGGGAGCTGATGAGCTTGTATCTAATGCAATTGAAAATCTAGATATCTCGGATTTATATGATAAAAAGATCTTTGAAACTAATTATTATCATATGCTTGAGAGACAATAAGGGAGAGAGTGAGTATTATGACTGCAAATGAAAAAATTATCGCACTAGTTAAGCCTGAATATTTAAATAAAATACCTAAAATGTTTCGTAAGCACGCAACTGAAAAGACTTGTAAATTAATTGCTAAGGAGCATCCGGATTTATATAAAGCTTTTGAAGAAGAAGCTAGTGCAGAAGAAAAAGAAGAAATGAAAAAAATAGTGAACGGTATTTTCGAAGAACGAATGAAAAAACATAAAATGTTGTAAAAAAGCAATCTTCAGCATTCATGCTGTTGATTGCTTTTTTTGTGCATAAAATAATAGCTCATATTTCTATTCATGCTTACTAAGTGATACATTAAAAATGAAAGAATATAGGTAGATTGGAGGACTTAATATGTATAATTTCGATCAAGAACCAGAGCGGCGTCACTTAGTTGATGAAGCTGGTTTAAATACCTTTTTAAGTAAAGTTTATGGCTATATGGCCCTCGCTGTTTTTGTATCTGCTCTGAGTGCTTACTTAACGATGACTGTATTTGCTAGACAAATGGTTTCTTTAATGGTTCATCATCCCTGGACGATGTGGCTTTTATTATTAATTCCGATTGTTCTAACATTTGCAATTAATTTTCAGGCAACAAGAAATCCAGTAGCAAGTTTTATTTTACTGATGGTAACAGCGATTATTTATGGAGTAACTTTTGCTTTTATTGCAGGCACATATACAGGGCAAGATATTGCTTCTGCTTTTGTCGCATCTGCAACGGTCTTCGTAGTCATGGCCATTTTAGGTACAGTTACTAAGAAAGATCTAAGTAGGTGGGGCTTGTATGCTTCGGCTGCATTAATTGGATTAATTGTAGCTATGTTAATCAACATGTTTTTAAAGAGTTCAGCAGCTAATTACATCTTTTCATTCATCGCAGTTATTATCTTCACTGTTTTAACTGCTTGGGATGCACAAAGAATGAAGAACATCTATTTACAATTTGGTGGTGAAGTTTCTACGAATGGATTAGCCGTTATGGGAGCTCTTCAGTTATATCTAGACTTTGTTAACCTATTTTTGCAATTCTTAACTATTTTTGGCTCAAATGATAATAATAATTAAAAATCTTTGTTTATAGTATTTACGATATTAGCGATATATTAATTCATCTATATTTTAATAGACTAGAATTATCCTTTGAGTAGGATAACTGAAAGCTTATTGAGAGATTTATCAGTAAATAAAAGCCCATGTTTTACACGGGCTTTTTGTTGATCGATAATTGTCTGATTGGTCTGATTGAGCTAAAAATAATATGAAAAGATAAAAAAATAATATGAAATATCGATTTCATTTATTAATACTTTTGTTATTTCGTGCTAATATTATACTAAAACAAATTTTAAGGAAGTTGTACCAATGAATCTAACATATCTTAAATCCAACTTGTTAATTGTCTTAAAATCAAAGAAAAACCAACTTCTTATTGTTATTCTTATCCTATTTTCAACCTTTTCTTTATTTATAGTGGAAAATCAAAAAATAGGAGATGGAACAAAAAGCTGGGAAACTTATAGCGAATCCTTGCAGGCTAATTCTAATTATTTTGATAGTGAAATGCTAAAAAAATCTACTTATAAGAATACCTATGACAATTTAAATAAACAAGCTCAGGAATTAGCTAGTTTACAAAATAGTCAAGTATTTACCGATCCTGTGCAATATTTAAACAGCTATCGCAATTTGCTAACCACTATGCAAGCAGGCTATACGAACCACTATGCTGGAGCTAATACATTAAATGTGCCATCGCAATTTTTTATTAGCAAAGAATTGAATCGGATTAATTATTTAATTAATCATAAGATTCCGATTGTAATGAATAATGAAAGTTCAGCAACATATTTAATTTATGTTTTATCATTTTTAGGTACTGTTATCTTCTTTTATATTTCTTTCATCTCGGCTGATAGCTGGATTATTAACTTAAAGCATCAATCAGTCTTAAAAAATATTCCTTATTTCTTTAAAGACGAGATAATTGGAAAGATTAGTATTAACTTTATCTTAGTTTTCTCATCAGTATTACTCTCTATAATTGGAGCTTATGTATTTGCTGGTATAAAACATAATTTTGTTACTTTAAACTATCCAGTTACTTTTTATTTTACTCATGCACTTACTATTCCCTTGTGGAGTTATTGCCTTGTCTTCTTAGCATATCTTTCTGGATTAGTTATTTTTGTTACAAGTTTAAGTATGTTTTTAAATCAGATAACTAAGAACATTTATTTAACTATCTTCATCGAAGGCAGTATTTACGCTTTATTATTTTTACCAAAAGATATTTTGAAGTGGCTTCTATTTTTACCATCGCCATATTTAGATTTAACCAATCTATTTAATGGAGACCTTGCAAGTAATTTGCATTTAACCAATGTTAATTTTCTGACTGGTTACTTAGTACTTTTGATCTGGTCATTGATTTTGATTTATGGATTTAAGTATCTAGGGGAGAGGAAGGGATGAAAATGAAGAAACAATATTTTATTTTTCAACTAAAATGCTTTTTCACTAATCCTAAAAATATTGGTCTATTTGTTTTAACTTTTATTCTTTCTTTATATTTTGGCTTAGTTAGCGTACCTAATCGGCAAATAATTGAAAAAGTTGATCCTTATGCAATTAAGGGAGAATACCAACGATATAATTTATTCTTGAAAAAAGCAGTAACAAAAATAAATGAAATGCAGAAATCAAAAAATGCACATGAGGTGCCGAATGAAGGATATGTTAATGCTCTAAAAACTTATCCTGCTATTCTAAAATTTGATAAACATCGTCTTCATGGAATTAAGACAAATAATTGGAGAGAATATGCTATTTACTCAAGCAGGTGGTATAAAGATGTTGATCATTTGATTTTTGTAGATGAGAATGAACAATTTCTATATCCCGTTCAGTATTACCAAAATAATAATTATAGGGAGGATGGGCACTTTGGTTATCAAAGAACAGCCCATTTATATGACGCTCTAGTTAAAAGCAAACAGCCACTTACTAGGAATACTATCGAGGAAAGAACTACTTTACAAATATTGCAAAATTCTATATCAGGTTGGACAGCTCTAATATTAATTATTATTGTGATATTTTTTGCAGCGGATATTGTACCTAACGATCGTAAGAACAAATCGGTCTTAAAAAATATTCCCTTAAGTAAAAATTCTATCCTTTGGATTAAAACCCTGGTAGTTGAAATAGGCGTAGGGATAAATTTTTTACTAGCTTTAGTGGTAATTACTTTATGTACAGCTCCAAAATACGGCTTTGGTTCATTTAATTTGAGAACGACTTTTTATACGGGAAGATTGTATTTTTTACAGCCTTTTAAATATCCAACCTTAGGAGAATATTTTGGGCAGTTTGGGATTTTTGCCATTTTAATTGTTTTTTGTTTATTAGGCTCACGATTTTATTTTCTATAATTTTTAGAAATGAATATATTGCTGAAATATTAGCAACTATATTTGCAATTAGTGGAAAAGTTTTCTATTTTTCTTTAGGAATGGGATATGTATATCCATTTTTACAAAATCTACCAATGACATATTTCTCTATTGGAGAAAGTTTAACTGGAAATTTAGCATATTTAATGGATTCTCCAGGATGGGGATTTGTAGCAGGACTTTATCCTCTTATTTTTGCCATTTTAATAGTTGAAATTTGTATGATAATGATTAGTCATTCAAATAGAGTTTCATTAGTAAAGGGATGAAATTAAATGCTTAAATTAAAAAATATTACCTTATCTTTTGGTAATCATACTGTCTTAGATGATTTTAATTATAATTTTCAAAATGGAACAATTTATGGTTTAGTTGCACCAAATGGCACAGGAAAATCGACTTTGATCAATGTTATATTGAACAATCTGAAACCTCAAAAGGGATACGTAGAATATAACGAATTACAGTATAAGAACGAAAAGACAATAGTTAAATTGCATCAAGAAATTTGCGCTTTTCCTGACCAAAGTGAACTTTTTTCTTTTATGACTGGGAGAGATCATTTAAAACTTTATGCTAACTTATGGCATAATAATCCGCAGAAAGTAAAAGATATTATTTCAACCTTAAAAATGGAAACTTATATTGATCGTAAAGTAGAAACCTATTCACTAGGGATGAAACAACGTTTATGTTTTGCAATGGTGGTGGCTACCAATACGTCAGTCATGCTTTTAGATGAAGTAATGAATGGATTAGATCCCCAAAATGTTCAGTTAATTTCACAGGTATTGTTAAATTTGCGAGCACAGGGTAAGTTAATAATTATGGCCTCACATTTGTTGCAAAATTTACAGCAATATGCAGATCAAATTTTATTTTTAAAGAATGGTAAAATAATTGAAAATCTAAACAATAAAGCTGAAACAAAAAAATATTTAGAATTTAATAATTCAAGTTTGATTAACGATATTCTCGAAGAAAGTAATTATCAAATTCTACCTAATCAAACGATTCTTTTACCAATTGATGAATTAAGTCAAGATAAATTTGACTCAATAATTCATATACTACTTGAAAATAACGTTTCATTTACTGTTAGGAAAATTTCACTAGAAGACTTATTTAACAAGTTTTATGAGTAGCTTAGCCATTATTTCACTGGCAAAATCAAAGATAATGAAAAATAAGCTCTATTAGTTTATTTATTGCATTTTTAGACTTAGAATGAGGGAGAATGAGTAGAAAAGGGAGGACTTATAAATGACAGAAGTTCCAACTATTACATTAAATGATGGCAATAAAATGCCTTTACTTGGTTTAGGCGTCTTCCAAATACCAGATCATGAAAAAGCAAGACAAACGGTTGAGATGGCGTTAGCTAATGGTTATCGGATGATTGATACTGCGGAAGTATATGAAAATCAAATTGCTGTAGGTGAAGCAATTGCAGAGAGTGCAGTTAATAGAGACGATATTTTCTTAACTACAAAAATTTGGGTTTCAAACATGTCATTTGAAAAAGCTACTAAAGCAATTGATCATGATTTAAAAGAATTAGGAACTGATTATTTAGACTTAGTATTACTCCACCAACCATATGGTGATACATTCGGCGCTTGGAACGCTTTAGCTGCTGCTAAGCGCGCTGGTAAAGTTCGTTCAATTGGTTTATCAAACTTTTATCCTGATCAATACATGAACTTAGAACTTGCTCATGAAGATAAGCCAGCAATTAACCAAATTGAAATTAATCCATGGTTCCAACAAACTAATGATGTCAAATTCTTCCAAGGCCGAGATGTAGCAGTAGAAGCTTGGGCTCAATTTGCAGAGGGTAAACATGATATTTTCAATAATAAGACATTAAAAGAAATTGCTGATGCTCACCACAAGACTACTGCTCAAGTTATTTTGCGTTGGCTTACCCAACAAGATATTGTTGTTATTCCAAAATCTGTTCATGAAAAACGTCAAAAAGAAAATCTTGATATTTTTGACTTTGAATTAACTAAGGATGAAATGGATAAGATTAAAGGATTAGATAAGGGCGTAAGTCAATTCTTTGACCACCGTGACCCAGCAGTAATTGATGATGTTTTCGGCGAAAGTCTAAAGCAATTACGTGATTCAGAATAGCCAGTGATATTAATCTAATAGAAATAGATAGAAGCATGATTTATGTTTCTATCTATTTTTTTATTCACTATAATCTTAATCCCAAATATGATATTTTAAAGATAATCAAAACCATAAGAAAGTAAGGTGTAAGAAATGGAAGAAAATACTAAAAATATGCTAGCAGGATTACCTTATCGTCCCGACACAGAAGAGTTAAGAGCTATTTCGACAAAGGCGCATCGCTTAAGCCGTGATTATAATCAAACAGCAGATGAAGATAAGGAAGTAAGAAAAGCAATTATTGATAATTTATTTCCAGAGCATGGAGAAGGAGTTTACCTTCAAGGACCAATTGAAGTAGATTACGGTAAATTTACAAAATTAGGTAAAAATTTTTATGCTAACTTTAATTTGACTATTTTAGATACTTGTCCAGTTACTATTGGAGACAATGTAATGTGTGGTCCTAATACTTCATTAGTAACGCCGCTGCATCCCTTATTGCCAGAGCAAAGAAATGCGCGCTTGCAAGCAGATGGTAAAGTAGCAGATATTGAATATGGAGCACCAATTACAATTGGCGATAATTGTTGGTTAGCTAGTAATGTAACTGTTTGTCCAGGAGTAACGATTGGAAACAACTGCGTTATTGGAGCTGGCAGCGTAGTTACAAAAGATATTCCAGACAACTCTTTAGTTTTGGGGGTTCCAGGCCGAGTAGTTAGAAAAATCACTGAGAAAGACCACCTAGATAATTATCCATATTAATTAGATGCTAAAATTGCATCTTGCGAACATTTGTTCAAATAAAGTATAATACTTATGAAAAAAGACTGTTGAGGAGTTTGCCCTAAACAGTCTTTTGTTCTGATTATTTATTTTTAGCATTCTTTTTTAGCAATCCATGAGACTTTTTGTACCAATACCATAGTCCAAAAGGAACGATATTTTCTTCATGATTAATTAGGCGCTTGATATTGGAGCGGTGTCTTACAAAGAGCAAGATCATCATAGTTCCTGTAATGATTGTAAGAAAGATATCATGAAACCAGAAGGAACAAATGAAGATGATAACTATTGAAACCAAGCTTGATAAACTTACATATGAGGTAATAAATAGCATTGGTAAAAATACGAGGGCACATAGTCCAAAGAATTTTAAATTATAGCCAAGAAAGACACCGGCGCTAGTTGCTACCGCTTTTCCTCCCTTAAACTTTAGAAAGATGGAAAAGGTGTGACCTAAAATGGCACAGACACCAGCAATTAGTAATAAATATTTTGGTCCCTTTAGATGGAAAATTAATGGTAAATCTGTTGCAAGTGTACCTTTTAATACATCAATGACTAAAACTGCACTGCCTGCTACAGGTCCCATTACTCTGAACGAGTTGGTTGTTCCAATATTTCCTGAACCAAAATTTCTTATATCTTCATGAAAAAATATCTTTCCGACTAACACACCTGTGGGAAAGGATCCAATCAAGTATGCTAAAATAAAAATTAGTAAATAATTCAACGTAGACATTCACTTTTCAACCCCATTTAAAATCTAAAGCTATTTTAACAAAGATTATAATAGCTGTGGGGTTGATTTTGATTGTCTGTTAAAAATGGAGGCATTTATTTGGCTAAAGCAAATAAAACTACCAGTTCATATGATGATTCTTCGATTCAGATTCTTCATGGACTAGAGGCAGTAAGAAAACGTCCAGGAATGTATATCGGTTCAACTGATCGGCATGGGTTAAATCACTTGATTTATGAAATCGTTGATAACTCAGTTGACGAAGCAATGGCTGGTTATGGTAAAGAAATCAATGTAACTATTCATAAAGATAACTCAGTTACGGTTCAAGATTTTGGACGTGGAATGCCAACAGGAATGCATGAATCAGGAATTCCAACTATTGAAGTTATCCTTACTGTGTTACATGCAGGTGGTAAGTTTACCGAAAAGAATTATCAAACTTCTGGTGGTTTACATGGAGTAGGTTCTTCTGTTGTAAATGCACTATCTTCTTACTTAAAAGTAAGAGTAGTCAGAGACGGTCAAGCATATGAAGAAGAATTTGAAAATGGTGGTCATCCAATTGGTACGCTTAAGCATTTAGGCAAGACTAAGGATAAAAATGGTACTACTATTACTTTTAAACCAGATCCAACTATTTTTTCTACTACCACATATAATTACGAAACTATTCAAGAACGAATTCGTGAGTCAGCTTTTCTATTAAAGGGTGTTAAGTTCACACTAACTGATGAACGAGAACCAGAACATCATGATGAGTTTCTATATGAAGATGGAATTAAGTCATTTGTATCTTATTTAAACGAAGACAAAGATACAATGGGAGATGTTTTTTACTTTTCTGGTAAACAAAATGGAATTGAAGTTGAATTTTCAGGCCAATACAATGATGGATATTCCGAAAACTTTGTTTCATTTGTAAATAATGTTCGTACAGCTGATGGTGGTAGTCATGAAGCTGGGGCACGTAGTGGGTTTACAAAAGCTTTTAATGATTACGCTAAAAAGCAAGGGCTATTAAAGAATAAGGATAAAGGTCTAGAAGGTAGCGATTATCGTGAAGGCTTAAGTGCAGTATTATCTGTTAAGATTCCAGAAGAATTACTAGAATTTGAAGGACAGACTAAAGGAAAACTTGGAACTCCTCAAGCTAGAAGTGTTGTAGACAGCATTGTTTATGAACAGCTTTCATACTATTTAATGGAAAACGGAGAATTTGCTCAAAGCTTAGTTCAGAAGGCACAAAAAGCAAGGGATGCACGTGAAGCTGCTAAAAAGGCCAGAGATGAAAGCAGAAGTGGTAAAAAGAGACGAAAGAAGGAGATTCTTTCAGGAAAATTAACTCCTGCTCAATCACGTAATCCAAAGAAAAATGAGTTATTCCTAGTCGAAGGGGACTCAGCTGGTGGTTCCGCAAAACAAGGAAGAGATAGAAAGTTCCAAGCTATTTTGCCATTACGAGGCAAGGTCTTAAATACACAAAAAGCTAAGTTACAAGATATCTTTAAAAATGAAGAAATCAATACCATGATCCATACTATTGGTGCAGGTGTTGGGTCAGATTTTCAGATTAAGGATGCAAATTACGATAAAATCATCATCATGACAGATGCGGATACTGATGGTGCCCATATTCAAATTTTGCTTTTAACTTTCTTTTACAGATATATGCGCCCAATGGTTGAAGCGGGGCGTGTGTATATTGCTCTGCCTCCTTTATACAAATTACAAAAAGGTAACGGAGCAAAAGCCAAGATTAAATATGCTTGGACTGATGAAGAATTGAGCGAAGACTCTAAAGACATGGGTAAGGGTTTTGCTTTGCAGCGTTTCAAAGGTTTAGGTGAAATGAATGCTGATCAATTATGGGAAACAACTATGAATCCTGAAACTCGTACCTTAATTAGAGTTAAGATTGACGATGCTCAACTTGCTGAAAAGCGTGTAACAACCTTAATGGGAGATAAAGTGGCTCCTAGAAGAAAATGGATTGATGAAAACGTTAAATTCCGTATGGGTGAAGACGGATCAATTCTAGAAACAAGTAGAGATTAAGAGGTTATATTTTTAAATGACACAAACAAATGAAAGAATTAGGGAATTACCTCTTGAAGAAGTTATGGGTGAAAGATTTGGACGATATTCAAAATATATTATCCAAGAACGTGCTCTCCCAGATATTCGAGATGGCTTAAAACCAGTTCAACGTCGTATTCTGTATGCGATGTATAAAGATAATAATACATATGATAAGCCTTATAAGAAGGCGGCAAAAGCTGTCGGTAATGTTATGGGTAACTTTCACCCTCATGGTGACAGTTCTATTTATGGGGCTTTGGTTCACTTATCGCAAGATTGGAAAATGCGTGAACCTTTAATCGAAATGCACGGTAATAATGGATCGATGGATGGGGATGGTCCAGCAGCCATGCGTTATACCGAATCTCGTTTAAGTAAAATTTCTAATTTACTTTTACAAGATATTGATAAAGAAACTGTTCAAATGATTTTGAACTTTGATGATACAGAGTATGAACCAACAGTTTTACCGGCTCACTTTCCTAACTTATTAGTTAATGGATCAACAGGTATCTCAGCTGGATACGCAACTGAAATTCCACCTCATAATCTTGCTGAGGTTATTGAAGCAGCTGTTTATCTGCTAAAGCATCCCGATGCTGCAACAGATGATTTGATGAAATTTGTTAAGGGACCTGATTTTCCAACAGGTGGCATTGTCCTAGGAACTAAAGGCATTAAAGAGGCCTATGAAACTGGTCGTGGAAGAATTCAAGTTAGGTCTAAGACTACAATTCAAGAAATTAAAGGCCATCGTCAGCAAATAGTTGTAACCGAAGTACCTTTCGGCGTAAATAAAGCAATGATGGTTAAGAAAATTGACGAAATCCGTTTAAATAAGGAAATTGACGGTATTTCAGAAGTAAGAGATGAAACTGATCGTCACGGCCTTTCAATTGTAATCGAACTTAAAAAGGGTGCTGATAGTCAAAACATCTTGAACTATCTATTTAAAAACACTGACTTACAAGTTTCATACAATTTCAATATGGTTGCTATTGATCGTATGACTCCCGTACAAGTTGGATTAAAGCGTATTTTATCTTCTTATTTAGCACATAAAAAAGATGTTGTAACTAAGAGAACAGAATTTGATCTAAAGAAGGCTAAACAGCGTCTAGAAATAGTTGAAGGTCTTATTCATGCCTTAGATATTTTAGATCAAGTAATCAAAACTATTAGATCTTCTAAAGATAAAAAAGATGCTAAAAAGAATTTAATTTCTAAGTATGAGTTCACTCATAATCAAGCGGAAGCTATAGTTTCTTTGCAGTTATACCGTTTAACTAATACTGATGTTAACCAACTTAAAAAGGAACAAGCAGATTTAAATAAAAAAATCGAAAAGTTCAATGAAATATTAAGTGATAATAAGGTTCTTGAAAGAGTTGTAGTTAAAGAATTAAATGCGGTAAAAAGAGAATTCGGTTCACCAAGAAGAACAGAAATTACTGCTAAAGCAGCTAAAATTGAAATTAATGAAAAAGCTCTAGTAGCTGATGAAGATGTACGAGTATTAGTAAGTAAAGACGGCTACTTGAAGCGTTCATCTCTTCGTTCATTCCAATCAACCGATGATGAAGATAATGGATTGCCTGCTGGTGATAAGGTTGTGTTTGAAAAAACAATGTCTACCTTGGATAACCTTTATATTTTTACTAATAAAGGAAACCTAATTTATCGTCCAGTACATGAATTAATTGAAACAAAATGGAAAGAAACAGGGCAGCACCTGTCTCAAGAAATTGGTCTTGATAGTGATGAAGAAATTATTCGGGTGTTTGAAGTTAATGATTTAAAGGCCAATTTAAACTTTTTGATTGCTACTAACGATGGATATATTAAACAAGTTACATTAGCAGATTTACAACCTACTAGAACATATAAGTCTCGTGCAATTACTTCTATTAAGCTTAAGAGTAATGACAGTAAAGTTGTCCGCATTGATCAAGTTCAACCTGATAGTAAGCAAGAAATAACTCTAATTACTAACCAAGCATATGCAGTAAGATTTGATATTAGTGAGATACCTACATCCGGCTCAAAAGCAGTTGGTGTTAAATCCGTTAACCTTAAAGATGATGACTACATAGTAAATTATGTTTTAGCTGATCCTAAATATATTGATTTAATTAAGATTGGAATCATCACTCAACGGGGAGCGTTTAAGCAACTAAAACTTAGCCTTATAAATAAAGTTACGCGTGCAAAACGAGGTGTCCTTGTACTACGTGAACTTAAGACTAAGCCTCATCGAATTATGGCAATCAGTAGTTATGGTGAAAATCATATTCTCCATCTGAATACTTCTAGTGATCGTCATATTGAACTTAACACTTCTGAATTCCCATTGGGCGACCGCTATTCAAATGGATCTTTTGTACTAGACCCAATGACAGATGGGACTCCTGTCTCGTTAACGCTTGGCCGACCAATTGCAGATGGAAGAGATAAAACTGAAAATTTATTTTAATTAGTTAAAAACTAAGGATAATGATTGAACTGTTATCCTTAGTTTTTTTATTAAAATAAGAATTATAGGAAAATAGTATGCATTTTATGCAAAATTTTTTATTATTATTGGCACAGGTGTTATTATAAAAAGTGTGAGATGAATATTAAGCTTTAATAAAGGACTATCAGAAAATAATTAGTTGTATTTAAAAATCTTATTCATTAGCTATTATTCCAGATTTATATAAGAGGTATTCAATTATGAAAACAAATACTGATGCGGTTTTATCCGCGAAATCGTTACGTTACTTTCTTCAATTAATTGATAATATGAGTTATACGCAAGCAGCTCAAATTTTAGGTATTACTCAGCCGGCCTTAACGCAACAAATTAAAAAACTTGAACGAGCAGTTGGGTCACCATTATTTGGCCAAATGGGCAAAAAATTATATTTAACTGATGCTGGCCTAAAGATGGAAGAGACAGCAAAAGCACTATTTTCAACAGTTAATAATGCTGTAGACAGTATTCAGCAATACACTAAATCAGATACCGGAACTATTTCTTTAGGAATATTATCTACTATTGAAGCAAGAGTAATTGATCAATTCTTAGTTAAATTCAACCATAAATATCCTGATATAACATTACATGTGGGTTTCTATAATAGGACAGAACTTTGGGATAGACTAGATAATAATCAATTAGATTTAGCAGTTCTTTACATGCCAGATCATAATTCAACTGTGAAGAACATGAAACAGTATATGGCAAAACAAATTTATCCTGAAGAAGTTATTTTCTTAACTCACGATCCAGAAGATGAGTTTAATAAAACAACTCAGCATAAATGGGTTGCTTATCCTAAGGACTACTACTTACCACAAATTGTTCGTCGCTTTTATGCTAGTGAGTTTCCAAACAATGAATTAAATACTACGGTAACATTTACTGCTCCATATCAATTAATCAAATTTGCTGAGCAAACCGACTATAACACTTATGTCTCCAAGAGTTTTTATAAGGCACACAAAGCTGAAATTACATTATCTCCAGTAAAGACAAAAAGTGAGACAAACTTTGAGAGTTGTTTTATTTATCGTAAAAATAAGAGTGAAATACCTCGACTAGTCAACTTCTTAAAAGAGTGGGATAAGTTTATTGAAGAAAAAGATTATGATAGTAGACTAGAGGATATTAAAGTTAATATTTAGTTTTAAGGCATTCTTTTTATAGCAAAAGGATGCCTTTTTAATGCGTGATAGATTTGCTTAAGTTTAACTTTTAATCTAAAATAATTAGGTAGATATAATTTTAAAGGAGCTCTATATAATGGCAAAAGAATTGATTTTTGGTCACCAAAATCCTGATACAGATGCAATCGGAACAGCAATTGCATACTCATACTTACAAAATAAGTTAGGTTACGATACCGAAGCTGTTGCTTTAGGTGAAGCTAATGATGAAACTAAGTATGCTTTAAATAAGTTTGGTTTTACTGCACCTCGTGTTATTAAAACTGCTTCAAATGAAGTTGATGCAGTAATGCTTGTTGACCATAACGAACCTCAACAGAGTGTTTCTGACATTGATAAGGTTAAAGTAACTCATGTAGTTGATCACCACCGTATTATGAACTTCAATACTGCTGATCCTTTATACTACCGTGCAGCTCCAGTTGGTTGTACCAGTACCATTATGTGGCAAATGTACAACGAAAAAGAAATTGAAATTCCACAAGATATTGCAGGAATTATGCTTTCAGCTATTATCTCAGATACTTTACTCTTAAAGTCACCAACAACTACTGACCAAGATAAAGAAGCTGTAGTATCTTTAGCAAACATTGCTGGTGTTGACTACAAAGAATACGGTCTTAAGATGCTTAAAGCTGGTACTAATATTGCTGACAAGTCAGAAGAAGACCTAATTGATTTAGATGCTAAGAGTTTTGAATTAAACGGTAGCAACGTTCGTGTAGCACAAATTAACGTTGTTGATTTACCAGAAGCCTTAGAACGTAAAGACGCTTTCTTAAAGGCTATGGATGAAGCTTCTAAGCGTGAAGGCTACGATATGTTTATGCTTTTAATTACCAACATTCTTGATTCAGATTCAGAAGCTTTAGTAGTAGGTAGTGATGAATCAAAGGCTAAATTTGAAAAAGCATTTAACGCTAAATTATCAGATTCAGAAGTTAAGTTACCAGGCGTTGTTTCAAGAAAGAAGCAAGTTGTTCCTCCTTTAACTAATGCTTTTGAAGCTTAATTATTTGGTTTAATTTAGAAAAAGACAGGTATGATCCTTTCATACTTGTTTTTTTATTTAGTAGAGGAAAATGAAATCATCAATAGAAGTACTAAAGAATGTTTTTGGTTATACAACTTTTCGTCCTGGACAAGAACGAGTTATTGAGCAAGTTCTTAAAGGAAGAAATGTTTTAGCTGTAATGCCAACTGGAGCAGGAAAGTCAATGTGTTATCAGATACCAGCATTGGTTAACCCTGGTGTAACGTTGGTAATATCTCCTTTAATTTCCTTAATGAAGGATCAGATAGACTCTCTAAAACAAAATGGCATTAATGCTGCTGCTTTAAATTCAGCAACTCCTCAAGAAGAAGTAAATCCAATCTTGAGACAAGCCTATGAAGGAAAAATAAAACTTTTATACATAACTCCTGAGCGGCTAGCAATGGATTATTTTCGCTATCAATTAAACTTTTTGGATATTTCTTTAGTTGCAGTCGATGAAGCCCACTGTATTTCTCAATGGGGCCATGACTTTAGACCTGCGTACCGCCAAATTATGGAGGGAGTAAAGTCAATTAAAAGCCAGCCTAATATTTTAGCTTTAACAGCAACTGCAACACCTTCAGTTCAGAAAGATATTGCAGATCAATTAAATATTCCGGCTGAAAATTATGTTATTACTTCATTTGCAAGACCAAATTTGAGCTTCAAGGTAGTAGATAATCCTAAAAATACTAACTTATATCTTTTAGATTATATTAAAAAGCATCCCAATCAATCAGGGATTGTGTATGCGAGTACAAGAAAAAATGTTGAAGAGTTGACTGACTATTTAGCTCAAAATGGAATTTTAACAGCGAGTTATCATGCTGGGCTATCTAATAAAGAAAGAGCCGATGTACAAGATGCCTTTCAATTTGATAAGGTCCAGGTGATTGTTGCAACAAATGCTTTTGGTATGGGAATTGATAAAAGAAATGTTCGATTTGTAATTCACGCTAATAGTACTCCAAACTTAGAATCATATTATCAAGAAGCCGGGAGAGCAGGCAGAGACGGAGAGCCATGTGAAGGAATATTAATTTATCACCCGAAAGATATTAGACTATATCGTTGGTTTATTGAACAATCTGATTTAGATGATGAATACCAAAAAATTCAATATCAGAAATTAGCTGCAATTACTAAATACGTCAATACAACGGAATGTTTACAACAATTTATCGTCAGATATTTTGGTCAGACTTGCTCTCCATGTGGCAAATGTTCTAATTGCTTGGGAACATTTATTGAAAAAGATATTACTGCAGAAAGCAAAAAAATCATTTCAACAATTTATGAACTTGATGGACGTTTTGGCAAAAATGTAGTTGCCGATGTAGTTACAGGTGCCAATAATCAGCGCATGCGAGAACTTCGGGCATCTAATTTTAAAAATTATGGTAGTTTGAAGTTAGGAAAGAGAGCTGCTTTAGATTTAATTAATTATCTAATCAGCCATAACTACTTGGAGTTAACAGATACTCAATATCCTGTAGTTCATGTAACTAATTTAGGATGGGACGTTTTAGATGATAAAAAGCAAGTAAGTCAAAAGATTTCAAAAAATATCAGGAAATCAATACAACTTACTAATCAAATTTCAGAAAAGGAAAATAACCTATTCTTGCGTTTAAAGGAAACACGCTTAGAATTAGCTAAAGAGCAGGGGATACCGGCATTTTATATTTTTTCAGATAAATCATTAAGAGATATGGCACTTCAAAAACCTAAAACAAAAACAGACTTTTTGAATATTTCAGGTGTTGGTCAAGCAAAACTAAAAGCATATGGGCAAATTATGCTTGATACCATTAGAAAATATTTGAAAGAAGAAATAGATTAATGAAGTGTCTAGTAATAAATAGTAGAATAGACTAGAACAGATTAAAAATAGGAGGATTAAGATGGAATATCCACAATTAGACCTTGAAAATGTAAAAGGTCCAAAAGCAGTAATTAAAACTAATCATGGAGATATTAAAGTTCAATTATTTGAAAAAGATGCTCCAATGACTGTAGAAAATTTCGTTCGTTTAGCTAAAAAAGGTTACTATGATAATACTACTTTTCATCGTGTAATTAGTGACTTTATGATCCAAGGCGGTGATCCAAAGGGTGACGGTACTGGCGGTGAAAGTATCTGGGGACATCCTTTTGAAGATGAGTTTTCAAATAAACTCTTTAACTTACGTGGCGCACTTTCTATGGCTAATTCTGGTCCTAATACTAATGGGAGCCAATTCTTTATTGTTCAAAACAAGAATGTGCCTAAACGAATGATTAAGGAAATGGATGCAGCTGGCTATCCAAAAGAAATTGTAAAAGCATATAAACAGGGTGGAACTCCATGGTTAGATGGTCGTCATACAGTTTTTGGTCAAGTAATTGATGGTATGGATGTCGTTGATGAAATTGCAAAAGTTCCACGTGATAAGGCAAATGATAAGCCTAAAGAAGATGTAATTATTAAGAACATTCAGATTGAAGATTAATTCAGTTAAAACATGGTCTACCTTGATCATGTTTTTAATTTGGGCTTATAACACGGGGGTTAAATATGAATATATTTACTAATGATAAGTATCGGCCATCAGAATCACGTATTTTAGCCACATCCTTAACTTTTTCAGCTGGTTTTATTGATGCTTATACTTATATTCAACGAGGACATACTTTGTCTGCAGGTCAAACAGGAAATGTTATCTTCTTTGCTTCAGCATTTGCGGATCACAATATAGCAGGTATGTTAAATAGAGCAACTACATTTATTGCATTTACTTTAGGGTTATTACTGGTGGGTCTTTTTCATAAATACGTTAAAAGTAATTATTGGCGGGTATTTTGTCTATTTCCAATTTTACTTATTTGCTTAGGAGTAGGCTTTGTTCCTAAAACTGTTCCGAATTATTATGTCGTGCCTGTAATTGCCTTTGGATTGGCTGTTCAAAATGCTTCCTTTAGTAAGATCGAAGGTATGGGGTATAACAATGCATTTACAACGGGTAATTTAAAAAAATCTGTCGTTGCCTGGAGTGCATATTTCTTTGGTGAAGATAAATCTCAGCATAATGCAGCTGTTAACTATATGTTCTTAGTTATTGCTTTTGCACTTGGAGCCATTGTGTCAGCATTACTTCAAAAAGTATTTTTCTTAAAAACTATATGGTTTGCCGTATTACTTCTAGGTACTATTAATGTTGTTTATACAATTTCATTGAGTAAACGGAAAAAATTAAATTTCAAAAATGACTAGTCGTTTTTGAAATTTTTAGTACATGTTTTAAAATCTCACTAAATGAACTGTGTATTCAGTGGTTCAATTTGGTGAGATTTTTATTTAGAAAAAATAAGTGGTAAAGAGAAAAGGAGCTAATAAATCATAAAAGCATAAATTCGTATAATATATATTATGTAAAGTAGTATATAAAAATTATAGAATATATCAAAAGTACCTTGTTTATATGTATTATGTTTTAGGCAGTTAAATCTTTATCAACATATCTAAAATAATTTTTCTGGGTTAATTAGATTCTTACTAACTAAAAAATATAAGTTAAGGATTTTTATTTTGAATCTTCACTGTAAGCTTAAGTAAAAATTTTTATAGCTATGTCTATCTCTTATCTATAACTTTGTGATGCTGTGGCGGCCATTCTATGGCTTTTAAAATAATTATTGGTTAGCAGTTAATCGATTTGATTTAAATTTTCTGTTATATGTCCTATGCAAAATGTTTGCTATTGCCAGAGCTTATTTGTGGATTTAAGCTAGTTGTACAAGTATTCTCAGATAAAAGCTTAGATAGGATAAGTATATTTTATCTTGAACTTATGATATTTTGAAAATAATTGAAATATAAGGGATTGCTAGATTTTATAGTTCTTACTGAATATGATTATGGTAATACATAGAGTAATAAATTAGGACAATATTACTCCTGGCTGGGGCAATAATACATGATTTTTCATTAAAATTACCTTTCATTAAAATTATTGTTTTAATGAAAGGTATAGATGTATATCCTATAAAATATGGATTTTTAATTCATTCAAATCGATCTGTTTTTTCTTTTAAAGTTAACTTTTAAAATTTTGTTTTGATCCCAACAGCTACAAATTTATTTTAACCATATGTAATTCAGTCCGATATTTAAATATTTTACTATATCATTTTTGAACTAATACTTTTTATTCTCCTTTAATACTCTTATTCAGCTTATGTTTATCTCCTATTTTAACCTTAACTTCTCATACATTATAGTTAATTTTATTATTCATGCTTTGAAACTACGCTTATTTACAGCAATAATTGCTTTTTACTTAATGATTTTTCTTAAATACCCTTTATTTATACTAAAAATCCGTTCTTTTTAGATTAATTTATTGTTCTGATCCTGTTAGTTGTAAATTGATCTAAATTCCATACGCGTTATAACTAATTACCAGCCTTTTCCATAGTATACTAGCTTGTCTCCCCTCTCTCCTGCTAGGGGACAGTAACAAAACTTTTTTTAGGTCAATAAATAAGATATAATATTATACAAACCTACGTTCGAGGAGACTATAATTTGGAAACTAATAAATACTTAGAACTTATTAAGCAAGAATTGGCTAATATGCCAGATTTTGTAAAGGAATACAATCTAGGAACTTCTCATTCATTAACTACAACCTATCAATATTTAACTGAAATTCGACGTTTTTTCGACTGGCTAAGACAAAATAATATTGCTTCAGTTTCTTCTAATAAAGAGATTGAAGTAACGACGTTGGAAAATCTACAAAGAAATGATGTTATGCTGTACATTCATCATCTTAAACATACTAAAAATCAACAAGGTCGCTTAAATTCGCCAACTACCATTAATCGTTCTATTAATGCTCTACGCTCCCTCTATAAGTTCTTAACGATTACTTCTGACAATAATCATGGTGAACCATATTTTGACCGTAATGTCATGTTAAAAATCAATTCATTAAATGACACTAAGACATTAAATTATAGAGCTCATGTTTTAGAGTCACATATGTATATGGGAGATTTAAAGTACCAATTCTTAGATTTTATTGAAAATGAATATATACATAAATGTAATAAGCAGTCCCTACCTGCCTTTAAAAAGAATCACGAGCGAGATATGGCGATTATTGCATTGATTTTAGGAACTGGAATTAGAGTTTCTGAATGTGTTGGCGTAAATATGCGTAATATTAATTTAAAAGATGCTATGCTGGATGTTACACGCAAAGGTGGTCAAAAAGATAGTGTTCCCATTGCTGAATGGACGATTCCTTATTTAAAGAAATATAGGGAAATACGTGCCGATCATTATCATGCTGAAAAAGAAGATATTGCTTTCTTTTTAACTAGATGGCATGGAAAGACTAAAAGGATAACCACTAATGCAGTTGAGAAAATGGTTAACAAGTATTCTGCAGCTTTTGGGAAACCTCTTACTCCCCATAAGTTACGCCATACGCTAGCTAGTGAACTTTATGAAGTAACTAAGGATCAAGTGTTAGTAGCACAGCAATTGGGTCAGAAAGGAACAACAGCTACTGATTTATATACTCATGTAGATCAAAAAAAACAAAAAGCGGCACTAAATAAAATAAATAGATATAAATCTTCTGATTAATTCAACTCTAATCTCATTATTTAGCCTATAATAAAAGTGTATACTTTATGTAAAAAGGAAGGAACACTTCATGGAATTAAGAGTTTTAAGATATTTTCTTGCGGTTTGTGAAGCAAAAAATATATCAAAGGCAGCTGAAGCTCTTCATATTAGTCAACCATCGCTTTCACGCCAATTGAAAAATTTAGAGGCTGAACTTGGCGTAACTTTGTTTTATCGTGGACATCAGGAAATTACTCTTACTCAAGAAGGATATTATCTTCAGGAACATGCAGAAGAAATAATTTCTTTGACCAATAAAACACAACAAAATCTAAAACGCTCTCAAATTATATCTGGTGAATTATACATCGGAGCAGGAGAAAGTATTGCAACTAAACGTGTAATGGATATTATCCATCAAATTTTACAGAACTATCCTCAAGTGAAGATTCACTTCTTTAATGGAAATTCATCCATGATTGAAAGCAAGCTTGAGCGCGGACTATTAGACTTTGGAATTACAATGGGCCAATATGATACTACTCAAAATTTTAATAGTCTGACCCTTCCTGAAATTAATGAATATGGTGTGATTGTAAGTAAAAATCACCCATTAGCTGATCATTCCTGTGTTACTGCCGAAGATTTACAAAATTATCCTGTCATTATGTCAAAACATACGGCTGATTCTGATAACTTTAGAGATTGGTATACTGAGCCACAAAAGTTAAATATCGTGGCTACATTTAACTTACCTGATAATTTGCAGTATCTCGTAGACAAGGGACCTTATTGCCTATTGATATATAAAGATTTGCTTCCTTTAGATAAGAGTAATTTATGCTTTTTACCACTTGAGCCTAAAATTATTGACCATAATCGTTTGATTTGGAGTTCAAGAAATCAACTATCAAATGTTGCAAGTCTATTTCTTAAACTGATACGAGATTCTATAAAAAGCAAAAATTAATTTATACATAAAAAACGATTTGAAGATCTAAAAAAGATTTTCAAATCGTTTTTTAATTAATGACTTTGCTGACTAGCAGCAGATTGTTGGTTGTTTTGTGCTCGTCCTTGATTATTGTGGTTAGTATCTGAGCTGTTGTTACTATTATTGGCTTGTGATTGTTGACTAGATTCTTTATTATCAGAGGATTGGGTTGATGTACTACTTTGACTTTGAGAATGTTGACTTTCCTCGTTATGTTCTTCTGATTTGCTACTTTGCGATGAACTAGATTGTTGGCTACTACTTGAAGAACTTTCACTTGATTGACTAGATTGAGTATTTGAATTTCCAGAATCAATATCAATATCAAAACTATCATCAGCTTTTGGATGGTATACTCTATGACTCTTCTTTGTGGCTGTCTTAGCTCTCAATGCTTTTGGAGTACTTACCTTAATTGCATTGATTTCTGTATATGTCCCCTCTTGAGAAATATCGTATCCAGCATAAGCAAAACGCAAGTAGAATGAAAAGCTCGTCAAGACTAAGTGGCCGCCCTTTTCTTTTAAGGTATATTCAACCTTTAACCTTTTAAGTGCTCCCTCATTATCTAATCCAGATGCATTACCTTTAAGCTTTTTAATTAGCTTACTGTGGGTCTTATTCCAGAACTTTAGATTATTACCACTGTAGCTAACGCGATAGATAGAGCCAGATTTCTTAAGTTTCATATCACCTTTAATTGCTTTACTTCCGCTTAAAATAATTGCTGGGTCGAATTGGCTAACTACTTTATTAGGAGTCATAGTAGAAGAAGCTTTCCACTTTGGACTACCAGTATTATCCCACATTTTTTGATATACTTTGTCTTCATTTAGCCACATAGATGTCTTATCAACTTTAGCTTGTGCCTTAAGTGGATCATTTTGATATTCCCCAGTCCAAGTTCTTGTAGCTTGAATTCCGGGTGAATTCTTTACATTAAATTTATAGCTTTTGAAATCGGTATTGAGTGCTTCTGCAATAATTTCTTTGTCACTACTATTACTTGTAGCAGAATTAACAGCGGTAGGACTACTACTTTTAATAGCACTTGTGTTCATAGCTAATATAACTTGAAAAACGATTACCAGTCCTAGACCAATACCAGCGACTAGTCCTAATATTTTTAAAAACTTATTTTTCATTTAATCACTCTCGTTTTAAGTTCATGTAATTTACTTTATTAAAAAAATAGGAAAGCAACTTTAGCTCTCCTATTTTTGATATGATTATTTTTTACTAAAGTCCATTTTATCTATGTCTGCCATCCAAGTAATACCAAGAGATTTTTCTCCTAAATAGGTAGCAATTACGGAACTAAAATTGAACATTTTAATGGTCATATTAGGGAAAGCAGCTTGAAAATCATTTTTAACCTTAGTAGCCTGCTCTAAATCATTAGAATTATAAACTGCTAATGACAATTTATCCTTAATAGGCGAATTATTAATTCGCTCAATAGTGATATTTTCAGCCTTCTTAACAGCTCTCTTCATGGAACGAACTTTATCAAAACTTACGATTTGATAATCATCCTTTTTAAATGTTAAAAGTGGCTTAATTTGAAGCATGGTACCAATAAAAGCACTCGCATTACTCAAACGGCCGCCGCGCACTAAGTTATTTAAATCATCTACAACGAAAAGAACATCAATTGTATCTCTAATTTCGTCTAACTTAGATAGAATTTCTTTAGGTTCCCAACCATTTTTAATCATTTTAGCAGCTGCTAGCACTAGATTTCCCATTGAACGAACGGTCATTGCTGGATCATAAGGATAAAGATTAAATTCAGGATGATTATGAGCTAAAGTAACTAAACTGTTATAAAAGCCAGAAATACCAGATGTTAAGGGAATAGCAATAATAGCTTCATAACCTTCATTTTTCAATTTTTGGCATAATTCAAGCATAGTACCCGGACTAGGCTGCGAAGTCTTAGGAAAAGGTGCTCCATCGCGTTCTAGCTCAAAAAGCTTCTCTGCAGTAATATCTACCCCATCCATGTATTGCTTATCTCCAATAATAACCGGAATAGGTACTACTGTAATATCATTGGCCTTGGCTTCTTCTGGGCTTATATCACTAGTACTATCTGTAATGAGTGCTATCTTCACGTGTGAAAACCTACCTTAAAATTAAAATGGCAGCATTAAGTTGCATGCTGCAATACTACTTATCAAAATGAAATTATATCATAAAATCCAACGTTTTTTAAACATAATCGATGATTTATACTTCATCTGTTACAAGGTTATTAACAATAATTTGTAATTTACTATCAAAATCCTGTATTTTTTCTTCACTCCAACTAGAAAAAATTTGTGCTTCAATTTGAGAAAGAACTTTTTTTAATTCTTGGGCTTTAGCTAATCCTTCATTGTTTAAATTTAAAGATTTGCTAGAATCCTTCTTTGAACGTTCTACTTTAATTAAAGAAGCAGTTTTTTTCTGCTTGATTTGTCTACTTAGGGTCGAAAGAGATATACTTAATGCCTGTGCTAATTCTCCCATCGTCAAAGTCTCGTTCTGATGATGATCAAAGAATAGTAATAAGCGAGTTTGAGAGAGGTTTAATCCACACTTTTTATTAATCACTCGCTTAATATTCTCACTAACGCTATTAAATATTAAGACATTCATTTTATTTACCACCTATACTTAATTTTCCCATTTTTCTAATCAACAATAATTCTAAGACATAATTTAATTTTTCACAAGATTCGTGAAAAATTAACAATATTAGTGAAAAAATCACATATATATTTATCAAGGAAATTCAAGAGATTAAAGAGTATAATTAAATATACTGTTTTAAAGGAGGATATTTATGGCTTTTGATGGTTTATTTATTCATAGTCTTCTGCAAGATCTCTCCCCTACTCTGGTTGGAGGAAAACTTACTAAAATATACCAACCATTTGAACAAGATTTAGTTTTAAATTTCAGGAAAGATCGTAAGAATCAGCGTTTGCTGATTTCTGCTAATGCTCAAAATCCACGCTTTTATATTACAAATGATACAATTGCAAATCCTGACGTTGCTCCTACTTTTGTTATGGTTTTGCGGAAATATTTAGAAGGATCAGTTCTTCAAAAAATCGAACAAATCGGTGTTGAGAGAATAGTTAACTTTCATTTTTCTAATCGAAATGAATTAGGAGATGAAATGCAGCTTATTTTATCGGTAGAATTGATGGGACGACATAGTAATGTGATTTTATATAATGCGGATAATAATAAAATTATTGATTTGCTTAAAAGAATCAATCCTGATGAAAACCGCGCACGCTTATTACTTCCACATGCACCTTATGAACTGCCTCCTCTTCTTCCAGGAATCAATGGCTTTGATCTTTGTGCTGACAACTTCAATGACTTAAAGGAAAAGTATCCTGAACCAGCAGATTTTGTAAGACAATTTAATGGTTTAGACGGAGACGATAAAAAAGAATTTACTGGTTACTTAGAAGACGATTTTTCATATAGTTCTTTACAGACATTTTTTAATCAATTTAATAGGCCAAAAGGATATGTGCTACAGACCATTAAGCATAAGGATCGTGTATATACTTACCTACCATATCATCTAGAATTAAATTTGATTTATTCTAATGACGATGTCAATAAAACATTAGACGAGTTTTATCGTGATCAGGCTAATCGTGAATGGGTAAAGCAAAAATCTAAAAGAATTGAAAATATTGTTAATAATGAGCTTAAAAAACTTAAAAAGAAGATTATTAAGTTACGTAAGCAATTAGATCAAGCCGAGAATTCTGAAGAATATCGAATTAAGGGTGAATTACTTAATGCTTATCTTCATGAAGTAAAGGCTGGGATGACAAGTATTGATCTACCAAATTATTATGAAAATAATAAGCCCTTAAAAATAAAACTTGATCCCGCACTTTCACCTGCTAGAAATGCCCAAAAATACTTTACTCGTTATCAAAAATTACGTAATTCAATTAAACATGTTAATGAACAAATTAAATTAGCAAATGAGAACTTAGATTACTTTGATTCTATCCAAACTGCAATTGATAATGCGGATCCACAAGATATTGATGCAATTAGCGATGAATTAATTAATCAAGGCTATCTAAAAGAGCAAAATCATAATCGTCATCGGAAGAAAAAGATTAGTGAAAAAAATTTGAATACTTTTAAACTAAGTGATGGTAAAAAAGTATTAGTTGGTAAAAATAATTATCAAAATGATTGGCTAACTTTAAAGAAGGCGGATAAACGTGATTACTGGTTCCACGTTAAAAATATGCCCGGTTCTCATGTCATTTTACAAGATAGTACCCCAAGTGATGAAGATATCAAAGAAGCAGCTGAAATTGCTGCCTATTTCTCTAAAGGAAAGAATTCTAGTCACGTCCCAGTTGATTATGTGCAAGTTAAAAGAATTAAAAAGCCTAATGGAGCTAAGCCAGGTTTTGTCATTTATACTGGTCAGAATTCAATCGAAGTCACTCCCAATGAAAAAGATATTTTAGAAAAAAGAATAGAGTAGAGGAAACTTTTCTAGTTTGCCCCTCTCATTGCACCGTACG
>CAJUTO010000009.1 GCA_910589675.1 uncultured Lactobacillus sp. | reverse complement strand
AAATCCTGTCGATAGAATATCATAGATATTCATCAACAGGAAAAATTATACAGCCATAAAAAACTGGCTGAGAAGCCAGTTTTTTTAGATTAATCAATAAATTTAACGGCGGTTCCGTAAGCAACGACAGATTGCATATCGCCAGCAATTGAGCCTGAATCAAAACGCATCATAACTACGGCATCAGCACCCATTTTGGAAGCATTTTGTCGAAGACGATCAATTGATTGATCTCTTGATTCAGTTAACATTGAGGTATAAGCCTTAATTTCACCACCGACAATACTTTTTAAGCCAGCACCAAAATCTCGAATTGCATTTTTTGATTGAGTTGTAACACCAAAAACTTCACCGATAATTTCATATTTTCTGCCCGGAATATTTTCAGTAGTTGTTACTAAAATTTGGTCTGCCATTTCTTTGTCCTCCTAAAAATATTTTCTTAATTATACTGAATCAAAAACATGAAGACAATTATTTTTGTATAATTTAAGAAAAGACTAAACACAAGGAATGTGTGCAATAGATTAAGGTGGTGAAATGATAAGTGATCTTATCATTTTCAATTGTATTAGTTTTATTTTTACTGGCATTAGGAACATTTCTCTGGGTTTTAACCCACGAGAGGCGGAGTTTATGGTCAGGAATGACTTTAGTATGGACAATAATTACTTTTGGCTTATTCACAGCTGTTAGTTTACTAATTGCTGCTGAAGTTTTTCCTATTACTCATCAAGTTATTTTGCTTATTTTTGTGCTAATTTTACTGGCAATAATGTTTTCCGTTGTGGCCTTTATTGCGACTTTGATCATTATGTTTATTTACGATGGGATTAAGATTTTAATTCGCGAAGGTAATCGCTGGACCAACTTCTTATCGTTAGCAATGGGTATCGGAATTATTGCTTACTTATTTCTCTTTCCATTAGTCGGAAAATTAACCCATAATAATTTTGGAACTTACATATATTTGTTTATTAACCTCGTAATAATTTATCTAATTTTTATTATGATGATGTATACTTTAACTTCTTGGATTAATCTAGTGAATATTAAGACTAAGAAGTTGGACTACGTGGTTGTACTTGGAGCAGGTTTAATGGGAAAAAAGGTAACACCACTTCTTGCTGCAAGAATCAATCGCGGAATAGAGGTATATCGTCGTAATCCTGGCTCAAAAATCATTATGTCAGGTGGACAAGGACCAGGTGAAGAAATTCCTGAAGCAGTGGCAATGGCAAAATATGCCGAAGAAAAAGGTATTTCGAAGCAAGATATTATTGTTGAAGATAAGTCAAAGACAACCAGAGAAAATTTGATTTTTTCACATAGATTGATGAAACCAGATTCTCGTTTTGCCATCGTAACTAATTCTTACCATGTATATCGTGCCCTAGTTTTAGCAAAAAGATTAGGCCTACAGTGTATAGGTTATGGTGCAAAAACAAAGTGGTACTTTACCTTAAATGCCTTTGTACGTGAATTTATTGCCTACTTAACAATTACTTGGCGCTTGCAATTAAGCGTTGTGGGATGCATTGGATTAGGAGTTGTAGGATTAGCAATATTGAGGCAAATTATAAGATGAAAAATATAAAAATAATCGCAATTGATGTTGATGGTACATTATTAAATTCTAAAAAAGAACTGACTCCAAAAGTAAGAAATGCAATTTTAAAAGCAAAAAGTGCAGGGATAAAAATTGTTATTGCTACAGGTCGACCATTGAGCGGAGTAGAAAAGATTCTGACTGAGTTAGGTTTAAATGATCAAGAAGATCAATACGTCGTTTGTTTTGGAGGCGGAGTAGTAGAAACAACTGCGGGAAATGTCTTATTTGAGAAAAAATTAACCTATGACAATTATCTAGATTTAGAGACAATTTCCTTAAAATTAGGTTTACACTTCCATGCATCAGCACCAGATAGAATTTATACCGCAGATCGAGATATTGGCGACTACACTTTATATGAGGCGAACTTAGTTAATTTAGGTATTTCGTATCGTACACCAGCTGAAATGAAGGATATTCCAATTATTAAGTGCATGTATGTAGATGAGAAAGATTTGTTAGATCAAAAAATTGCTGATCATAAGCCTTTTGCCCATCTAGATGATAAAATTACTTTTACTAAAACAGCACCATTTTATTATGAAGCCAATCCTAAAGGTGTTTCTAAAGGAAATGCTTTAAAATTTCTTTGTCACAAATTGAATTTAAGTAGTGAGAATTTGATGGCTATTGGAGATGAAGAAAATGATCTAAGCATGATTAAACTTGCAGGTATTGGTGTAGCAATGGGTAATGCAATGCCTGCTGTGAAAGAAGCAGCTCAAAGAGTAACAAGTGATTGTGATCATGATGGTGTAGCCGAGGCAATTGAAAAAATTTTATAAGCAAATAATAAGGCTTTTGGATTAAGTTCCAAAAGCCTTATTTAATTTGTTAACGATGTTTAGGCGGAATCTTTGATTTTCTTTGTTTAAATAATTCCATTATTAATTGGAAGAGGCCATAAATAATCAGTAAAATTCCTAAAATAATGACTGCTTGGCGACTGAAGTAGTTAGGATTGACAATTACAATAATGCCAGCTGCGAAAGCAATTAAACTTTCAACCACATCAATGATATTTTTGAAAATTCCATTTTTCTTATTTTTAACGATTACATTACGTAATCTGACATATGCAAAACCGATCAAGAAGATCCCTAGAACATAGTGAGCTAAGAAAGCCAATAAACGGTTATTAGAAATAATTGCAACAGCTAAGCCAAAAACAATGAGATAAGTAATAATAAAGAATTGCTTTGACTTGGGCACTAAATGGGAGTTAGCAGCTGTAACAATATGATAACCACTCCATCCAATACAAAAGACGCCAACTATTCCTCCAAATGCTCGATAGGCATAATCAGGAATCATCAGGTTTACAATACCAAGAATAATTAATACCCATCCAATAATTGAATTGGGATTTATAAATAATTTCTCTAGATGAGTTGCTTTCATACTGCGCCAGATGGTTTCCCATAAACTTCCGAGAACAAATCGCGTTCTTCTAGATGAATTAGTAAGAGAGAAAAGAATAGCGCCAAAACCACCAAAACCATTTTTATTAAGTTCTGTAATTTTGGTTGCTCCACTAGCTGCAAAAGCATTAAATAGATCATTTGTTAGGGCTTCACGTTCTTGAAGATTTGCTTCACCAATCCATTGATTTATGATTTGATTATATATTTTAGAAGTTGGATTGCGATGAGCTCTAGTAATAAAGTGAGAACCCGATACTTCCCAGCTCATTGGATCATGTTGAGCTAGTTTTGGCCGATCACTAACTAAAATTGTTGGGGTAATGTTTTCTGGCTCAAAAAGCCGGCCAATGATACTAAATTCAGGCACATAACGTTTTAGTTTATCAGTTACCCCATCAACTTGAGTACTAAGCCCCGGACTATCAAAAGTGTAAATAGTCTTGATCTGATTTTTTAAGTCATCAGGTAGGTTAACTGCTGCATATTCAGCAAGATTACCGCCTTTGGAGTGACCAGCTAAACTGTAGACTTGCTTGGTAGTCTTTAAAATATTTGTCAGATACTTTAGGGCATATTTTTGTGCACCGGTTGTTCTAAAACTAATTTCAAAATCTTCTTTCCAGCCAACTAAGCTGTCATCTGTTCCTCGAAAGGAAATAAAATTAGTATCATTATCAAGACTAATTTTGATTGCAGAAAATTGTATCCGATCAGTAAGAACATCCACAAAGTAAGATAATTTTGCATCCCCAAAACGAACAGAATTTGCCATTAATTTTAGTAGATATTGATACTTATAATGGTCGAGATGTTGATTTGAAGAATTAAAATATTTCTCAGCGGCTTCTTTTATTGAAATTTCTTTATTAGAATCAGGGACAATTCCATCAAGATGAATATAAGAAAACGTGGCAATTACTAATGCATCAACTTCGTCAAAGGGTCGTACAGAAAGGGAAATATCGCCACGCCATTTTATGTAAGACAAAATATTATTTGTATCCATATTTCATCCATCCTTTCTGCCAATTGTAATTTCATTATATAGATAAATGTTGTATTTTTTATTAACGAATTGCTAATAAAAAAGAAAATCACTTACTCTCCTTAAGTCTACCACATGGTAAATAAGGCGATTAAGTAACTTGCAGTATTGATAAATATTTGTAGCCAGTTTGAAATTAAAGAAAATTTTATTAATAAAATAGCTGGAAATAAATAAAGAGACTGAAAATAAAAAATCAGTCTCTTTTTAAATTAACTCTTTTTAAATTAACTATATGATGATAATCTTATTTAGATTTAACTGTTAAATTTTTTACCCCAAGCCCATGGATCTTCATGCCAGGTTTTTAAAATATCATATTGGTCACTGGTAATATGACCGGATTCATTTTCTTTTTTAAGTAATTCAGGATAAGAAAGAAGGGGAGTATATTTTACATTTGCCTCTTTAAAGTTTTCTTTTGCATCTGGCAAATAATAAGTGAAGATTGAAGCAACCCCAGCTACTTTTCCGCCATCTTTTTCAGTAGCTTTAACTGCGTTTAAAACTGATCCACCAGTGGTAATTAGATCGTCAATTAAGACAATTTGATCATTTTCTGAAAAACGACCTTCAATTTGACGGCCTTTACCGTGATCTTTAGGTTTTGGACGAACATAAATCATTGGTAAATGTAATTTTTCGGCAACTAAAGCAGCATGAGGAATACCAGCAGTTGCAACTCCGCCAATAATAGTTGCTTGAGGAAATTCTGCCGCAATTAGGTTGGATAGATCACTAGCAATCATATCACGCAGGTCTGGGTAAGAAACAGTTAGCCGAAGATCGGTATAGATTGGTGAAAGCATTCCACTTGCATAAGTGAAAGGTTTGTCAGGAGAAATAGTAATAATTTTTTCTTTGATTAATTGACTAATAATTTGATCTTTATGCATGTTAGTTGAACTCCTTTTTAATTGCTTCATATGCGGCTTCTGGATCAGTGGCTAAAGTAATTGGCCGACCAACAACAATTGCTGTTGAACCCCATTCTTTTGCTTGAAGTGGAGTAGCTACGCGTGATTGGTCATCTTTAGCATTACCAGCTGGTCTAATTCCAGGAGTTACGTACAAAAAGTCTTCTCCAACTTTTTGACGTAAATTTTTAACTTCGAGTGGAGAACAAATCACACCGTCTGCACCTGCTTTTTTAGCTGTTGTAGCTAAGCTTAATACTTGATCATTCATCGATAAATTGCAATTTTGCTCATAATATAGAATTTCGTCTGAAATAGAAGTTAATTCAGTTACAGCTAGTAATTCGGGAACATTTTTATCAATCGGAGTTCCCGCAATTAACCCATCTTTTGCTGCCTTAATCATTTGACTGCCACCAAGTGCGTGAACCGTGGTGTAGGTAATACCCAAACGAGCTAATGCCTTTGCACCGTTATAGACTGTATTAGGAATATCGTTCATTTTTAAGTCTAAAAAGATTTGATAACCCTGTTCTGATAATTGTTTTACGATTTTAGGGCCTTCGTTAAAGAAGAGTTCCATCCCGATCTTAATAAAAACATTTTCAGGTTTACCTAGTTTCGGTAATAGTTCATTTAATTTCTTTTCATTGTCTAAATCTAAGGCAACGATAACAGGTCTACTCATTTTTCCTCCATAAAAAAAGTCTACACCGAGCGCAGAGAGACACTAGGTATAGACTTTCCCAGATAATTTAAGCCAATAATTCTAACTTGCGGTCTCTCTGTACCGTTTAAAGTTTAATCAAAATGAAGTTTAGCATCTTCGAGAAAGAATTACAAATAAAATTTTTGACTTTGAAAAAAATAAAAAAGCGTGTACAATCAATTCTTGAAAAATAATTGAATGACAGAGAGCATTCATTTTGGAGGAAAATATGATTAATACACACGTAAAATTACCAGGATTAGATTTAAAAAATCCAATTATGCCAGCAAGTGGTACCTTTGGTTTTGGGGATGTACCGGCAGCCAAGAAATTTGATTTAAATGATTTGGGAGCAATGGTAATAAAGACGACTACTCCTCATAGTACAACAGGTAATCCGCAACCCAAAATAGCTGTTTTAAATACTGGAGTTTTGAATTCAGTTGGATTAACTAATCCCGGTGTGGATGCGGTGATCAAAGATAAATTAACTCCGTTGCGTAATGAATATCCTGACTTGCCAATTATGGCTAGCGTTGGTGGAGAAGATGAAGCAGGATATCTTGAAGTAGCTAAGAAGCTATCTGATTCTGGACTAGTAAATGCCTTAGAGATTAATGTTTCTTGTCCGAATGTGAATCAGGGCGGAATGAGCTTTGGCGTTCATCCTGATGTAGTGGAAGAATTGACTAAAAAAATTAAGTCAGTCGTAAAAATTCCAATTTATGTAAAATTAACCCCTAATGTCACTGATATTACGCAGATTGCGAAAGCAGCTGAAAATGGTGGCGCAGATGGATTATCCTTAATCAATACTCTTTTGGGAATGGAGATTGATGTTGAAACTAGAAAGCCTGTTTTAGGTCACAATATTGGTGGTCTTTCGGGAGAAGCCGTAAAACCAATTGCTATTAGAATGGTTCACCAAGTTCGAGAAAGTACAACTTTACCGATTATTGGGATGGGTGGAATCAGTTCTGCTAAAGATGTAATTGAATTTATCTTAGCTGGTGCTAATGCAGTTGCTGTTGGAACGGCTCATTTTAAGGATAGTCTTGCTTCAAAGCATATTGCTGATGACTTACCAAAGGAATTAGAAAAGTTAGGGATTACAGATATTAATCAATTGGTGAATAAAGTCAATTTTAATTAAATGACTTGACAAAAATCATGAAGTACAGTAATTTTAAAACAATAAATGTCCTTTAAAATTAGTCCCGTGAGGCTAGCAAGGCAGGCTTAAATAAGTATGACTTTACTATAAGCTCCTAGTCTCAAGAACTAGGAGCTTTTTTATGGGCAAAATCAGGAGGAAAAATATGGCAAAGAAAATTTGGGATGCACTCGCAATGAAGCGTGCATTAACTCGAATTACTTATGAAATTATTGAGCAAAATAAGGGTACTGATAATCTTGTTTTAATTGGAATCAAGACAAGAGGAGTTTACTTAGCTAAGAGAATTCATGACCGAATTCAAAAATTAGAAAATGTCGATGTGCCAATCGATGAGTTAGATATTACGCTTTATCGTGATGATCGTCATGATGCTTCATTAAAACAAGATCCAATAGTCAACTCTAACCAAATTGATGTTGATATTACCGATAAGAAAGTAATTTTGATTGACGATGTAATTTATACTGGTCGAACAATTAGAGCAGCAATGGATGCTTTGATGGATGATGGACGCCCTAGTTCAATTAAAGTTGCAGTTTTGGTAGATCGTGGTCACCGCGAATTACCAATTAGAGCTGACTTTGTTGGTAAGAACATCCCAACTGCAGCTAACGAACAAGTTGCTGTTAACATGGTAGAAAAAGATGGTAAGGATTCAGTTGAACTGAAATCTCTATCAAAATAGTTGAGAAATATTGATTTAATAGTCAACCATTTAATTGACTCCAGAGAGGGCCAGAAGGGTTGCTATATTTTTCGTATACAAGAATATGAAAAATAGGCCTGGAGTAATTAAATGCTTCAGGCCTTTTTGCTTTAGAAAGAATAAAAAATGGAAAATTTAAATCTTGTTAGTTTACCACATTTTGTTAGTGTAGAAAATCTGAGTGTTGAAGAAGTTGAAGCTTTAATTAATCGAGCAGAATATTTTAAAAATGGCGGAGCGACGCCTAATCTAACAGAGCCCATCTGTATTACTAATATGTTTTTTGAAGATTCAAGTAGAACGCATACTAGTTTTGAAATGGCTGAAAGAAAATTAGGTTTAACCGTAATCCCATTTGATCCTGCTCATTCTTCAGTTAATAAGGGAGAAACATTATATGATACATCCCTGATTATGGAAGCTGTGGGAGTGAATATTGAAGTAATTCGTCACTCACAAAATGAATACTATCAAAATTTAATCCGCCCTCAAAATCATCAACATTTAGATATTGGAATAATTAATGCCGGAGATGGCAGTGGACAACATCCAAGTCAATGTTTGTTAGACATGATGACAATTCATGAACATTTTAAGCAATTTAAAGGTCTAAAAGTAGCTATTGTTGGCGATATTACTAATTCACGAGTTGCTAAAAGTAATATGGAATTACTCCACCGGTTAGGAGCTGAAGTTTACTTTTCAGGACCTGAATATTGGTACTCGAAGGAATTTGATAAGTATGGAAAATATGAAGAACTAGATAAGCTAATTCCCGAGATGGATGTGATGATGCTCTTAAGAGTTCAACACGAAAGACACAGTGATGATCCTAATGAAAAGAATTTTGATGCAAAAGCATATCATGAAAAATACGGAATTAATAAGGGGCGCTATCAAGCATTAAAGCCGAATGCAATTATTATGCACCCAGGCCCAATTAACCACGATGTTGAATTAAGTGCAGATTTGGTGGAAAGCGACAAGTGTATGTTTACTCGTCAAATGCAAAATGGTGTGTTTATGAGAATGGCAATGATTGAAGCAGTCTTACGAGGAAGAAAATTAGGAGGACTCAAGTAATGACTACTGTAATTAAAAATGGAACTGTGTATCAAAACGGCCACCTAATCAAAGCTGATGTTTTAATCGATGGTCAAAAAATTAAGGCTATTGGAACTGACCTAGAAGGGGAAGAAACAATTGATGCTAGCGGGATGATAGTTAGCCCAGGCTTAGTGGATGTTCATGTGCATTATCGTGATCCTGGCCAAACCTATAAGGAGGATATCAAAACTGGTAGTCAAGCGGCAGCACGTGGGGGTTTTACAACCGTTGGTGCCATGCCTAATGTCACTCCGGTTCCTAATACAGCTGAATTAATGGAGAAAATGGTTAGAGAAAATCAAAAAAAGGGGTTAGTTCATATTCTCCAGTATGGTCCTGTCACTAAGGATGAAACAACTGATATTATTCCTGACTATGCGGAACTTAAGAAAGCAGGCGCATTTGCATTAAGTAATGACGGACATGGAGTTCAAAGTGCGCAGACAATGTATCTAGCTATGCAAAAGGCTAAAGAAAACAACTTAATTATTGCAGCCCATGCCCAAGATGATTCACTTTTTAATAAAGGAATTGTTAATGAAGGAATAGCAGCTGAAAAATTAGACTTACCACCAGTTACAGAACTTGCTGAGACTACGCAAATTGCTCGTGATCTCCTTTTAGCACAAAAAACAGGAGTCCATTACCATATTTGTCATGTTTCTACAAAAACCGGTGTAGAATTAGTTCGTTTAGCAAAAGCACGAGGAATTAAGGTAACGTGTGAGGTTGCACCACACCATATTTTATTGACGGATAGCGATATTCCAGAAGACGATCCTTACTTTAAAATGAATCCACCACTAAGAAGTAAAGAAGATCAAGCAGCTCTTTTAGTTGGGATGCTAGATGGAACAATTGATTTAATTGCTACTGATCATGCTCCCCATGCTAAAGCGGAAAAACAAGGTAGTATGCGAGAAGCCGCTTTTGGAATTACAGGAAGTGAGACAGCATTTAGTACTCTTTATACTAAATTTGTAAAGGAAGAGAAAGTTTTCACGCTTGAACAATTACTATCTCTTCTTACTGATAAGCCGGCTACAGTATTTGGGATAAAAAGCGCAGGTCTTCTTGCACCTGGTGAGAATGCAGATATTGCGATTTTTGATATTGAGCATCAAAAAGAAATTAAAGAAGAAGATTTTAAGTCTAAAGGAGTAAATACACCATTTACTGGTCAGAAAGTATATGGCGAGACAGTGATGACATTTGTTGATGGTAAAGTTGTATATCAAAGGGGAACAAAATGAAACGCTATTTAATTTTAGAAGATGGTAGCATTTATGAAGGCGAAGGCTTTGGAGCTGATTGTGAAAGTAGCGGTGAGGTTGTTTTTACAACAGGGATGACGGGCTATCAAGAAGCAATTACTGACCAAAGTTATGCCGATCAGATTTTAGTTTTTACTAATCCTTTAATTGGAAACTATGGAATTACTTTGGCAGATTATGAATCACTTGAGCCACAAATTAAGGGTGTAATTTGCCACCAAGTAGCGCGACGCCCAGACAATTGGCGTATGCAAACAACCTTGCCAAAATTTTTAAAACAATTGAGCATCCCTGGCCTGCAGGGAATCGATACTCGTGAATTGGTTAAGAAATTAAGAATTCACGGTACCCTAAAAGGAAAAATTACTGATTCAAAAGAAAATGCAGCAAGTATTGCTCAAGAATTAAAGCAAAGAAACATTACCCAAGGTGTAATCAGCCGTGTTTCAACGAAGAACTCTTATCCAGTACCTGGCTCGAAAAGAAATATAGTTGTTGTTGACTTTGGTATTAAGCATAGTATTTTACGAGAATTAGCGGAGAGAGACTGTAACTGTATTGTCTTACCTTACACTGCAACAGCCGAAGAAATTTTAAATCTTAATCCAGACGGAGTGCTTTTATCAAATGGGCCTGGAAATCCAGAAGAAATGCTTACGGCTGCAAAAATGGTACAAGAAGTTGAAAAACATGTTCCACTATTTGGAATTTGTATGGGTCATCAAGTCTTTGCTCTCGCAAATGGGGCTAGTACCTACAAAATGAAGTTTGGACACCGCGGCTTTAATCATCCGGTAAGAGAAATTGCCACTGGTAATATTGGTTTTACTTCGCAAAATCACGGTTATGCGGTAGATCCTAAATCTATTGATAAAGAAAATTTGATGATTACTCACGTTGAAGTAAATGATGGCACAGTTGAAGGATTACGTCATAAAAAATATCCTGCCTTTTCAGTCCAATTTCACCCTGATGCAACCCCAGGCCCTCATGATGAAGACTCATTGTTTGATGATTTTATGTCAATGATTGACCAAAGAAAGGAAGAAGAGCGTCATGCCTAAGAGAACAGATATTCATAAGATTATGGTAATTGGTTCTGGTCCAATTATTATTGGTCAAGCTGCAGAATTTGATTATTCAGGAACTCAGGCTTGCTTAGCTCTTCGCGAAGAAGGCTATGAAGTAGTATTAGTTAATTCAAACCCTGCTACGATCATGACTGACACTACTATTGCAGACAAGGTTTATATTGAACCCCTAACTGTGGAATCAATCTCAAGAATCATTAGACAAGAGTATCCTGATGCAATTTTACCAACGCTTGGTGGGCAAGTTGGATTAAATATGGCTCTTTCATTAGCTAAAACAGGAATTTTGGATGAGTTAAATATTGAATTATTAGGAACAAGACTTTCTTCGATTGAACAAGCAGAAGATAGAGAGAAATTTAAAGAGTTATGTAAAGAATTGGGTGAGCCCGTTCCACCATCAACAACTGTTAATACTGTTGAAGAAGCTTTAGAGTTTGGCGATAGAATTGGCTATCCAATTATCGTTCGTCCAGCCTTTACTATGGGCGGAACTGGTGGTGGTATTTGTAATAATCATGAAGAGTTAGCAAAAATTGCCAAGAACGGATTAGAACTGTCACCTGTTACTGAATGTTTAATTGAGAAATCAATTGCGGGCTATAAAGAAATTGAATTTGAAGTAATGCGTGATCATGATGATAATGCAATGATTGTGTGTTGCATGGAGAATTTTGATCCGGTTGGAATTCACACTGGGGATTCGATTGTTTTTTCACCTAGTCAGACCTTGAGTGATAAAGAATACCAAATGCTTCGTGATTGCTCTTTACGTTTAATTAGGGCTCTTAAAATTGAGGGAGGTTGTAATGTTCAGCTAGCCTTAGATCCTAATAGCTTTGACTATGATGTCATTGAAGTGAATCCTCGAGTTTCAAGATCAAGTGCATTGGCTTCAAAAGCAACCGGTTATCCTATTGCAAAAATGGCTGCAAAAATTGCAATTGGTATGACATTAGATGAAATTAAAAATCCAGTAACTGGAACAACTTATGCAGAATTTGAACCAGCATTAGATTATGTCGTCTGCAAAATTCCTCGCTGGCCATTTGATAAGTTTTCTAAGGCCGATCGCACTTTAAGTACCCAAATGAAGGCTACGGGTGAAGTAATGGCAATTGGCCGAACAGCTGAAGAGGCAATGCAAAAAGCGGTAAGGTCTCTTGAAATTGACGAAAAAGATCTCTATTCTGAAACAGCTCATCATGCAAGTGATGAAGAGATAGAACAAAAGCTAGTTAAAGCACAAGATGATCGGCTCTTTTATTTGGCAGAAGCCTTTCGCAGATGTTATAGTCTTGAAGATGTTCATGAATTAACCAAGATCAACTTTTATTTCTTAGATATTGTTAGTCACATGGTGGAGATGGAGAAAAATATCCAAGAAAATAAAGATAATCTTGAAACTTTACGTTTAGCTAAGAAATATGGTTTTAGTGATGCAACCATTGCTACTTTATGGAATGAAAGTATTGATCAGGTTAGAGACTTGCGTAAAAAGAATGGGATCATTCCAGTCTACAAGATGGTTGATACTTGCGCAGCAGAATTTGAATCAAAGACGCCATACTTTTACTCAACTTATGATGGTGAAAATGAATCACATAAGTCTGGTAAAAAATCAGTAATTGTTATTGGTTCTGGTCCAATTAGAATTGGACAGGGTGTCGAGTTTGATTATGCAACTGTTCACTGTGTAAAAGCACTTCAAAAGATGGGCTATGAAGCAATCGTTATTAATTCGAATCCAGAAACTGTTTCAACGGACTTTTCAATTTCTGATAAATTATATTTTGAACCATTAACCTTAGAAGATGTATTGAATGTTTGTGATTTGGAAAAGACCGAAGGTGTAATTGTCCAGTTTGGAGGACAGACTTCAATTAATTTGGCTGCTGGGTTGAAAGATCACGGGATTAAAATCTTGGGAACCAGTGTTAAAGATCTTAACCGTGCAGAAGATCGTGAACTATTCGATCAGATAATTAAGAAACTTAAATTAAATCAACCAAAGGGCTTAACTGCAACAACACATGAAGGCGTCATTAAAGCAGCTGAAGAGTTAGGGTATCCGGTTTTAGTTCGTCCAAGTTATGTGCTGGGTGGAAAGGCAATGGAAATTGTTTACAACAAGAGTGAGCTTGAAGAATACTTGCATGATCACGTAGACATTGCAGCTGATCATCCAATTTTAGTAGATGACTATTTAGACGGTCGTGAGTGTGATGTCGATGCAATTTGTGATGGGCAGGATGTTTTACTACCCGGAATTATGGAACACATTGAACATGCTGGTGTTCACTCTGGAGATTCAATGGCGGTTTACCCACCACAGAACTTTACGGATGAAGTTAAAGATAAGATTATGGATGTTACGCGTAAGCTTGCTCTTACTTTGAATTGTGTGGGAATTATGAACATTCAATTTATTGTGAGAAATGGTGAAGTTTATGTAATTGAAGTAAATCCTCGTGCAAGTAGAACAGTTCCATTTTTAAGTAAGATAACTGGAATTGAAATGGCACAAGTTGCCACCCGGGTAATTATGGGCGAAAGCCTAGCGCAGCAGGGCTACAGTGATGGTCTAGCACCTGAACCAGAAATGATTAGTGTTAAGGCTCCCGTTTTTAGTTTTAGCAAGTTAGCTGATGTAGACTCATATCTTGGGCCAGAAATGAAATCAACAGGTGAAGTAATGGGAAGCGACCATACTTTTGCGAAAGCTCTTTATAAGGCTTTTGCCGGAGCTAAAATGCAGTTACCTGAAAATGGAAATGTTTTGTTAACAATTGAAGACAAGGATAAAGAAAAGATTCTTCCAATTGCAAAGAGATTTGCAAGAATTGGTTATCGGATTTTTGCTACTAAGGGTACAGCAGACTTCTTAAAGAATGATGGGTTACATGTTGATCTTGTAACTAAAGTTCATGAAAACAAAAACGCAGATGACAACATCTTAAATGAATTAAGAGAGGGAAGAATTGATTTAGTGATTAATACCATGGGGCATGATATTGAAAAGAATTCTGACGGCTTCATTATTAGACAAATGGCTATACAACAGAATGTCCCATTATTGACAGCACTGGACACAGCTGACGCACTCTTAACATCTCTTGAAAATAGATCATTTGCGACCGACGCTTTAAAATAGTAAATAATCCCGGTTTGAGGAAAAGATACAATGGTAAAAGAAATTTGGGATAAGCCTGCAATGCAGCGAGCTGTTGTTAGGATTACATATGAAATTATTGAAAGGTATAAGGGAGTAGAGGAGCTGGTTTTAGTTGGAATCAAAACTCGTGGGGTCTATCTGGCACGTAGAATTGGGGATCGACTTGAAGAAATTGAAAAGAAGATTATTCCAGTAGGCGAACTAGATATAACCTCTTATCGAGATGATCGTAGAGTTGATATTAATCAAGAAAAGATTTCAAATTTAGAACCAGAAAATTTGAATATTACTAATAAACATGTTGTATTAGTAGATGATGTCCTTTATACCGGAAGAACTATTCGGGCTGCGATGGATGCTTTGATTGCAACTGGACGTCCAAAGTCAATTGCAGTTGCAGTTTTGGTAGATCGAGGACATCGAGAGTTACCAATTAAGGCAGATTTTGTCGGAAAGAATATTCCAACAGCCTTGAGCGAACAAGTAGCAGTTAATGTTAAGGAAATCGATGGTATTGATAGTATCGAGTTAATTAAATTAAAGTAAAAAAAACTGTATCATTCTGAAAAATCAGATGATACAGTTTTTTTTGCTCTATTATTCTATTACTTTTGCGCCTAAGGCATTTTTAAAATGATCCAAGGCCCATTCTTGACCATGTTCAGTAAAGGTAGTAACACCTTTACTTGGAATAGTTAAATCATAGTTTAAATTATAGGCAGTCATAGCCGTATGAAGAACACAAATGTCTGTACATACTCCCGTTAACCATAGGTCGTTAATTTTACGTTCGCGTAAGTAGTTATCAAGATTAGTATTTTGGAAAGAAGAATAGCGATTTTTGTTAAATTTATATACTCGGTCACTAGACTTATGCGCTTCATACCAATCTTTTAACTTACCGTGTAACTCTTGTCCTGGTGTACCAACAATATTATGTGGTGGAAAGAGCTTATATTCTGGACTAAATGTATCACCGGTATGTCCATCAGTTGGAAAAATTACATAATCTCCATTATCATAAAATTTATTTGCTAATTCGATTAAATAATCTTCTAAAGCTTGAGCTGGCTTTCCACAGGTAAGAGAACCATTGTCTGCAATGAAGTCATTAGTGTAGTCAATAATTAATAGTGCTTTTTTCATATTTTGTCCTTAAAAATTAAAACTATCCCGAATTACGTAAGCCAGAGGTTACCCCATTAATGGTAATCGGTAAAATACTTTCATAAACGCCGGCAATCTCATCGACGCGGTCTCGTTTAATCATTTCAATTTGAATGTAGTTAAGAATATTGAAGTATGGCATCCGGTAATTTAAGCTCATCTTTAAACTTGGGTTATCTGCAAGTAATTCTTTGTTACCTTCAATTTGAAGGATTACTTCTTTAGTAAGTTTCCATTCTTGATAGATAGTATCAAAGACTTTTTTAGTATCTTCATCTTCACAGAGGTCTGCATATTGTTTAGCAATATCCATGTTGGATTTGGAAAGAACCATGTCAACATTTGAAAGTAGGGAGTGGAAGAAAGGCCATCCTTGATACATTTTTTGTAAGGTGTGGAGGTTATTAGGATTGGCATCAATGAAGTGCTTGAAGGCAGAACCAACACCATACCAACCAGGGAACATAATTCGACTTTGTGACCATGAAAATACCCAAGGAATAGCTCTTAAGCCTGAAAAATCAGTAATCTTCTTTCTTGCTGCTGGACGAGAACCAATATTTAAGTTGGAAATTTGCTTAATTGGTGTAGCTTGCAAGAAGTAGTCAAGAAAAGCTGGTGTTTCAAAAACAAGCTTACGGTAAACTTTATTACTGTCTAAAACAATTTCATCCATTGAGGAACGGAATCCGCCAATATCATCTTCACTTACAATTTGTTTAGAAACAATACGGTCGATAGTAGCTGAGGCCAGCATTTCCAAATTGTAGTAAGCAGTATCTTGATTACCATACTTGTTTTGAATGATTTCACCTTGTTCAGTCATTCGAATCCGGTCATTAATTGAGCCAAAAGGTTGAGCAGTAATAGCTTCATAAGAAGGACCACCACCACGACCCACAGTTCCCCCACGGCCGTGCATGAAAGTAATGTTAACACCCAATTTCTTGCCCATTGCAGTTAAGTCTTTCTGAGCCTTATAAAGATTCCAGCAAGAAGCTAAGTAGCCACCATCTTTATTTGAGTCAGAGTAGCCCAGCATAATTTCTTGGTAATTATTTTGAGAAGCAAGCCATCTTTTAACAATGTCAAGATTTAGAAATTCTTTCATAATTTCACGAGAGTTTTCTAAGTCTTCGACTGTTTCAAATAATGGTACAACTTGAATGCGAGCTCCTTGATTATTTAAAAGATCGTATTCTTTAAGCATGATTGCTTGTTCAAGAAGATCAGAGACACTTTCAGTATGAGAAATAATGTGTTGTTTAATTACATCTTCACCAATACAATCCTTGAGTTGACGAGCAGTCTTGTAGATATTTAATTCCTTTTGGAGCAATTCAGATTTTGGCTTGTTGTTAGCGTGAAGATTACGTGGATCATTGTTTAACTCATTAAGTAAAACTTTAACCTTATCTTTTTCTGGTAAGTCACTATAATCATCACAAATTCCGGCACTCTTGAGTAATTCAGCAACACAAGCTTCGTTTACACTAGAATCTTGACGCATATCAATTGTTGCCAAATGGAAACCAAAGATATCAATTGCTTCTAATAGCTCAGTAAAGAAAATTCTAACTACAGCTTGGTCATGATCTTCTTCGAGCGATTCTTTAATTGTAATTAAATCAGCTTTAAAATCTTGTGGATTCTTGTAAACAGGAATTTTGTCTAAGTTTTCCAGATCGCGTTTTTTAACAAAACTATTTTTATCAGCTGTTCCTAAAAGAGTATATTCAGTATGAAGTAAACGGCTCTCAATATAGTAGAAAGCCCGACGATATGGTTCATTTGTTCTGAATGGGGAATCATCATTTGAGAGCTCTGATAATTTTTCAACAGCGGATGAAGGCTTCATATAAGAAGTAGACATTGAGATCGTGCGGTAGAGCTTGTTTAGCTGTTTAATATAGTATTCAAAAATTACTTGGCTTTGCAAAGTGGCACTCAGCTTTAATGTTTCGGCAGTAACGTATGGATTTCCATCACGATCGCCTCCGATCCACATTCCCATGGTAATTGGGGTGGCACCAGATAGATTTAAATTATGTTTTTTAGCTAATTCTTGATAGCGAGCTGTAAATTTAGTAATAGCCGGAATCAAAGCCTTAGGATAGTATGCTAAAACGTTTGTAATTTCATTAGAAACCTGTAGTTTGTGGCTACGAATAATATCGGTTTGCATTAAAATCTCAATGTAAGCGCGGAGTTTTTCAGTCCATTCAGCTTGGTTAATAGTTCCGTTTTTAACTTCACGGTAACTACGTAATAGACCATGGATTTGATCGGTTAATTCAAGGACAGTTTTTCTTTGAACTTGAGTAGGGTGAGCAGTTAAAACTGGAACTACATTAACATGCTTAAGAATTTCACTGGCATTTTCTTTTTGAGAAACTAAGTCAATCGTATCTTCAAGTTTACCAAGATAGTCTTGATCCGTATTATTGAGTAAGTTAACTTCACTAGCTAACTCTACATCTTCAGAAATATTAACTAATAAAGGTAAAGTTGCAAAATAACGTGCAACGACAATCATTTCTTGATTAGTAAGGCTAGCAATTTGCTTTTCAAGAGCATCGTAGTCTTTTTGGGCAGAGATCTTAATTAAATCTTGAATTTTATTAAAAATCACATCCCCACTTAATTGACGTGTACTTTCGTTAAGTAAGTTGGTCAAAATTTTAACTTCTTCAGCTACCATTGCATGATCGCTGCTATTTTCTAACTTCTTGATGGACATTAAAAAAGTTTCCTCCTTTTTGTGAAAGATTTAACATAAGAATAACACATATTTTTATGTTTGAATATTAGTTTGAAAGATAATTTTTTTGAGCGTTTTTCATCATTGTTAGGAGCTTTTTAGCAGAAAATTGAACTGTAAGAGATTTAGCATAATTTTGGTAATTTGCACTCATCATTTTTAAATCTTTAGGATGATTAATCCAATAATCAATTCTTTGAGCTAAAATTTCGCTGCTACCAGCTGGAAAAAGATTGTTAGGACTTAAAGCATATGAACTGGTAGAAGAGAGAGGACTTTGGGCAATTATGGGTACACACCCAGTCGCAAAAGCTTCCATGCAAGCCATCCCTTCAACTTCCACGTTAGCACAATGAACAACAATATTGGATTGATCCATGATCTGTTTTAAGTCATTTCTAGAATAAAAGCCAAGCTGAGCATTAATCTTTAGTCGTTGACAAAGGGAGATATATTCATTCTTTAATGGCCCTTTCCCAGCTAAAATTAATTTGATTCTATCTTTGTATTTACTACGTCCGATAGCTTTAATTAAGGTCTTTTGATCCTTTTCATTTGAAAAACGGCCGATTGAAAGTATTGTAAAGGGATCAGTCGTTGTTGTTCGTTGATTACTCTGTAAATAATAGTCACTAATGCCATTAGAAATAACTATTAACTTGGATTTGAAGTTATATTTTTTTAAACGCTGTTCAACTTTCAAAGTTGGACATTGTAAATAGCTACAGTAATTAAAAGTAGTATCACGAAATAATCTCATAAAAGCAGAGTTGATGCTAGCATGGTCTAGAATTGGAACTGAAGCAGTCAGATTTTCAGGATAAAGATGAAAAGTACCTGTAATTGGCTTTCTCATTTGTTTGGCAATTTTAGCCGCAGTCCAGCAAACCGGGAAAGGGTCTTCCAAGTGGACTAAATCTGCCCATCTAATAGCTTCTTTAATTATTTCTTTTTTAGGTTTAGCAAAATGAAAACCTTCTTTGGCAATAATATTTTTAAAAACTGGGATGGTCATTATTGGAAGAGGATAATCTGGTTCTCCGCCTGCAATGGAAGAAAGGATACGAACATCTTGATCCATTTTTTTAAATTCGCGAACAAAGCGCTGCGTTGAGATTGACATGCCATTGCTTTTATTGAAATAATCATCGATAACAATTAAAATTTTCATGATTATTCTCCCTCTAGTAATTACTACATGTATTTTAACAAGTAAGGAAACTGAAGTGAAAGAAATAGATAAGTATCAAGAATTAAAACAAAATTTAATTGAAAACAGTAATCCAGATTTAGCAAAACAAATGGAAAAGTATTTACGAAATAAATTTAAATTTTACGGTTTAAAATCGCCAGAAAGGCGCAAGAGTTACCATGATCTAATCAAAGCAGAGAAGAAAAATAAAAAAATTGATTGGAAGCTTCTTGACCAAGCTTGGTCTGATTCGCATCGAGAGGCCCAATATTTTGTTTGTGACTATTTAATTTCATTAGAAAAGTATTTAACCTTTGAAGATATTGATCAGATTTTTAATTATATAAAATCAAAGCAATGGTGGGATACAATTGATAGTTTGATAAAACCAATTGGTAAAATCGGCTTAAGGGATGAAAAAGTAAATGACTTAATGCTAACCTGGTCAAAAGATAATGATTTTTGGGTAAGAAGGGTAGCAATAGAGCACCAACTTTTACGTAAAGATAAGATGAATATTGAATTATTAGAAAAGATTCTAGAAAATAACTTAAATAGTTCGGAATTTTTTATTAATAAGGCAATTGGTTGGGCATTACGTGATTATTCTAAGACTAATCCTGAGTGGGTAAGAGAATTTATTGAAAACCATGTTTCTGATATGGCACCTCTTTCGATTAAAGAGGGAAGCAAATATCTATAATAATTTTTTATATTAAAAGCACCTTTTTTCATTGAAGAAGGTGCTTTTTATTAATATAAATAGTCAATTTTTCATAAAATATACTTAGAAGAGATTAAACATAGGGGATGAAAAAATGGCTTTTATTGAATTGAAGAATTGCTCGAAAAAATATGGTTCAGGTAGTACAGTCGTCTGGGCAAATAAGAATATTAGTTTTGATATTAAGCAAGGTGAGCTAGTAATTATTTTAGGTTCATCCGGAGCAGGGAAATCAACATTATTAAATATCTTAGGCTGAATGGAAAACGTTACTGAAGGTGAAGTTATTATTAATGGTAATAACATTGCTAAATATTCGGCTAAGGAATTAACTAAGTATCGTAGAAATGAAATTGGATTTGTCTTTCAATTTTATAACTTAATTCCTAACTTAACAGTGAAAGAAAATGTTGAACTTGCAAATGAATTGGTTACTAATCCAATTGATGCCGAAGTTGCTTTGAAAGAAGTGGGACTTGAAAAGCGGATTAACAATTTTCCGTCCCAATTATCTGGTGGTGAGCAGCAAAGAGTAGCAATAGCCCGTGCCATTGCTAAAAATCCATCGCTATTACTTTGCGATGAACCAACGGGGGCTTTAGACTATCAGACCGGTAAAAAAGTACTGAAGATTTTACAAGATCGAAGTTTAAAGAAAAATTCTACTGTGGTTATTGTTACTCATAATGCAGCTTTAGCTCCAATTGCTGATAAAGTAATTAGGATTCAAGATGGAAAAGTAAAGCAAATTGAAAATAATTCTTCTCCGCAAGATATTGCCCAAATTGAATGGTAGGTGAGTGAGATGAACAGAAGAATTTTATGGAAGGATGCTCTCAGCTCGCTTAATCATTCATGGGGCCGCTTCATCGGAATTCTACTGCTAATGGCAGTTAGTGCTTTTGCTTTTATTGGACTAAAAATGGCTGGTCCAGATATGAGAAATACTGCTCAGACTTATTATCAAGATGTAAATTTAGCAGATTTAACAGTTAGCTCAAACTATGGGTTAGATAAAAACGATACACAAACTATTAAGAACCAGGCAAAAAAAGCTACTATTGACTTTGGATATTTACAGGATACAACTATCAATAATTCAAAGACTAGTCTGCGTGTTTTATCAGAGAGTAAAAATATTTCTACTAGTCAATTAATTAGTGGAAACTTTCCGAAGAAAGATAATCAAATTGTCCTTAGTTATTTACTTAGAAATAAATATCATATCGGGGAATGGATTACTTTAAATGAACATTCTAATCTAAAAAATAGTAGGTTTAAAATTGTTGGCTTTATACGGCCAAGTGAATATACCGATAAAAGTAATCTTGGGCAGACTAATGTTGGAACTGGTCAACTTTCTGGAGTTGCTATAGTTAAGAAAAGTGCCTTTAAGGCTCAAAGTTATAGTATTGCCCGAATTCGATTCAATAAAACTAAAAAGCTAGATCCGTATTCTAGTACTTATCAAAAATTTATCGATAATAAAAAAGAAAGACTTACTAATTCTTTGGCGCAGAATAGTAAGTTGAAAAAAACAGAAGTTGATAATAATTTTAAGGACGCCCAGAAACAAATTAAGCAGGCTAAAAAGCAGATTCAGTTAGCTGAAAATAATGGCTTAGAGATAACTAAGGAAAAAGAAAAATTAGAAAAGCAGCAAAAGAAACTGAATGAACAGGAGCAAGAAATTAAGCAGTTAGGCAGCATTTCATATTATGTTAATGATCGTAAAAATGATTCAGGATACGATACTTATCAGTCTAATTCAGAAAAAATTGAATTAATCACTAATATATTTCCAGTCTTTCTATTTGCAGTAGCAGCTTTAGTGAGTTTTTCAACGATGACTCGTTTTATTGATGAAGAACGACAAAATATTGGTGTCTTAAGAGCCTTGGGTTACAGTAAATTAGATACAAGTCTAAAATTTGTTATCTACAGCTTAACTGCTGCTTTAACAGGTGTATTCATTGGAGCAATAGGTGGGTACTGGATTCTGCCACGAATAATTTTTAATGCCTATACAGCAAACCTGACATTAACAAATTTTCAGAGCGGTTTTTCATGGAAATACTTATTCTTAACCTTCTTAATTTCTATTCTCTGTACTACGGGGGCTGCGGTAATTCAATTGTTTATTGTTTTGCGGGCAAAGACAAGTGAATTATTGTTACCTAAGCCGCCGAAAAATGGTTCGCGGATTTTACTAGAAAAAATTAAACCTTTTTGGCAACATTTAAGTTTTAATTATAAAGTTACTTTGAGAAATATTTTTCGCTATAAAGTAAAAATGATTATGACTATTCTAGGTATTGCGGGATGCACTGGCCTATTAATGATGGGATCTGGGATTCGTGATTCACTAGCGCGTATTGGACAAAAACAATACAGTGAGATTATTAAGTATGATCTAATTGCGATTGATAAAAATTCTCTGTCTAGCGAACAAAGCACTAAATTAAATCAAAAGCTTTCCTCTAGTCAGGTAAATAAATATTTGCCGGTATATTTTGAAAATGTCTCGAAAAAAATTGCCGGTACTAATCAGGATCTTTCGATAATTGTTCCAGAAAAGAGTAGTGAGATTAGCAAATATATTAGTTTGAGAAATAGATCCTCTGGTCAAAAAATCAACTTAAATAGTCGGGGAATAGTTATTTCAGAAAAATTGGCTAAGTTACTGAATTTAAGTATTGGGGATGAGTTAAGTTTAGTAACTACTAATGGCAAAAAAGTAGAATTACCTATTAGTAATATCTGTGAAATGTATATGGGACACTATGTCCTAATGAATTCGAATGTTTATCAAAAGTACTTTAATAAAAAAGTAAATTCAAATGCCCAATTAATTGAGTTAAATAATAAAAAACAAACTAATTCCTTTGCGAATTCTTTGATGAAAACTGGAGCAGTTAGTGCAATTAATTTAAATACTAATAATCAACAAATTATCGATAGTTTGATCCAAAGTATGAATAAAGTAATATTTCTATTGATTGGGCTAGCTGCACTATTAGCAGTGGTGGTGATTTTTACTTTAACGACAACCAATTTAGAAGAGCGAATGAGAGAAATTGCAACCTTAAAAGTATTAGGTTTTTACAATAATGAGGCCAGCTTATATATTTATCGAGAGACGATTATTTTATCAATTTTTGGTATTTTAATTGGATTTTTAGTTGGTAATTGGCTACACGGCTTTATTATTGACAATTTAGCTCCCCTAAATGCAATGTTTAGACCTGGAATTTTGTTTAGTAATTATTTATTGTCAGCTTTAATTCCCTTAGTCATTACAGGTATTATGGCAATTTTCGTAAATCGTAAGATTAAAGAAGTTAATATGCTAGAAGCATTGAAATCAGTAGATTAAAAAATAAACCGTACGGAGAGATACGTACGGTTTATTTTAGGACGATATTTTAAATTTAATTTAATCATGATATCATTTAATTAATATTACGATTAAATGGAAGGTAATTAAATGAGAAAATACTTTAGCGTTCGCGGTGGTGCAGGTGATTTAACTAAGCCTGATATTAATACTAGACCACAAGATAATCTTTACTTGGCAGTTAACTCAGAATGGCTTTCAAAAGCAAAAATTCCAGCTGACAGAACTTCAACCGGAATTAACTTGATTTTAGATATGCGGATTGAAGATCAATTGATGAAGGATTTTGCTGACGGGAAAAAGAAGATTCCTACTATACCTAATTTTGCAAAAGCAATTAATCTTTATAAATTAGCAATTGATTTTGATAAAAGAAATAAAGAACAGGCAGAGCCAATCAAAGCTGATTTAGAAAAATTAACTTCTTTGAGTAGTTTTGAAGAATTTAATAAACAAGCTGCTGACTTGTTTGCAAAAGGATATGACTTACCATTCAATATTTTTGTAATGGAAGATATGAAGGATACTGATCATAATGCCTTATATGCAGAAGGACCAGGTACATTTTTGCCAGATACTACTGCATATCAAAGTGATGATGCTGAAAAATTGCTTTCTACTTTGGAAAAGCAAACAGTTAAGTTACTTGTAATGGCTGGAGTAGAGGAAGAACAAGCAAAGACTTGGGCAAGTAAGGGTATTGAATTTGATAAAAAACTTGCCAAAGTTTTAAAGTCGACTGAAGAATGGGCTGACTATGCAGCTGTCTATAATCCAGTTAAATTGGCAGATTTTGAAGCTAAATTTGAAAATTTCGACATCAATGCTTTCTTAAAACAGCTTTTACCTGAATTACCTGATCAAGTAATTGAAGCAGAGCCACGTTATTTTGATCATATCAATGAATTTTTAAATAATAGTGAATTTGACGAAATCAAGAGCTGGATGATTGTTAAGTTTATTAATGGGGGAGCTAATTACTTATCTCAAGACTTTAGAGAAGCAGCTTTTCCATTTAGACAAGCTGTTTATGGGGTGCCTGAAATGCCAGCACAAGATAAGCATGCATATCGTTTAGCAAATGCGGCTTTTGATGAAGTTGTTGGGATTTATTACGGTAAAGCTTATTTTGGCGATGATGCTAAAAATGATGTAATTAGCATGATTAAGAATATGTTGAAGGTCTATGAAGAAAGAATTCAAGATAATGACTGGCTTTCCGAATCAACTAAGAAACAAGCTATTGTTAAATTGCAAGCCTTAAAACTCAAAATTGGTTATCCAGAAAAGAATCAGGCCGTTTTTGACCGACTAGTAGTTGATCTAAATAAGAGTCTATATGAGAATCAAGCTCTTATTAATCAAGAAAAGATTAAAGACAACTTGCAAAAGCTAAATCAAGTTCCTGATCGAAGCGTTTGGGCAATGCCCGGTAATCTAAACAATGCTTGCTATGACCCACAAAAGAATGATTTAACTTTCCCAGCTGGAATTTTGCAAGCGCCATTTTATGATGCAAAACAATCTCGTGCAGCTAACTATGGCGGAATCGGCGCAACCATTGGTCATGAAGTTTCTCATGCTTTTGATAATAATGGAGCTCAGTTTGATGAAAAGGGTAATATGAAGAACTGGTGGACTAAAGAAGACTTTGCTGAGTTCAATAAACGTACTAAGGCCGTTGCCGATATTTTCGATGGCTTACAGTATGGACCAGCTAAGTTAAATGGTAAGCAAGTTGTTTCTGAAAACATTGCCGATTTAAGTGGTCTTTCTTGTGCAATTGCTGCTAATAAAGCAGAAGGCGGGGAGATGAAAGATCTCTTTGAAACTTATGCGAAGAGCTGGATGCAAAAACAACGTCCAGAATCAATTACAGCAGAAGTTCAATCAGACGTACATGCACCGCAACCAACAAGAGTTAATATTCCTGTTCAAAATCAAGATGAGTTTTACGAAGCTTATAATGTAACTCCAGAAGATGGAATGTGGCTAGATCCTGAAGATAGAATTACTATTTGGTAATAATAAAAAACCTAGTACTGACACAATTATGTGAAAGTTCTAGGTTTTTTATTATGATAATTTTTTTATCCAAGAAGACCATTCACTTGAATACTTATTTGCTGCATGTTTGTCCATTCGAGGAATATAAGTTTTAGAATAATGCATCCCATCAAATTGTTGCATTGAATTCATCGCAGTTCCCAGAGCACTTAACTCAGCGACTTCAGCAATCTTTACATTTTTTTGAGTGATATTACTTAAATATTGCATTAAATATTTATTTTGTATCATTCCACCATCAGCATGAATTTCACTGTTCACTTGAGAAGAAAAGTGATGAAAGGCCTGTAGAATATCATTGATTTGATAAACTAATGAATTTAGAGTGGCACGTACTAATTCTTTTTTACCAGTGGTAGCTGTCATATTAACAAATGCAGCTTTCATATTAGGGAGCCAATAAGGAGCGCCAAGTCCAGCAAAAGCCGGAATTAAAATAGTATGATCATTTGGATTAGCGGTTAGGGCCAGCATAGTAGTATCAGACGGATCGTGAATTAAATGTAGCTTGTCTTTTAACCATGTAACGCAAGCTCCTGCATAATTAATATTTCCTTCAAGAACGTAAGATTTTTTACCATTAATTGACCAGGCAAGAGATGTATTAAGCTGATTATTAATATTTTTTGGTAAATTATTACCTATATTTAACATCACAGAAGAACCAGTTCCAAACGTAACTTTAAAGTCACCAGGATTAAAACACCCATGAGCAAATAAGGCAGCTTGAGAATCACCTAAAACGCTAAGAATAGGAATTTTATGAGGAATGAGACCAAATAAATTAGTTTCACCAAAATTAGCATTTGAATCAACAATTTTAGGAAGATCATTGAGATCAATACCAAAAATTTCACCTAAATCCTGATCCCATGTTCCAGTTTTTATATTCATTAGCTCAGTTCGACAAGCATTAGAAACTTCAGTCTTAAAAGATTCGCCATTAGTGAGTTGATAAACTAGCCAAGAGTCTATTGTTCCTAAGCAGAGGTCATTGTTAGCATGTGCTTGAATCACTCTGGGTTCATTTAAAAGCATCCAACCCCATTTGGCTCCAGTAAAATATGGAGAAAGAGCTAAACCAGTTTTGTTTTTTACTTTTCTAGCTAATTCTGGATATGTAATTTGATTGATTAATTGTTCTGAGCGATTATCTTGCCAAACAATAGTATAGCAAAGCGGTTCACCAGTTCTTCGAGACCAGGCAGCTGCCGATTCACGTTGGTTGGTAATAGCGACGGCTTCAAGTTGTCTAGAATCAACTTTTTCAAGAATCTGCTTAAATAGCTGTTTTAGATTATTTTTTATTTCATTTAAATTATGACTCACCCAGCCATTTTCATTAATGAGCTGTTGGTGGGAAAGGGAAGCCTTGAAGAAAATTTGATTCTGATGATTGATTAGAAGTACCTTAGTTCCTTGGGTGCTTTGATCAATTGCTAAAATATATTTTTCAGTCATAAGAAATGCCTCAATGCGTGAGGAGGTCTTCAACTGCTTTTTCAATACCTGCACTATCCAAGCCATAATAGTGGAAGACCTCATCTTGTGTTCCTTGAATAGCTGGTTCATCAGGAAATCCTAAAATTGTTAATTTAGCATGTCCAAATTTAGCTACTTCAACTGCTACAGCACTACCGATTCCATTGATTAGATCATGTTCTTCAACAGTAACTATCTGATTAAATTCCTGTGCTAGTTTATCAAGCATTTCAGCATCCAAAGGTTTAATTGATGCTAAATCAACAACTTCAGCATCAATACCATTTTTTGCTAATTTTTCAGCAGCTTGGAGAGTGAAATAAAGCATTTCACCAACAGAAATTAGACAAACATCTTTTCCTTTGCGAATAATTTTTGCTTTTCCAGGTTCAAACTTAAAATCTTCGTGATAAACATTATCAAGTTTTCTTTTACCGATCCGAACGTAAGCTGGACGAGGTGAGGTAAGCAGATAATTGAAAAGTGCTCTAGTCTGATATTGATCACATGGTTGATAGACTTCAAGATTAGGAATAGCACGAGTAATAGCTACATCATTTAAAGAATGATGTGTTGTTCCGAGCCAAGTGTAGGAGTTGCCACCAGAAATACCAATTAATTTAACATTAGTTTGGTTAAATGCAACATCCACTTTGACTTGTTCAATTGATCTCATTGCTAGGAAAGCCGCTGGTGAGAAAACAAAGGGATGCTTTCCGGCATGAGCCATACCTGCAGCAACTGTAACTGCATTTTGTTCAGCAATTCCCATTTCAACAGTGCGATCGGGATGAGCATTAGTAAAATTAACTAACCCTGCAGAGCCACGTGAGTCACAGGTTACAACTAACAAATTAGGATCAACTTTAGTTGCTTTGTCTAGTGTATCAGCGATAACTGTATTGGCAGATAGTTTTTCTTCTTTAGTCATTGTTAAGTCCCTCCAGCTGTGTATCTAATTCTTGTAATCCTTCTTGATACTCTTCTTTAGTCGGTATTTTGTGATGCCAATCTGCCCGATTTTCTGCAACGGTAATTCCTTTACCTTTAACTGTGTTAGCAATAATAACTCTTGGTTTTCCGGTGTTATTTGGCTTATTTAAAACATCTACTAAAGCATCAATATTGTTACCGTTTACTTCAATCGCATCCCAACCAAATGCTTCATATTTATTACTAAGTGGATTAGAACGCATAACTGAGTCCGTTGTACCAGTAATTTGTAAGTCATTGTGGTCAATAATTGCAGTTAAATTGTCCAAGCTGTAGTTACTTGCTGCCATAGCAGCTTCCCAAACAGATCCTTCTGCTTGTTCACCATCACCCATTAAAACAAAAGTACGTTTCTTTAAATGATCCATTTTTGCAGCTAAAGCAACGCCAACGCCTAAACCAAGTCCATGACCAAGAGAGCCTGTATGAAATTCCATTCCTTTTACATCAGTAGTTGGATGACCAATGTAGGGACTATTAAAAGTGGAGTACCGTCTATCTAAATCTTCTTGATCAATATATCCTTTGTCAGCAAGAATTTCGTACCAAATTTCTACTGCATGTCCTTTACTTTGAATATAGGTATCAGAGTTTTTGTCTTCAAAAGTATCGGGAGTTTGGTTGAGAACGCCATAATAGAGAGCAACTAAAATATCAGTACATGATAGGTCTGAACCTGTGTGACCGTTATGATGACGATAGATTAGTTGCCATGTTCTTTTCCTTAATTGAATGGCTTTTTTCTTTAAACTTAAACTATCCATTAGAAACACCTCAATTTGTTTATTATCTTGTAAATGCTTACAAAATGAGGGTATCATGTTTATAGTTAACATAGATTAATTATTTAATTAGTTTAGTTTAGATTAGTAAATTTATTTAAGAAAGAAATAAAAAATGAAATTAAAGATGAGTGATATTGCAGAAAAAGCAGGTGTATCAAAAGCGGCTGTCTCTTTTGCACTAAATGGAAAAGCAGGAGTAAGTGAAAAAACGAGGAAGCATATTTTTAAAGTAATAGAAGAAATGGGCTATGAACCACTAAGAAAGCATAAAAAGGGCGGTGTGAGAAAATTAACTAGCATTAGCTTAGTAATTATTAAGACTACTACAGGGTTAATGAATCGAAGTTATGCAAGTTTACCGTTTTTTGATTCATTAGTATCTAATCTTTCTCAAAATGTTGGTGGATCTGGTGGACAAGTTCAAATTGTTACTTTAAATATTCGAAATTTGAAACAAGACATCGAAAATAGTACTGCTCTAAAGAAAAGTAAGGCGGCGATTGTTCTAGCAACAGATTTAAATAAAAAACAAATTCTATTCTTAGATTCTAAAATTAAGAATGCTATCTTTATTGATAATTATTTTGAAGATGTAGATGCAGACTTTGTTTCAATTGATAACTTTCAAGGAGGATATAATGCTGGAAAGTTTATTATAGAAAAAGGTTACACACAGATTGGTTATGTTGCATCAAATCGGATAATTACTAATTTTTTGAAGAGAAGAGAGGGTTTTAGAACTGCTCTAAAAGAAAAAAATCTTGAAATTCCGCCAGACTTTGTCTTTAGTTTAAATCCAGTTGAATTGAGGGGAACATTACCTAAATTTTTCTATTCGAATAAAAAATATCCGCATGCAATTTTTTGTGAAGATGATTATATGGCTCTACGTTTAGTTAAAGAATTAACCAAAATTGGTATTAAAATCCCTGACCAATTGGCAATCATGGGTTTTGATGATATTTTTGAGGATACAATGATTAATCCGGAATTAACAACAATTCACGTTCCGATTGAACAAATCGTTAGACAGGCAATTAATCAACTAGAAGAAAAAGTAAGTAATACGCATTGGCTTAGCCAGAAAAGCTTTATCTCGACAAAACTAATTGTAAGAGAATCATTAAAATAGCTAGTTAAGTTTAATTAAGTAAATTAACTATTGATGTGTTAGGAAATACTAGTTATTGTAATTTGTGTAAGCGAATACATAAATTTGAGAGGTAATGAGTATGACTAATTATGATAGTTTAAAACAAATTAAGATTGGCTTTGCACCAACAAGAAGAAACATTTTTTCTGCAACAGCAGCAATTGAATTTGCAAATAAAACACGTGAAAAATTAGATGAACTAGGTGTCAATTATGTTGACATTAAAGAAGTAAATGATGACGGACTTCTGTACGACGATGATGGATTAGAAAAGATTACTGAGAAATTCAAGAAAGCAAAAATTGATGGGTTGTTCATTGCTAATGAGAATTTTGGTACTGAGTATGAAGTGGCAAGATTAGCTGCTAAACTTAATGTCCCGGTATTACTTTGGGGTCCAAAAGATGAAGCTCCAGCTCCCGACGGCTCACGTAGAAGGGATACACAGTGTGGATTATTTGCGATTGGAAAAGTTTTACGTCACTTTAATGTCCCGTTTACCTACATTAAAAATAGCGATATTGACGATCCTGCTTTTAGTAGAGGGATGATTGATTTTATCAAAGTATGTAATGTAGTTAAAACTTTTAAGAATACAAGAATTTTACAAATTGGTACTCGTCCCTTTGACTTTTGGTCAGTGATCGTTAATGAAGGAGAGTTATTAGAAAAGTTTGGTATTCAACTTTCACCAATTCCTTTAGGAGAGTTAACTTCTTATATGTATGAGTTAATTGACAAAAAGGATTCTAGAATTGAGGAAACAAAAGAAACCTATCGTAATTGGGCTGATATTAAAATTAAAGATGAAGATTTCACCAAAGTAGCTGCTTTGAAACTTGCTATGCAAGATAAGATGAAGGAATATGGTTGCAATGCAGGTACAATTCAATGTTGGACTGAGTTGCAAAGGGAAATCGGTATTTTACCTTATGCTTCTGAAGCACTACTTCAAACCGAAGGCATGCCCGTAACTTGTGAGACAGATATTAATGGTGCTATTTCTGAATTATTAGCAGAAAGTGCTACTTTGGGTGATGAACGAGCCATATTTGCGGATGTTAACTGTCGCCATCCCGAAAATGAGAATGGTGAATTATTACAGCACTTAGGTACATTCGCCTTTCAAACAGCAAAAAATCGGCCAATTTTACCACCTTCACATTTTGTTTTTGACTATCCTGGCTCAGCTGCTTTTGAAGCTAAAGATGGAACCTATACCTTAGTGCGATTTGATGGTGATCACGGTAAGTATTCAATGTTAATTGGTAATGCTAAAACTTGTGATGGACCATATGAACAAGGGACCTATGCCTGGTTCCAATTTAAGGATTTGAATAGATTTGAAGCAAAATATGTTTATGGACCATATATCCATCATATGGCTGGTGTACGAGCTGATGTTGTACCTATTTTAGCAGAAGCATGTAAGTACATTAATGTAAGTCCAGATTATTATGATCCAATTAAGGATAAGGTTGCAGCTTATTGGTACGGCGATTTAGATAGTATTTTGGATGATGAGCAGAAACACAAATAAGCTAAGTATTAAAGAGGAATGTAAAAGAATGTTATCAACAAAAGGCAAATATTTGTATAAAAATGGAGAAAAACTATTTTATTTAGCTGATACTTGTTGGGGAGCCTTTACTAGTATTACAATGCCAGATTGGCGATATTATCTTGATATGAGAAAATCTGAAGGATTTAATGCTATTCAAATTAATATATTACGCCAATGGGATTCTAGTAAACCATTAAAAGGACGAGAACCATTCACAGTCGTAGAGCACCCGGATGGGTCATATGAATATGATTTTACTAAGATAAACGAGGAGTATTTTGATAATGCAGTTAAAATGCTGGAAGAGATGAAAAAGCGCAACATGGTTCCAGCACTGGTTTTACTCTGGAGCAATTTCATTCCAGATAATTGGATTGATAATCTTCACCTTGCTCAAAATAATTTAATGCCATTTGATTGCATTAAACCTTATGTTACTTGCGTAGTTAATAAATTTAAAAGATTTAATCCAATTTGGTTTGTAAGTGGGGATGTGGGATTCACTAATAATGAAAGACAAAATCGCCAAACGGCAATTAAGTATTATCAAGAAGTGCTAGAGAGTGCCAAAAGTGTAGATCCAGCTGGCATATACACTTTTCACATTAATGGAGAGAGTCATGATTTGCCAGAAGAATTTGTTAAGCAAGTTAGTTTTTATAGTTATCAATCTGGTCATGGTTATAGCGGTCAAAAAACTGCCTATACTATTCCATTAGCTTTACGTGAAAAACAAGATTATCAGGGACCGATTATTGATACCGAACTTTGTTATGAAGGCTTGACCCAAATGCATTCGCCAGAACCTAAACGCTATAATGCATTCGATGTACGAAAGGCTGCTTGGCGAGCAGTTTTATCGGGAGCTGATGCAGGCCTAGGTTATGGAAGTTTTGGAATATGGCCTTGGAAAGATATTAGTCATCCTGAGCAGAAGTTAGAGAAAAATTTTAACGTTCAACTTGTACCATACGACTGGAGGACCTGTTTAACTTTTCGTGGTGCTAAGGATTTAGGATTTCTGAAAGCCATTTTAACTAAATTTGCTCCTAATGGTTTAAAACCGCTTAATATTGATGTAAGTAAAGCAATTAGAGGCGCGGAAAGTGAGAATTATATCTTAATTTATTTACCAACAGCTGGAAATTTAGATTTTAATAAATTAGATTTACATATAAATAATTGTAAAGTTATTGATTTAAATAATAGAAGTATTTTAGAAGGTCAAGTAGAAAATAATGTCCTTAAAATGCTGCCAGTGCTAGAAGATGAACTCATAATTATAGATAAGCAACTAAACTAAGCTAAACTAATGTAGCACTTATTGCAATCGTTTACATTAAATGCTATGCTTATAACTGAATAAGAAATCGGATTGTTACATTAAGTTGGCAAGACCAAATAAATCTAAATTATTTTAAGTTAGGTTTATTGAGTCTTGCCATTTTTTATTGAAAGGTAAATTATATGTTTCTAATTAAAAGAGTTCTTAACAATAACGCTGTTGTTGCTACAGATAAGCATAAGCAAACATTAGTAGCTTTAGGAAATGGAATTGCCTTTCATAAAAAGGCAGGTGAAGTTATTGGTGAAGAGAGAGTTGAAAAAGTATTTTATCCAAAAAATGAAAAAGATACTAACTCAATGAGTGAAATGCTAGCTAGCATTGATCCAAAATATATTGAATTATCTGATCAAATTATTTCAGAAGCAATTGCAAGTTCAGGTAAAAAGTTAAGCGACGATATTTATTTATCATTGCCAGACCATTTGCAGTTTGCAGTTGAAAGGATAAAGAAGGGAATGCCGATTCAGAATCGTTTAACAATTGAAACGATGCAAACATATCCGGATGAGTTTCAATTAGGAAAGCGGGTCCTTTATTATTTAGAAAAAAGTGAAAATTTAAAATTTCCAGAAGATGAGGCAACTAATATTGCAATGCATTTAATTACTGCTGAAGAAGGAAACTCACTTGAACATACAGCCGGAACAATTGAATTAATTAATAGGCTTTTAGATATTATTAGTGAAATGTTAAATATAGAAATTAGTTCAAAATCAGTTGCTTATTATCGGTTAGTAACTCATCTAAAATTTTTTGCTCAGAGAATTTCAAAAAAGCAAATCCAAGAATCTAGTGTTGATAAAGAACTTTATAGCATGGTTGTTCACCGCTATCATAAGGAATATTTAATTTCACAAAGAATCACAGGAATTGTGATGCAAAAGTTTGATTATAAAGTACCGCAAGATGAAATTATGTACTTAACGATCCATATTCATCATATTGCGGTTGCAGATAGGTAATGTAAATGAATAACAGTTATAAAGAAGTAGCGGAAAAAATTTTGGTTGCAGTTGGTGGAGCAGAAAATATTAATGAAGTATTCAACTGTATTTCAAGGCTAAGGTTCTATTTAAAAGATTCAAAGAAAGTAAACTATCCAAAACTAAAGTTGATTCCAGCAATTTCAGAAAGTGAGTTTGAAGATGGACAGTTACAAATCCTTTTAGGTCAAGATGTAGAGCTTTATTATGATGCATTGGTTCACTTATTAAAGCAGAAAAATATAAGTGGAGGAGAAAAGAAAATGTCTAAAGTAGATGAAAAAGATAAAAAACTAGCTGAAGAAATAGTCAAGCTAGTTGGTGGTAAAGATAATGTAATTAGTTTAGTTCATTGTGTGACTAGACTACGTTTTAAATTAAAAGATGAAAGCAAAGCTGATGATAATGCAATTAAGCAATTAAAAGGAGTAATGGGCGTTGCTCATGCAGGTGGTCAATATCAAGTTATTATTGGAAACAACGTAGCAGATGTTTATGATCAAGTAATTCCACTTTTAGGATTGAGTCAGGATCATAAAGAAAATACAAATAAAGATAAAAATATAGTTAATCGCTTTATAAAATTATTAACAACTATTTTTACACCATTTTTAGGAGTCTTAGCAGCTGCAGGTGTATTAAAAGGATTTTTAACGCTCTTGGTTGTTTTACATGTATTAAATACAAAGAGTGGCACATATTTAATTCTTTATGCTGCAGGGGATGCATTATTTTACTTTTTACCCGTGATGATAGGCTTTTCAACTGCTAGAACATTTAAAATAAATGAATATGTTGGAGCAATTATAGGGGCAGCACTCTGCTATCCATCTTTAGTCCAGGCATATCAGATGAAGCAAAGCATTCAATTCTTTAATATTCCTGTTATTTTGATGAATTATACCCAAACGCTAATTCCAGCAATTATTGCGGTATGGCTAGCATCAATTCTGTATAAGTTTTTAAACAACTATCTACCTTCATCATTAAAGCTTATCTTCACGCCTTTAATAACTTTAATGATTGCTGTTCCTTTAACTTTCTTAGTCGTAGGACCAGCAACTTCTTGGGCTAGTGAAGAATTGACATATAGTATTCTTTGGATTTATGCTCATGCAAGAGTTGTAGCTGGGTTTATTTTAGCTGGTATTTGGCAAGCAGTAGTGTTACTAGGACTACATTGGGCCTTTATACCTATTTTTTTAAACAATATAGCAACTCGTGGTTTTGATCCTATTGATGCGATGTTATATTGTACAGTTTTTGGACAAACTGGGGCTGCATTGGCTTTAGTTCTAAAGGCTAAAGATTCTAAATTTAAGGAAATTGGTTGGCCAGCCGTTATTTCTGGTTTTTTGGGAGTAACAGAACCAATAATTTACGGAGTTACATTACCACATAAAAAATCCTTTATTCTTGGATCAATCGGATCAGCATTTGGTGGAGCAATCGCTGCTTTTTCAAATGCAAAAATGTTTGGAGGCTTTGCTAGTGGTGGTATTTTTGGAATTCCAATGTTTATTGATCAAAAAGCTGGAATTAATGGTAGCTTTATGGGATTTTGTCTATCTTTACTTGTCGCTTTTGGAATTGCTTTTATCAGTACTCTAATTTGGGGCGATAAAATTGTCTCTACTACTTCAAAGAAAGATTTTAAAGTTAAAAGAGTTGAATTCAAAGATCAAGGAATTGCATCCCCAGTTCAGGGTACTGCACTTGAATTAAAAAATGTCGATGACCCAGTTTTTTCGGCTGGTACTATTGGTAAAGGAATTGCTGTTCAACCAAATAATGATGAAATTCATGCGCCATTTGATGGTGAAGTAGTTTCTGTTTTTCCAACTAAACATGCTATTGGATTAAAGTCAGACAATGGAGTTGAATTGTTGATTCATTTAGGTATTAATACGGTAAATTTGAAAGGAAAATATTTCGAGGTAAAAGTTGAAGTAGGTCAAAAAGTTAAACAAGGTGACTTACTTGAGACATTCGATGTAGATAAAATTAAGGCAGCTGGATATGACACAGTAGTTCCAATTATTGTAACGAATGCTAATAATTTTGATGATATTATTATTGAAAAGAAAAATGGAGATTCAGTAAGATTTGAAGATCAAATTTTAATGGCAACCGTTGATCAAGAAGTAGAAATTCCAGATAATGCTACTCAAGCATAAGAGTTCACGAAAACTATTAAAACAATATCATCTGTAATAAGACTTGGCAGTTTGCCAAGTCTTATTTTGTTGACTCTCTTTTTACAGTTTTAATATCTATCACACTATTTTCAGTAGAACTTTTACCATCAATCAATGCAAGCAATCTTTTAGCAGCAGTTTTGCCAATTAATTCAGGTTGTTGGTCAATCGTTGAAAGAGTAGGTGAAGTAAGCTCAGACATTTCAGTATTATCATAGCCAACTAATTGAAAGTCAGCTGGTACTCTTAGATTCATTTTTCTAGCTAATTTTAAAATATGGGCTGCATAGATATCGTTAATTGTAATGATAGCATCGTAAGTCTGAATATTATGAAGAGCTTTTTCAGCGACTAATTTGTAAGTGTCGTGTTCACTAATTTCTTGTAAAGTATAGGTCAAGTGCCTCTTTTTTAATTCATTAATAATACTTGTGACTCTTTCTTTAACAGTTGGCAAGCTTAAAGGAAGATGTTGAATTAAGACAGCTCTTTTGGCAGTAGAGATTAACTTCACGCTTTCCTTCCCACCTTTAGCATTATCGGAAGCTATACGAATAATATCGTCAGAAATGTTTGCACTATCATACATCACAAGCGGAATACGACAAATATTCTCATTCATTTCAAAGGCAGAAGAAATGATACCGTCAATATTATTTTGAAGGAAATTATTGATGGCCGCTTGATACTTTTTATTGTTTGAACCTACGCTGAAAGATATCAAACATGTGTAGCCTGCTGGCTGCAAAACAGATTGAATTCCATTAATAATTCGACTGTAGAAGATGTTTTCAGCAAAAGGAATAATAATTCCAATCATTTTTGAACGCTTTTGATATAAAGTTCTAGCTACTTGATTAGGATGATAGTTTGTCTCTTCAATTATCTTGTTTACCTTTAATCGTGTCTTATCGCTTACTTTTCCTGAATTATTGATGATTCGAGATACGGTAGCGACAGATACGTTAGCTAATTTAGCAATATCTCTAATGGTCATATTTTTAAATCCTTATTTTGAAAATACTGGGTTACAGCAGCTATTATAGCGCAAGTAATAATAAATATTAGTTTAGTGCTAGTTAAGTAATTGCTTATTGTAATGTAACCGGTTACATAATATTATAGAGATGTGAGAAAAACAAGTAAAAATAAGGAGGAAAACAATGAATGTTGAAAAAATAAAGCAAGATAATAAACATAATTGGAAATTAAAAGTCGGAATTCTTGGAATATCACTTTTCTTGCAGGTAGCTGGCTCCAATCTAGCAGCTATTCCTTTGATTGCTAAGTCCTTTCCGAATCAATCTTTAACTTCAGTACAAGCTCTCTTCACTTTACCATCTCTTACTATTATGCTTTTCATTTTATTTAGTAATGCAGTAATTAAATGGGTTGGTAAAAGAAATACAGTTATTATTGGGATGATTACGACAATAGTCGGTGGTTTAATACCGTTTTTTATTAGTAATTTTGCAATTATTGTTGCTAGTAGATTACTGGTTGGTGCTGGCATTGGTTTATTTACATCACTAGCGGTTTCGTTAATTGGAGACTGTTTTAGTGGAGAAGAACAAAAAACTTTAATTGGCATTCAAGGTGCTATGGGAACTTTAGGAAACAGTTCAATGACTTTTGTAGCTGGCCTTTTGTTGGGAATTAAGTGGCAAGCAACTTTTCTTTACTTCCTATTTATTATTCCATTTTTGATTTTATTCATGATGGGTTACACCCCAAAGATGGAAAAAGAAACTACTCTTGAAAAATCATCTACTAAAGAACAGAAACAGAGATCTAAGCATGCAAAAATTCCGGCAAGTATTTATGTTGCGTTCTTAATGCTATTTTTATACTTTTCGGCATTTATGGTTGAAGCAACAGCATCAGCTCTGGTTATTCAACAAAATCATTTGGCAAATCAGGGGATGTTGTCTACCGAAATTGCTATTGCGGGTCTGGTTGGAGCTCTAATTTCTATGGCATACGCTCGTATTTTCAAAGTACTAAAGAATTTTACTCCAGTAGTCGCAATTTCTTTAGGTACAGTTGGATTTATTGTGTGTTCACAAGCCCCTAATATGACTATTTTCTTTATTGGTTTATTGTTGATGATGATTTCAAGCTTAATTATTTCGTATGTTTACGACAGTATTTTAAGTGAAGTAGACAGTTCCATTAGTAACTTAATTATTTCAATTGCTCAGATTTGTAACAATTTAGGTGCATTTGCATCACCATGTGTAATAGCTTTATTGAGTGGAATGACTGGGTTGTCTACTGCGGTTGATCAAATGAGAATTAGCGCAGGTATTTTAGGAGTAATTGCCTTGGTATTTGTAGTACTTGCGGTTTCAAGAAACACTAAAAAAGCTTCGGCAAAGGCTGTTAAATAAGAAGGAGAATAAAAATGAAAGAAGTAGAAAAGTGGAAAAGATATGAATTAACATTGGATGGACCGACTGATGGAAATCCATTTCGAGATGTTGAATTAAGTGCAACTTTTGATAGAAATAATCATTCGATTACAGTTGATGGATTCTACGATAGAGATGGAAAATATAAAATTCGCTACATGCCCGAAGTTGAGGGGGAATATACTGTTACGACACACTCGAACGTTCCAGAATTAGATGAAAAAAATGATAATTTTACAGTAACTAAGGCAAGCAAGGATAATCATGGACCGGTTAGAGTAGCAGGCAAAACTCATTTTGCTTATGCAGATGGTACTAGCTACATTCCGTTTGGAACTACGGCTTATGCATGGACTGTACAACCAAAAGAGGTTCAAGAAGAAACACTAGAAACGCTAAAGAATAATAATTTCAATAAAATTAGAATGCTCGTATTTCCTAAGAGCTATTCATATAATGAAGAGGAGCCAGAAATATATCCATTTGAAGGATTTTTAAGATATAAGCGTGGAGCGAATGATTGGATTTTTGATGCTCATGAAACTGGTTTTGATTATACGAGACCAAATCCAAAGTATTTTCAAAATTTGGAAAATAACATTGATAAGCTAGACAAACTTGGCATAGAGGCTGATTTGATTTTATTTAGTCCCTATGACCGTTGGGGCTTTGCTCGTATGGGATTAGAAAATAATCTTTGGTACTTAAAGTATATTATTGCACGCCTTGCTTCATATAAAAATGTATGGTGGGCACTTGCAAATGAATATGATTTGATGAACTTAGTAGGACAAATTCCATTAAAAGATTGGGATCGAATAGGTGAATTCGTTCATGAAAAAGATCCGTCCCAACACCTAGAGTCTATTCATAATTTCTATGATCCACCACAACATAAGGATACAGTTAAGAATTGGTATGATCATACTAAGCCTTGGATTACACATTTAAGCATCCAAAGTGACAATGTTTTCATAATTCCAAAATGGATTAAAGAATATCAAAAACCGGTTATCGATGATGAATGTCGCTATGAAGGTAATATTGAATTTGGCTGGGGTGACAATACTGCCAAAGGCATGATGGACAATTTCTGGCGTGTGGTTTTACGTGGAGGAGGATGTACTCATGGTGAAACTTACATTGATAAGCCTCATACAAAACGTCCAATTTGGTGGGCTCATGGAGGAAAATTATATGGTGAAAGTCAAAAGAAAATTAATTTCTTATATGACTTACTAAAAGATAATGGCTTTGATTGGGTAAATCCACAGGCCACAAGTGGACCAACATGGGAATTAGCAGTTGGTTCAACACCAGATGAAAAGAAATGGTTAGTTTATTTTGGCGAAAATCAGCCAGAGTTTGAAGTTTTAAGCTTTTTGCCAAAAGGAAAGAAATATCATGCCAAGCTTATTAATGCTTGGGATGAAACAGTGGAAGATTTTGATCAAGAAGTTGAAAATGATAAATATATTCATTTACCACGGAAAGATTATCAAGCTTTGTTATTAATAGCAGAATAGAAAAAGAAGAAGGATATACATTTTAAAAGATGTTGTATCCCTTTTTTATATCATAAAAATTTTATACTATAATACTCAATGTAAGCGCTAATAAACATAGGAGGATAAAATATATGGCACAATTTGAAAACAATAATTTCGGTGATGTATTACTCAATCGTCATTCGGTTCGGCATTTTGATAAAAATGTGAAAATTTCTCGGTCTGAATTAAGAGAGATAGTTAAAGAAGCAACTACGGCACCTTCTGCATGTAACTTACAAGCATGGCAATTTGTAGTAGTGGATACTGATAAAGGTAAGAAGAAACTACATGAATTTTACATGTCCTTTAATAATCCGCAAATTGATACATCAAGTGCAGTTATTCAGATTTTTGGTAACACTTTAGCCTTTAAGAAGTACCGTGCATTATGGGATCAAATGTATGCAGAAAAGAGAATCTCAAAAGAAGAACTAGATAAAGTTTATAATACATTTTTACCATTATATGAGCATGCAGATAAAACAATGCTTACTGCGGATGCAATGGTTGATTCTTCACTTGCTGCAATGCAGTTGATGCTAATTGCTAGAACACATGGATATGAAACAAATGCAATGGCTGGTTATGATGCAAAGAAAGCTGCAAGTGTAATGGGACTTGATCCAGAGCAGTATGTTCCAGTAATGGGGATTGCTATTGGAAAACCAGATAAAAATGTAGAAGAACTTAAGTCAGTTAGATATCCAGTTGATGAAGTTTTGAAATTCGAATAATTGGATAACTTACTTTACGTAAGAACAAATTAGCACTATACTATAATCATAAACTAATAAAAAGTAAGAAGATTATAGAAAGTGTCATTGTTATGAAAAAATTATCCGACAAAGTAACTTTTAAACATGGTGCAGTTATTAATAATCGAATGGTGCAACCACCGATGCTTACCAACAGTGGGTTAAATGGCATGGTTAGTGAAGATACAATTTCTTATTGGAAAGCACGTGCAAATTCTGCAGGTTTAGTAATTTCAGAATATAATTATGTGAGCCCAGCAGGTGGACCTGCAATCACTTGGGCGGATAATAGAACACAATTAGCCGTTTATGATGATAAGTTTTTACCTGGTTTGACTAAGATGGCAAAAACGATGAAATCAGGAGGGAATAAGGCCCTACTTCAAATTGCCCATACAGGACGAGAAGCAAATTATCGTGCACATTTAGGGTTGCCAGTATATGCTCCAGATAGTGCCAATTATCCATTTTTACCTTATGGAGTTCAGGCTTTCACTACTGAACAAGTAGAACAAGTTGTTAAAGATTTTGGTAGAGCGACTAAGCGAGCAATTGAAGCTGGTTTTGATGGAGTAGAGATTCACGGTGCCAATCATTATTTAATTCAACAGTTCTTTTCTCGCTTTTCAAATCATCGTCAAGATAAGTGGGGAGATTACGAAGCATTCCCATTAACTGTGGCTAAAGAAGTTTTCAAAGTTGTGAGAAAGTATGCTCCACAGGACTTTATTATTGGTTATCGGATTAGTCCAGAAGAAATTAATCCAGGTAATGTAGGTTATACCTGGCATGAATCAACAAAATTAATTGATAATTTAACAAATAATTTTGACTTTGATTATATTCATTTATCATTACCGGACTATAAGGCAAAACCAGATGATTCTGCTAAAACATTTGCAGAATTATTTAGACCAGTAATTGGCAAAGATACAAAATTAATTATTGTCGGGGATGTAATGAATCAAAAAAATGCTGAAGATGCTCTAAATTACACTGACTTAGTAGCTGCTGGGAGAGCTCAAATAATTGATGCTAGCTTTGCGGCAAAAGTGGTTGCTGGTGAAGGAGATAAAGTCATCACTGAGTTGTCAGATGAAGAAGAAAAAGAGCAAGCTTTAACGCCAGGCTTGCGTGAAGTAATGGATAAACAGACTAAACGTCCTAATTTTGCAAAGATGTTGCAGGGACTTGATTATAGTAAGGCGATTAAAGTTAAATAAAGAGATGTTAAAGGTAGAAGTTTATTTCTACCTTTTTCTGTAATTTTTGGAAAAGTAGGGTAGCATGATAATGATAGAAAGTAAAGAGCAAATAATAAAAAGATATTTTAAGTCGTGGATTGTTCCAAACTTTGAAGATTTTGAAGATACTTTCAATAAAAAGTGAATGTTATGGGCCAATCTATAGAAATAAAGCTGAAATTATAGCTTGGTATAAAGATTGGAATAAGAATGGGCAAGTATTGGAATGGCCAATTAAGAATATTTGGATTGCTAATGAGATAGCTTTTGTTGAATGGTATTTTAAATGTAATTATAAAAATAGAATTAGTGAGTTTGATGGTGTATCAATTATTAAATTTGATAAAGAAAATAGAATAATTTCTGTTAAGGAATTTCAGTCTAATTCCACTCACGTTTATCCATATAAAAATATAACTTCTACCGTAGCCTAGTAGAACAATAGTCTTATTCGGTATTAATTCATGATCTTGACCACTTTTATGCTAGAAATAATAAAATTATAAAGAAAATAAAAAGTATTAATTAGACAAACACAAAAATAGAGGACTTAATAATGACAAAATATGTAGTAGCTCCGGATTCATTTAAGGAAAGTATGACAGCAAAAGAAGTCTGCAATGCAATGGAAAAAGGAATAAAAAAGGCTGATCCAGCTGCTGAAGTGATTAAAGTACCTATGGCAGATGGTGGAGAAGGAACAGTTGATTCTTTAGTAGATGCGACACATGGTCAAAGAGTTATAGTTGAAGTTACAGGTCCGCTTGGAAATAAGATAAGTGCATATTATGGAATTCTAGGTAATGGGACAACTGCTGTAATTGAAATGGCTAAGGCTAGTGGCTTAGAGATAGTAGAAAAGAAGAAGCGCAATCCAATGATAACCACCACTTTTGGTACTGGCGAATTGATTAGGGATGCCTTAGATCACAACGTTAAAGAAATTATTATTGGATTAGGCGGCAGCAGCACTAATGATGGCGGTAGCGGTATGGCACAAGCTTTAGGTGCAAAACTACTTGATCAAAACAATCATCAAATTCCTTTTGGTGGCGGAAATTTAGATAAACTAGACAAAATTGATATTTCTAACTTAGATTCAAGACTGCGAGATGTAAAAATAATTTTAGCAAGTGATGTTACTAATCCATTAATTGGTAAAGAGGGTGCATCAAGAGTTTTTGGACCGCAAAAAAGTGCCACACCAGAAATGGTTGAAAAACTTGAAAATAATTTACAGCACTACGCTAAAATTGTTAAGCGTGATTTGAATAAAGATGTTGCCTCAGTGTCAGGCGCAGGAGCGGCAGGTGGTTTAGGAGCTGGTTTAATGGCTTTCACTACTTGTGAAATGAGGCGAGGAGTAGATCTTGCAATTGAAGTAACCAAACTAGAAGAAAAAATTAGGGATGCTGACTATGTCTTTACCGGAGAAGGTGGCACAGATTTTCAAACTAAATTTGGAAAAACACCCTACGGAGTTGCTAAATTAGGTAAAAAGTATCATAAGCCAGTTATCTCATTAGCAGGGTATCTGGGAGAAGGAATTGATAGTTTATATAGTGAAGGCTTCACTGCAATCTTTGGAATTATTCCCGGAGCGTGTGATCTTTCAACTGCTTTGAAAAATGGACCAAGTAATGTGGCTAGAACTACAGAAAATATAGTTCGTTTACTTAATTTTTAAAGGGATGTAAACGTATATTGTTGATGAGGTATCTAATATACATACTTATGAAAGCGGTTTATAATATAGGTAAGAATGAAAGAAGGCGGTTGAGGTGAAGGACTTAAATGAAGTAATGATTGGAAAACCTGTAAAGATTAGTCACGTTTTACTGGGTGTGATTTTAGTTGTTTTATTATCTTTATTTGTAACGGGATTTGGTTACTTGCCTTGGTGGATATTTTTAATTGTCCTAATTCTTGGTATTTTTATTACACTACCAACTTGCTTTAGTTCTTATTGGTCGATCGATAAGAAGAGGATAAAAATTATTACTTATAGCGACAAAGATATTATTAAGTTAATGCAACTTTTGGGACTGAAGAAAAAATATACGCAAATAATTGATTTAAATCAAATCAAAACTGCAGAGATAAGATATACAAAAAATGTAAGAATGAGTCCAGTAGATTTTAATCCCGATTACCTTACTTTATATTTACAAGATGAGAAAAATAAAGCGTACAGTTTGTCCTTAGGTAAAATTAGCTATCAACAAATTGAACTAATTTTGCAATTTTTAAAGGAAAATCAAATAGAAATAATTGATAAACAGGGAATTGTTAGTCTCTTGAAAAATAATATAGACTTATTTACACATTTTCACAAAAAATGGACAGCAATCTAGAATACTAAAAAACTTCTACTATTAAAAAAAGTAGAAGTTTTTTTAGTGGTGTGGAGGAATTAAAAAATCGCCTAGAAGTAAATGATACAGCAATTCAAAATAATTTAGCTGTTAGCTTAGATCAATTAGTAGAAATTATCTAATTCTAATTAAAGCGGATTTGAACCCTCTAAGTTGATTGTATTACAAAATCATGTACAATATTAAGTACAAAGTGACCTAATTTTATAGAAAAAAGTGCCACTTTGGCATAAAAAATCAATATGAAATGTGAAGGAGGAAGATTTATGACGTTAGCATTAACTCAAAGTGATTTTAGAGCAAATTTAAAGAAATACTTAGATCAGGTCAACGATGATGATGAAGTAGTTTATATTGCTAGATCTAATAGTCGATCAGTAGCAGTTCTTTCACAAGATAAATTATATTGGATGGAGAAAGCTCTCCGAGCAAAAGAAGACTCTTTAGAGTACGCAATCGCTCGTGATCAACTAATTCAAAGACATGAGTTACCAGAGGATCCAATTGTAGAATCAACTGATGATTATTGGGAGCAATTTAAGTAATGGGAAAACTACAGTTTAGACCACGAGCAACATTTAATGCTGATTTAAAACGGCTTGGACGTATTGATCCTACTATTATTGATGATGTAAGAGCTGCAATTGATGAGTTACTTGAAACAGGTACTTTGCCTCTTGAGTATAGAGATCATCAACTTAAGCGTCGCTTATCTGGATATCGTGAATTTCATATTCGCGATACTCCTAAAGGAGAGCGTCCTACTGAATCGAATGATGTAGTAGTCATTTGGTATATTGAACGTAATGAATTAGTAGCAGTGGGTGTGCGAGTGGGGAGCCATGATAGGCTTTTTCCAAATCAAAATAGCTCAAAAAAATATCATAAATAGCTTATGTAGACGTACTATTTTTATTTATAGAAGTAGTACGTTTTTATTATGTTCAAATTTTAGTTTTCTAAGTGTATTAATTAATTCCTGATCTTTGCCCCATTTAACACTAAAAAAACTTCTACTTTTAATGGTAGAAGTTTTTTAGTGTTCTTATTAATCTTCACTTTGATCCCAAATCTTTTTAGCAGCTGGGATTTTGCCTAAATCAGTGATTTCATCTTTATCTAACACAACTAAATTGTTAGGTCCTTGTGCTAGTTGGTTAAAACTATCTAGGCTTTGATTTCTGAAATAACCATCTCCGGCTTTATCAAGAGCTTTTTGTAATTTATCAATTCGATAAGCGTCGGCATCAGCTTGAGTTTTTACTGCTTCAGCATTTGCTTTTGCAGTAGCAACAAGTGCATCGTTCTTGGCTTTAGTAGTTAATTCAATATTTCTAGCTTCACCTTCCGCACGAGCAATAGCGGCAGTTTTTTCACGGTCAGCAGTTAACTGCTTATCCATGGCCTTTTGAATTTCTGGACTAGGGAGCAATTCATCGACGTTAACACGAACTACTTGAATTCCATAAATATCAGTTAAATCACCAATTGCTTTTGATAATTGGGCATTGATCTCACTAGTTGAACCTAATGCTTCATTCAATTCCATTCGTCCGATAATATCACGTAAATGACCACGAATTAATTGCACCATCGATTCAACGGAGTCAGTATTGTTGTAAAAATACTTGTATGCATCAGTGACAAGATAGTTTAAGGTTAGGCTGGTGGTGATTTCAGCATTATCCTTAGTGATAATACGATATTTGGAAATTTCTAAGGGCTGCAAAGCTAAGCTTACCTTTCTCAAGCTTTGAAAAATTGGCCAAATAAAAACTAAACCAGCTTTAACCATCCTCGAGTATTTACCTAACGTTTCGACTAAACCGACATAATTTTGCGGTACGATTCGCAAACCACATAAAAAATAGATAAGAATTAATAAAAAAATTACTCCTATAAAAACATACGTCATCCCTATAGCCTCCATTAATTGAATTTAATGATATTATCTAATACTTTAAGTAAAAATGAAAGATTATTTAATCATTTTTGTTGTATCGATAGTAACTTTTAAGCAATAACTTTATGTAAGCATAAAAAATACTACTATAGTTTTTTCAGTGAAAATGCACGTATTTGGCGATCTGTGTCGCTTAACTTATATAATTTTGCATCTTAGTTTCTTTTTTTGACCACTTAATAAAAATAGCTTGTAAATTAAAATCTGAGCAGTAATATTAAAATATAAATAAAAAATTAAAGGGAGAGGTTAAAGATGAAGCTAAGCGGAATATTTAGAATAAACAAAAGTCGCTTTATTCTAATTTTTTTAATGATAATATTTGCTGCTGTAATAGATACCCTTTCTCAGTATTTGATGACACCGGCATTTAATAATTTAAAGAATTTGAATTTTTTAGGCTTTGTAATCTTTATTGCTTTATCAAGGCTCTGTGATATTTGCCGGTTATTATTGAATTCTGGTTCGGACTACTTATACAGTAAACAAGGTCAAAGTTATTTACATCAAATAAGAAAAAAGATCAGCTTATATTTGTTTAAAAAGCAAATTGATGATACAGCGGCAGTTCAAAATAATTTAGCTGCTAACTTGGATCAATTAACTAGAAACTATTTAACGCCAATTAAAGCTGCCTTCTTATATGGGTTGATGGTTATTTTTTCAATAGTAGTGTTATTTTCTTATAATTGGAGCTTAGTTTTCTTAACGCTTATCCTAACTGTAGTTTCACTTTTCTTACCGAAAGCATTTGAAAAAATGAGCTCAAATGCCACCATTAAAGTCACTGAAAATAATGAAAAACTTTTAAAAGCAATTTCAAACTGGATTAATGGCCTAGATGAATTAAGAAGATATAGTAGTTTTAGAATTTATTCCCAGTCGATGAATCAAAATGGAACTTAATTAAATCATCAAAGAAGTTAAATGAAAAAATAACTTCATTAGAGGCCGCGAGCGCACCTTTACAAAATGAGCATCAAGATGAAAACGTAGCTAAATTACAGATAAAGGGCCTACAGCATCAATTTAAGAATGGTGAACTTATTTCTTACCCCGATTTAACTATAAAAAGTGGTGAAAAAGTTTTAGTAACAGGCGATAGTGGTAGTGGAAAATCGACTTTATTTAAGCTGATCTTAGGTAAATTATCACCAACTAGTGGAAAAGTAATTTTTGAAGATAAGAATGGTAAAGAAATTAAACTCAATCGGGATGAACTTGGATATGTAGCACAAGATAATACTCTTTTCCCCGATACTATTGAAAATAATATGACAATGTTCAATTCAAAGCTTGATGAGAAAGTAAAAAGAGTAGCTAAACAAGTTGAGTTTGAAAATGATCTTAAAAAAATCCCCGATGGTTTAAAGCATGAAATTAATTTAGATGAAGGAAATCTATCAGGAGGACAAAAGCAAAAAATCGTTTTGGCAAGAGCAATTTTAGCCGGATCAAAATGGCTCTTTATTGATGAGGGAACAAGTGCAATTGACAGTAAAGCCACAAAGAAAATCCTAGAAAATTTACTTGATCAGGAAACTACTATTGTCATGATTGCCCATAATTTTAATGATGAGCTAGAGAACCTGTTTGATCGGAAAATCAGCTTGAAAAATGGAGGTGAACAGGGATGAGCTTTAAGGGATTTATCAAGACAAACTACCTTAGATTTATTTATATCAATTTTTTATCCATTATTTCTGGATTAGGCGCAATTGGTGCAGGGTATGTCCAAATGTACTGGTTAACTTTCATCAAGAATAAAAACTGGATGGGAGTGTTATGGACAAGTCTTGCTATCGGGGTCTTATATTTAGCAGCGCAAGGGTTAATTTATTACATTCAGTTTGTTACTCGTATTCAAGAAGAGGAATATAATAAAAAAATTCGTAATAATCTTGCTAGTCATTACTTTAAGGATAATAAGTATCACAAAATAGCTGCGGTTCAAAATCGAATGACCAACGATCTTGAGATGGTAAGAGAAAATTATTTTGATTGGTACCCTATTGTTCCTTTTTATGGAACAATGTTCATTGGTGCTTTAGTTGCCTTACTCACAATTCATTGGCAAATTTTTATTGTAAGTATTTTGATTGATATTGCATCTTACTATATTCCTAAACTTATTCAGAAAAAGATGGAAAAAGCGACAACCAATGTTTCTGTTCAAAATAAACATTATTTAGATGTGTTGGAAAAATGGTTTTCTGGGGTTGAAGAATTACATAGATATTTTGCTGGTGCAAAGCTATTTCAGGTTCAGAGCCAGGCAGCTAATAAGATTGAAAAAGCGCATGTTCATCAAACGGGTACCCAGCAAGAACTAATTGTAATAAATGGATTATGTAACTCAATAGGACAATTAATCCTTCTTTCTATAACTGGATACATGATTACGCAAGGACAAGTACTCTTTGGTGCAATTATGTCAGTGCAAAATTTTGCAGCTAATATTTCCATTGGCTTGCAACAAATGATCCAAGCATTGAGTTTTATGAAATCTTCTGAAGAACTAATGGACCAAATTAGCAGTGATTCTGCACCATTACAGAATAATTTAAATATTCAGAAGAAAAAGCCAGCTCTAATTTCTACTGAGAATTTAGCTTTAGCTTTTCCAAATGGTGAGAAATTAAGTTTTCCTGATATTCAAATAAAATCTGGAGAAAAAATTTTGTTAACTGGAGATTCCGGAGCTGGAAAATCTACCTTGTTTAAATTGATCTTAGGTTCAATAAAACCGACACAAGGATCGATTATTTTTAAAGATAAAGATGGAAAAGAAATTGATCCTGATATGTCGAAGATGGGGTATATTCCACAAGATCCAAATCTATTTCCTGGGACGATTGAAGAAAACATTACTATGTTTAATTCAAAATTAAATTCTCAAGTAGAGCCTATAATCAAAGAGGTTAATTTCGCTAATGATATTTCTAAATTCAAGGAAGGATTAGAGCATCAATTAAATCTAGATAAACTAAATATTTCGGGCGGTCAGAGACAAAAGATTGTTCTAGCCCGGGCTAAAGTTCATGGAAGTGACATAATTTTGATCGATGAAGGAACTAGTGCGATAGATCAAAAGGCAACTATGAATATTTTAAAGAATTTAGTTAAGGGTAAAGAGACGATTATTTTTATAGCACATAATTTTAATCAAGAAATGCGTGCATTATTTGATCGTGAAATTCATTTAGTTAAAGACTAAAGGTAAAAAAATACTGGTAATCAATGTTAAAAGAAATATTGATTACCAGTATTTTTGTTTAAAGGGATTATGACTTAAATTAAACTAACTCACTTTTAGGAACTCACATTTCTAAAATATATGTATTAAAACTTTCATTTACAGCTACATTAAATTGATTAAGTAGCGTCATAGCTGCCCAATCAGTATCGTCTGCTTCAAAAAATATACTTTCGAAAGAGCTGAACATATCTAATAGCACGCTTTGAGTGAACTTAGGACATGTTTTTGGATTCGTAGAACAAATATAAGCAATCTCATTATTTTCAGTAAAAATAATATTTTCAATTTGAAAATTTTCATTAAGTTGATAATATCCTGTTTTAGTAGGAACTTCTTTAATAAACTGATCTTTTGAGATAGTTAGTGGTGACACAACTTTATGACTGTTTTTATAATATTGGTATAGAAAATCACAACAGTCTAAATATTTATTATTGTGTATATTGAACTTTTGAATAGTTATTTTTTCTTCAGGAAGCAATTTCATATTATCTTTTTTAACAGTTAATGAAAAACACCGTCTTTTTAATTGAAAGCCATTTTTAGTTAAAAAATCGATTAAATACTTTTCAGTTGAATCAAGCATAACTTGTAGTGGCTTCTTTTTATCTTGCATGATTAAAGAAAAAGGCGAAGAGAGTGGATGTGTAAGAAGGTTAAATTTAAGATAGCAATTTTGATTATGATAATCATTGGTGTAGGTAGAGATGGTGCCGATATTTTTGTTATTTTCAAATAATTGATAAGTGTTTGAATTGATTTTCAAAATATTATTGGTCATTTTATTCTTAATCCTTACTAAAACAAAAGAAGTATTAAAATAAATATAGCGTAAAAGTAAGATTTATTAAATAATTTTATATAAAATTAGGGATTATTGAATTTAAATACGATTTTAACCTCAAGGCAAAACTTAGCGATGCGATTAACTAAGAGTATGAGAAAAATTATTTTGTATTATCTCTTGCATTTAAAAATAATGCTGGTATGATGAAAGTGTAAATTGAATAGGTGATGACGTTCACCAATTAAACCGAGCAAAATCTAACGACGTCTACTTCCTACAAACTCTTTTTGAGTAGCAGGCGGTAGGGGTCGTATTTATTTTGCTCTTTTTTGTATATCAGGAGGTATTTTAAATGACTGTTTATGTAGAAAAAGTTAGAGCATTAGAGATTTTTGATTCAAGAGGTAATCCAACTGTAGAAGTTCATGCTTATTTATCTGATGGAACAGTAGCTAAAGCTGAAGTTCCTTCTGGAGCTTCAACAGGTGAAAAAGAAGCTGTTGAATTAAGAGATGGTGGCAAACGTCTTCAAGGAAAAGGCGTAACTCAAGCTGTTGCAAATGTAAATGGTCCAATCAATGATGCTCTTAAGGGCTTGAGTCCTTACAATCAGGCAGAGATTGACCGGACAATGATTAAACTAGATGGAACCCAAAATAAAGCTAAGTTAGGGGCCAATGCAATCTTAGGTACTTCAATGGCAATTGCACGCGCAGCAGCTAGGTCAAAAGATGAACCACTATATCGTTATCTTGGGGGATGTGAGTTAGAAATGCCACAAACTTTTCATAATGTAATTAATGGAGGGAAGCATGCTGATAATGGAATTGATATTCAAGAATTTATGATTACTCCTGTTGCTAAAAATTCATTCCGCGATGGTTTTGAAAAGATAGTTAATACCTACCATGCATTAAAAGCCGTAATTGAAGAAGCCGGATTTGAAACTGGATTGGGAGATGAAGGTGGCTTTGCTCCAAATCTTAATAGTTCTGAAGAAGCCTTAAAGATATTGCGAAAAGCCATCATTAAAGCGGGGTATAAACCTGGAGAAGATATTGCAATTGCTTTTGATGCTGCAGCAAGTTCTTTCTATAATACGGAAGATGGAAAATATCATTTTGAAGGCCACGTCTGGAATGGGGAAGAAATGCTTAAGTATTATGACAAATTATTAAAAGAATTCCCAGAAATTATTTCTTGTGAAGATCCTTTTGATGAAAATGATTGGGAGAATTTTGAAAAATTTACTGCTAAATTTGGCTCTACTCATCAAGTCGTTGCAGATGACAATGTATGTACCAATCCTAAACTTGTTAGAAAAGCGATTAAGGATAAATTATGTAACTCTATTTTAATTAAACTTAACCAGATAGGAACTATTACAGAAACTCTTGAAACAATTCGTTTAGCTAGAAAGAACAATATGACAACGATGGTATCTCACCGTTCGGGTGAAACAGGTGACACATTTATTGCTGACTTTACAGTTGCTACCAACGCCGGGCAATTAAAATCTGGGGCACCAGCAAGATCAGAAAGAGTAGAGAAATATAATCGATTACTTGAGATTGAAAATCAGATCGGTGTTGAAAATGAAAGATTGAATCATTTTCCAAATAATGTAGATTTTGATTAGTTAAAAGCTTAAGTGATAAAAAAATGCTGCTAAATCAAGGCTTAATAACCTTTAGATTCAGCAGCATTTTTTTAGATTAATATTAAAGTATTTAATACTTATGTTTTAGATTGGCGTACATATTTCTAGCAACTTCAATTAAGGTTACGATTCCAAAGA
>CAJUTO010000008.1 GCA_910589675.1 uncultured Lactobacillus sp. | reverse complement strand
TGGACTTTTTATTTTTTATCAAGTGTTCAATTTAATTTTACAATCAGCGAAAATAATTTAAATGTAAGTTTGCCAATATTTATTAAGGATAGAGCAGTAAAAGATGATTTGTTAGGTCGAGACAGTATAATTACACTCCTATATAAATCAATCTGTCAAAACTTTTCAAAACAAGACTCTTTCGTTATCGGATTATCAGGTCCTTGGGGTTCAGGAAAAACTACCATTACAAATATTGTTCGTAAACAGCTAGAAGAGCAAAATTCAGATATTAAGATAATTAGGGGACTCAATCCATGGATCTCCGGTTCAGAAGTAGTCTTATTAAATTCATTCTACGATGCAATGTTAAATGCTTTAGGGATTAATTACAGTTCGCGAAAAATCAGAAAACAGTTAAAAGAAGTTTCAAGATATGTGATTGAAATTCCAACTGTAGGAAAATCATTGAGTAAGGTAATGGAGAATGACATTAATCAAGAAAATATAGAGAAATGGCAAGCTAACCTAAAAAATTTGATTTTAAGTAGTAATAAAAAGTATGTCCTGTTTATTGATGATTTGGATAGAGCAACAAGCACACAAATTAGATTCCTTCTAAAAATGTTAGGATCTTTGTTTGATTTACCTAATTTGATATTTATATTGCTTTATGATAGGAATAGATTAGAAAAAATATTACAAGACGATAATAAATTAAATACTTCTTTTGCAGAAAAAGTAATTAATTTAGAATTACAGGTACCTAAAGTATCAGAAAATAGTGTGCAAAAAATTTATAGAAGCTGTTTGATTAATTTAGCTAGAATATATAATGTTTCAGATAAAGAAGTTAATAATTTAGATTCCGCTTTTCAATTGATCATAAAGAGTATTGATAATCCTAGAGAATTTATACGTTTTGTGAATTCAATATGTTATATTGCCTTTTCTCCTGATATTAATTTAAATAGAAATGATTTATTATTGATTGAGTATATATCGTTTAAACAACCTGATTTATTTCAATTAATTAAAGAAAATCCGAAGTTATTTGTTTCGGAGAATAGTGAGTTAGATATTTCTGATGTATTTAATTTAGGAAAATTGAAAATTGAAATATATGGTTTTTATTCTAAAGTTTTAAAAAATAAATATTCAAGATGGTTAGCAATTTTAGAAGTATTATTTCCTTATATCGAACAATGCCAAATGGGAAAGGAACATTTGCAGGTAAATAATAATTCTAATGAAGGTAGAAGGAATAATAGAATCTACGATGGACACAATTTTGATTTATATTTTTCATTAAGTGAGGACTATGTATTAGGAAAAAATAAAAAAATAAAGGATATTGTAGATAAACTAAAGGAAAAATTTGATAATAAGCAAGTTGAAAAACTTAAAAAAGAAATATTTGAGGGTAGTAAAACAAATGTATCTGAAAATATTCATTTGTTTTCCATGTATAAAAATGAATTTAATAGTGTGACAGGGGTAGCTCTAAGTAGAGTAATCTTAGACAATATGGAAAAAATTCCTGAGAATAGTAAAGCATTTGTATTATCAGCCCGTAAAATGGCAGCTTCAATATGTGTTAACTTATTAAGAGATGCACAAAAAGAAAAAATATCGGAACTTTTAGAAAAATATATTACTAAGTATGAATTAATTGATGTATTTGATAATTTATATACTTTTAGTAAGAATTATAAAAATGTACATGAAATTTCAGAGATAATATGGAACAGCATGTGTACAGATATTATTAAAGATAATATTGATTTATATAAGGATCAATATTACCGCCCCAATTTAATATGGAATTTATATAGAGGGATGGGAGGAACCGAAGAAGAAAAAACTAAAATAATCTCAGCCTATCTTAGGACTATAGCTACCAAAAATAATGTATATAGGATATTTTATGATTTTATGAGTATCTCGCATAGTAATGAAGGAATTGATTATATATTTAAAGAAGAAAATCGTCAGATATTGGAAAAAGCACAGTTAGAAAAAATTTTGCCGGCTCCAATAAATATAAGTCAAAATATAATTTTTGATATCTATTCAAAAGGGCCAAGTGATGACTTCGATTACAAGTATAAAAATACAGAAATAAATATTAGGCAATTATAGAAAGATGCTATATGAAGTAAACTACTTTTATATATAAAACGAAAAGAAAATAAAATCTAATGCCAACTTACTACACAAGTGGCGAATTTGCGAAAAAAGCACACGTTTCAATTCGTACAATTCGCTATTACGATCAAAAAAATTTATTAAAACCATCAACACACACGGCAAGTGGTGCAAGACGCTACACTGATGCTGATTTTGCCAAATTGCAACAAATCCTTCTATTAAAGTATCTTGGATTTTCTTTAACAGACATCAGAGAAATGACTTTAGGATCAGGAGATAGGCAACTTTTACTTGATTCTCTCCAGATTCAAAAAAGACTAGTGGAAGAACGACTTAAAGAAATGCAGAATGTAGCTACTGCCATTGATTCAACTAGTAGCACTTTGAAGGCAGGGCACGAAGTAGACTGGAGCAAGATGCTAGACTTGATTCATTTGACTTCAATGAATCAGTCCCTAAGTACTCAATACCAAAATGCTTCTAATATTTCTGCGCGAATCAAGCTTCACCGAGATTATTCTCTCAATAAAGAGGGATGGTTTCACTGGTTGTTTAGACAACTAGACTTAAAGCCGGGGATGAAGATTCTAGAACTAGGTGCGGGTAATGGTACTTTATGGGCACAAAATCTAGATAGAATTCCAAAAGGATTAACCATTGTTTTATCTGATATTTCTGAAGGTATCTTAGCTGATGCGAAGAATGAGATTGGAGACAGAGCAGAATTTCAATATGCTGTTTTTGATGCACAAAAAATACCTTTTGCGGATAATACATTTGATTTGGTAATTGCTAACCATATGCTTTTCTACTGTGACAATATTCCTAAGACCTTGAAGGAAGTAAAGAGAGTAATGAAAAAGGGCGCTTCTTTTGCTTGTTCTACTTATTCTAAGCGGCATATGCATGAAATTACAGATCTAGTTCAAGAATTTAATCCAGAGATTGTCTTGTCTTCAACTAACTTGTATGATCGCTTTGGCTTAGACAATGGGACAGAAATTTTATCTCATGGTTTTACTGATGTTATCTGTTATAAGTATGAAGATGCGATTGAACTGTCTGAATCTACGCCAGTAATTTCTTATATTTTGTCTTGTCATGGTAATCAGAATTCGATTTTACTAGATCACTATAATGAATTTAAAAATTATGTTGACGATAAAGTAAGCGATCGTTTCCACATTACTAAAGATGCAGGTTACTTTATTTGTAAGAAATAGCAACAAAGATCAAGCACATGAAGTTTGAAGTGCTTGATCTTTTTCTATAGAATTAAAAATTCTTATTTTCTTGAAGGTGACGTAACGTAATGTTATATGATAAGTAATGAATAAAGAAAGGCAGACCTAATTATGAAAGTTATTGTTACTGGTGGTGCCGGTTTTATCGGTTCAAACTTTGTTTTTTACATGTTAAAGAAGCATCCTGATTACGAAATTATCTGTTTAGATAGTTTAACTTATGCGGGTAACTTATCTACTTTAAAGGATGTTATGGATAACCCTAACTTCAAGTTCGTTAAGTTAGATATTCGTGACCGTGAAGGTGTTTACAAGTTATTCGAAGAAGAAAAGCCTGATGTAGTAGTTAACTTTGCTGCTGAAAGTCACGTTGATCGTTCTATTGAAAATCCAGAAATTTTCTTGGAAACTAACATTATCGGTACGTCTGTCTTAATGGATGCTTGCCGTAAATACGGTATCAAGCGTTTCCACCAAGTTTCAACTGACGAGGTTTACGGTGATTTACCATTAGATCGTCCAGATCTTTTCTTCCACGAAGATACACCACTTCATACCTCAAGTCCTTACTCATCAAGTAAGGCTAGTGCAGACTTGTTAGTTGGTGCATACGGCAGAACTTTCAACTTGCCAGTAACCATCTCACGTTGTTCTAACAACTATGGACCATATCAATTCCCAGAAAAGCTTATTCCATTGATGATCCAAAGAGCTTTGAACAATGAAAAGCTTCCAGTTTATGGCGATGGTAAAAACGTTCGTGACTGGCTCTATGTTGAAGATCACTGCAAGGCAATTGACCTTATCTTAGAAAATGGCAAACCTGGTGAAGTTTACAACATTGGTGGTCACAACGAAATGGCTAACATTGATATTGTTAAACTTATCTGTGATTACTTAGATAAGCCATACTCATTAATTGAACACGTTACTGACCGTAAGGGTCATGACCGTCGTTACGCTATCGACCCAGAAAAGATTCATAACGAATTAGGCTGGCTTCCAGAAACTATGTTCAAAGATGGTATCAAGAAGACTATCCAATGGTACCTTGACAACAAAGACTGGTGGGAAAACATCATTTCTGGTGACTACCAAAACTATTACGACGAAATGTACAGTAAGAAGCAAGTTTTAGATAAGGACTAATTCAGCATGAAGGGAATTATTTTAGCAGGCGGTTCAGGTACTCGTTTATATCCATTGACTTTAGTAACTAGTAAGCAATTATTGCCAGTTTACGACAAACCAATGATTTATTATCCATTATCTACTTTGATGTTAGCTGGTATTAAAGATATTTTAGTTATTTCTACCCCAGCTGATACTCCACGTTTTAAGGAACTATTAGGTGATGGTTCACAATTTGGTATTAACCTTTCTTACAAGGTTCAACCAAGTCCAGATGGTTTGGCTCAAGCATTTACATTAGGTGCGGATTTCATTAATGGTGAAGCATGTGCCATGGTTTTAGGTGATAACATTTTCTACGGTAATGGTTTTACTGATTTACTTAAGAATGCTGCTGAAGATGCCCAAAAGGGTAAGGCAACTGTCTTTGGTTACTACGTAAATGATCCAGAACGTTTTGGTGTTATTGGTTTTGATGAAAATGATAATGTTGTATCTATCGAAGAAAAACCAGAACAACCTAAGAGTAACTATGCTGTTACTGGTCTTTACTTCTACCCAGCTGGTGTAAGTGAAAAGGCTGCTCAAGTTAAGCCAAGTGCACGTGGCGAAGTTGAAATTACTAGTCTAAACGATATGTACTTACAAGACGATAACCTAGGTGTACAACTTTTGGGTCGTGGTTATGCATGGCTTGATACTGGTACCATGCAAAGTTTAGTTGACGCTTCTAACTACGTTAAGATGGTTGAAGAACGTCAAGGCGTTTCTGTTTCAGCTCCCGAAGAAATTGCATATGTTCACGGCTGGATTGACAAGGATCAATTACTTGAAGCAGCTAAGCACTATGGCAAGAGCCCATATGGTAAACACTTAAAGTCTGTTGCTGAAGGTAAAGTTCGTTACTAAAATTTTTAATTAAGAAAGAAGCTTTTTAAAATGGGACAAATTAAAGTTGAAAAAAATGTTGGTGGAATTGAAGGTTTAGCAGTTATCACTCCAACTGTTCACGGTGATGATCGTGGTTACTTCATGGAAACTTTTAACCAAAGAGATATGATGGATGCTGGCTTCAGCATTAACTTCGTTCAAGATAACCAATCAAGCTCAACTAAGGGTGTGCTCCGTGGTTTGCACTTCCAAAAGAAATACCCACAAATTAAGTTGGTTCGTGCTGTTCGTGGTAGCGTATTTGACGTTGCTGTTGACCTTCGTAGCGACTCAAAGACTTACGGTAAGTGGTACGGTGTTGAATTGACTGCTGAAAACAAGAAGCAATTCTTAATTCCACAAGGTTTTGCTCATGGTTTCCTTGTTTTAAGTGATGAAGCAGAATTCTGCTACAAGGTTAACGATTTCTGGCATCTAAACGATGAAGGTGGTATGGCTTGGAACGATCCTGAAATTGGTATCGAATGGCCACATCTTAAGGGTGATTACCCAGGCAGTCCAGATGCGAGTGGTTACACTCTTGATGATGGTACTAAGCTTACTTTATCTGACCGTGATCAAGAATGGAAAGGCTTAAAGGATACTTTTAAGTTTTAATTAGTGAGGTAAATTAATGAAAGTTTTTGTAACTGGCGTTAATGGTCAACTTGGCCATGACGTAATGAATGAACTTGCTAAACGTGGCTATGAAGGTGTTGGATCAGACTTAGCACCTGAATATGCTGGTGTCGCTGACGGCACAGCTGTGACTAAGGCTCCATACGTTTCTTTAGATATTACCGATGCAGACGCAGTAGACAAGGTTATTTCTGAAGTAAATCCAGATGTTATTGTTCACTGTGCTGCTTGGACTGCAGTTGACATGGCTGAAGATGATGATAAGGTAGCTGCTGTTCGTAAAGTTAACGTTGATGGAACTCAAAACATCGCTAATGTTGCTAAAAAGCTCGATGCCCCAATGGTTTACTTATCAACTGACTACGTCTTTGATGGTCAAGGAACTACTCCTTGGGAACCTGACTTTAAGGGTTACAAGCCATTAAATGTTTACGGTGAAACTAAGCTTGGCGGAGAAGAAGCTGTTGCTAATACCTTGGACAAGTACTTCATCGTTCGTATTGCTTGGGTATTTGGTGTAAATGGTTCCAACTTCATTAAGACAATGCTTAAAGTTGGTTCAAACCATGATGAAGTTAAAGTTGTTAGCGACCAAGTAGGTACACCAACCTATACTTTTGATTTAGCTCGTTTATTGGTAGACATGATTGAAACTGATAAGTACGGCTACTACCATGCAACTAATGCGGAATTGCCAGCAAGTGAAGGCGACCATGACGAAAATGGCACTAAGACTGGCTATATTTCTTGGTACGATTTCACTAAAGAAATCTATCGTCAAGCAGGCTACAAGACTAAGGTTACTCCCGTAACTACTGAAGAATATGGCTTATCAAAGGCTGTTCGTCCATTTAACTCTCGCTTAGACAAGAGTAAGTTAGAAGAAAACGGCTTTAAGCCACTTCCAACTTGGCCAGATGCTATCAGCCGCTATTTAGACATTTTAAAGGCTGACGGCTTCTTTGATGAGTTAGGGAAGTAAAGCGGGATAGAGGAAAAAGCAAGCTCCTTTTTTGGGGAGCTTGCTTTTTTGTGTTGGGAGAGGAAAGAATAAAGTTATTATTTTATATGGGATGTTATATTTGGATTAGCAGTGAAGAGTTTCAAGAAGAATGATAAAGTTAAGAGAGTTAATTAGTTAAAACAGGGTGAGTTTAGATGTATTTAAAAAGTTTGGTAATAAAAAATTATAGAAAATATGGAGAAAGTCAGAATGAGATTTGTTTTGCTCATAGTCATGCAAACCAAAGTGAGACAGAACAGTATATTTCAGAAAGTTCATCTTTAATGATTGGTCCAAATAATTCTGGAAAAAGTACTATTGTTGAATTGTTAGATACACTTCAAAATACAAAAGCGCAAAGCAGGAATGTATTTAAACATAGTGATTTTAATTTATCATATTTAAAGAAATGGTATGACAATTATGTTTCAGACAAAAGTTCAGACGAGATTAGAGGAATAAAACCTGAGGATCTTCCTCTTATGGAGTTCAGATTGAACATTGGAATTGATAGCGAAGATGATTATATTTCCAATTTTCAGGATGTACTTGTTATATCGTCATTAAAGAACAATAAAAATTCAGATAGTATAGCTGATATAGATATTATTGTTAAATATGAGATTACTAATGTAAAACTTTTTTTGCAAAAGCTTAGCGAAATAAATCAAAAAAATAAGAATATAAATACGAGTAATATAGGTTTAGATGAAGAATTGGGTGATAAAGTGTCGCTCAATGAGTTAAAAGAATATTATGGGAAAAAGGAGAAGAATAAAGAAAGAATAAAGTTAATTATTGAATATTATGATCAACGCATGTATAGAGATTTTTTATCCTTATTAGACAATGGATATTATACTTTGAATTTCTATCCTTTAAACAGTAATATTCCCTCAAAATCATTTTCACTTAATTCTTTTCTTAAAGTTAAAACTATACAAGCTAATACTGTAAAAGACAATAACACTTTATCCAAAGCTTATAATAAAATAGTTGATACGTATGCAAGAAAAAATGATTTATCCGATATAGATGAATTTATAGATAGCGCTAATATTCTTTTGAAGGACGAAATAGACAGTAATATTCAGGATATTTTACAAGATGCAATTAATAGTATTGAATCGAATAAAAATTTACGAATGAATTTACATCCAAATATAAGTTTAGATAAAATTCTAGGAAATAGTGTCTTATATGAATATCGTGAAAATCAAAATTATATTCCCGAGAATCAATACGGAATGGGCTACACCAATTTGATGGTTATTATTGCAGAAATAGCGGATTATTTTGAAAATTACGAAAAAGATGATGTTAACGGTGCCATAAATATTTTGTGCATAGAAGAACCAGAAACTTTTATGCACCCTCAGATGCAAGAACTATTTATAAAAAATATTTCCAAAGCAATTTCCTATTTGATGGAGTCTAGTGAGGATAATATAAATTATGAGAAAAATACATTTCAAATAATTATCACAACACATTCCTCTCATATTCTAAATAGTAAGATTCAATCCGGGAATACTTTGAATAATATTGTATATTTAGACTCAGGTACAATTAGTAATATTAACGATGATAGTGTAAAAATAAAATTAGAACAAAAAAATATAGACCTAAAAGTCTTTGAATACATAAAAAAATATTTAAGATTAGAGTTATCTGATATCTTTTATGCTGATGCAATAGTAATTGTTGAAGGTCAGACAGAAGAAAATTATTTAAGATTTTTAATTGATGAAGATGAAAAGCTGAGATCGCATCATATCAAAGTATATAGAATAGACGGAGCATATGGATATCAATTTTTACCTTTATTGGAGATTTTAAATAAGAAGACGGTAATAATTACTGATTTGGATATTAATAGATCAGATGAAGAGAAGAAAAATCCTGAGTCTATTACTGATTTGAATGAATGGATGGCTAATCACCAAGGTAAGTGCTTATCAACTAATGAGACCATAAAGAATGCTATTTCTGCTGATAAAAAAGACAATAGTTTGTTCAATAATGAGATTATTAAACATATGAAGGAAGATAAACTGGAAATCGAATGTTCTGAAAAGATTAAAATTTATTCACAAGGGAAAATAAATCAAAATTATGCAACAAGTCTTGAAGAAGCAATTATACTAACTAATATTAAAGACCATAGTGATAGAATTATAAATTTATTGAAAGACATTCATCCTAAAATTTTTAAAGATTTTGATAAAAATAAATTAAGAACTAAGTCATATTTTTGTCAAAACAAACTAAAAGATTCAAAAGCGAAATTTACAAATCATATTGTTTTTAATTCAATTACAAATAAAGACTACGAGATTACTACACCAAAGTATATTAGGGATGCGTTGAATTCTTTGGAAGAGTATTTTGAGGGAAAAACAAATGAAGACTAGACAATCTGAAAAAGAAGTATATAAGACTATAGATAAGAAAAAAAGCTTTTGTTTTGATGCTGGTCCCGGTTCTGGAAAAACCTATACTTTGGTAAAATCAATTGAACATATTTTGTCTACAAATAATAAAATTAGTAGTCGTAATCAAAAGCTCTTATGTATTACTTATACTAATGCTGCAAAAAATGAAATTATAAAAAGAATCGGTAAAAATTCTAACGTAATCGTATCTACAATTCATGAATTTTTGTGGAATTTTATCTCTACTCAAGATTTTTTACTTAGAAAAGAACACCAATGTGATGTTGAAAGTCATAAGGAAGCTATACATAAGAAACTACAAGAAAATGTTTTATATGAAAAAATCAAAGATCAAGATAGTTTTGATTCAATTATAAGGAATAAAAAGTTTCAGAAAATTTTTTATGGCAACCAACAAAAAAGAGTTTCAGAATTTAGAGAGGCCCTATCTGACTATTCCCAATTGAATCCATATTTAAAAAATGTTGCAAAATTCAAAGAATTAGTAAAGTTAATAATTAAAGAGCGTAGATTAAATCAGGTAAGTGAAGAAATTAGAACAGGAAAAGGAAAAGCTATTATGTATGATCCTATGCATAATTATGATCGACTACATAAGTATATAATTAGTCACGATACGCTTTTGAAATATGCTAAAAATATTATTTCAAATAATAATATTTTAAAACGATTATTTATAGATAAATATCCATATGTATTAATTGATGAGTATCAGGATACTGATAAAAATGTAATTAGTTTGCTTAAAAGTATTTTAGAATATTCTTCGAAAAAACAAAATTTTGTAATTGGTTTTTTTGGTGATTCAAAACAAAATATATATGAAAATGGAATAGGTGAATTAACAGAGTTAGATTCATTGAAATACATAGAAGAAACGGAAAATAGAAGATCCTGTTCTGAAATAGTTGAAGTAATTAATAGAATTAGAAATGATAATCTAAAACAAATTTCTTTTGAGAGGGACGGAAAGTGTACCTTTTATAAGGTAGACTCGTCATTTAATATAGAAGAGTATAAAAATAAATTTGACTTTGAAGGAGATACTGCATGTTTGTTGTTGGAAAACAAAGAAATTGCGACAGCTAAATCATTTGGAGATCTTTATTTAAATTTAAGTGAATTTCCCCAATTTAGTGGGATCAATTTTGCAAATATTAATAGTGAATTCTTTCAAAAAAATTTACAAAATATGGGATGGTTTTTGAGAAATATTTTCAATTTAATTGATTTTAAAAGAAGACTCGATGATCCGAATACAACCATAAAAAGCATTGAAAAATATATTGGAGCTGAGAGAGGATTAACTTTTGGAGATCTTATTAATTTTTTATCTAAAATTAAACAAATAAATACTAAAGAAATTACATTAATAAAATATATTGAAGCTTTAGAAAAAATCGAAGGCACGATTAAAGGAGCCAATATTATATCCCATATTTTTTCAATTGATTCTGGTATCGGTGAAATATATATGCAAGCAGATTCCTATTTTTATAATGGGGATAATGGCGATACTTCTAAAAGTATAGATGCTTTTTTCAATCTAAAACTTTCACAGTTTGAAAATTGGCATGATTATATAAACAAAATAGAGGATAAAAAGCTTAATTACTATACTTTGCATGGAGCCAAAGGCTTAGAGTTTGAAAATGTTGTAGTTGTTATTCAAGATGCTTTTGCGCATCGAAAAGATTATTTTAGGCTCTTTTTTGAAAATTACAATGAGTATGGCAATTTGGATGAAAAAAAACGGAAAAAATATGAAAAAGCAAGAAATTTATTATATGTAGCTTGCTCTAGGGCAAAGAAAAATTTATATATTTTTTATAAGACAAATGATGAACTTGGGAGTAGTCAAGAGAATATAGAGCGAATTTTTGGTAAAATTGAGACTTTTGATTAAGTAATTTAGATTAAGCAAGAATATTTTGAGTGTGGGGGGAAAAGAATGAGTTTGATATTATCTTTATAAAATTCAGAAAGATATGGTTTACTTTGATTAAGAAGAATATCTTAGATTACAGTCACAGTTTTCCTATTAAGATATCAAAAAATTGAACATAGCTATTACGACTAAGCAGCACCGAGTTAAGAAGAATAAATTTCAAGAAAGTTTATTAATATTCTTCGATAGTAATAATTTTATAAAATTCAATGATTTAAAAGATATCGATGAAGTATTTGATTTGGTTTCAAGTAAGTTAGAAAGGCAAAAAGTAGTACATTCGGATTTCAAAGAGAGATTGTACCAGCGTGAACAAATGTCAAGTACAGCATTTGGAAGAATCGCGATTCCTCATTCACTAGATATGTCAGCTCAAAAAAGCAAAGGATTTGTTGTAGTGAATCCGCATGGAATTAAGTGGAGTAGTGGTAATGAAGTATATCTCGTTATTGCGTTAGCAATTGATCCAAATAATAAACAATTGTTTAGAGAAGTATTTGATGAGTTATCAGATATTGTCACGGATATTAATAACGTAACTGAGCTGATAAAATGCAAGAATTACAGTGAGCTTATTATTAAGCTTGTAAAATTGCTATAAAATTGAAAAGATAGGTATATGAAAGTGCGAGTAGGAAGCTAAGATGATTTTATGTGAGATTCGCACTAGAATATGCCTATTTTTTGATACAATTTATGTAGAAATATAATTGTATATTTTTGAAGCCCTATATCTAGATTAGAATGTTAGTTTTAACTGGATATTGCGGTCGCACCTCTCGCAGGTGCGTGGATTGAAATTTGGGCACTAAAGAATGTCAAGTATATGTTGAATGTCCATCTATCGTGGGTGTAGTAATAAACAAAACGTAAATTAAGTTTAGAGGCCGTAAGAATTAGGTTCTAAACTAAGGAAAAGTCTTGGTATAATTTTATATCAGGACTTTTCTTTTTTTATTATTGAAGATCTAAACGAACAAATCTTTATACTGAAATGATTTTAAAAATCACTCTTTTCGCTTAACTAATAAGTCTTATCATAAATTTTTTTATGTAAAAATTATGTCAGGATTTTATGGCGAGATATAAAAAATATTTCTATATTCTACATTGACAATAAGTTAAATAATTGTAGAATAAGCTGTAAGAATAGTGGCGGTGGACTCTAAGTGAGGCCGTTGCGGAAAAACATTCCTATTTTGATTAATAGGGATGTTTTTTGTTTTAAACAAATTTCCTTCAAAAATTCCAATAATTTTTACTGATTATATAAACAAAAAAGACTAAAATTAAATAGAATTAAAAGTTGGAGTGATTAAGATGCTTTATAAGCAAATTGAGCAAAACAAACGAAACACATGGATTATTTTGGATTATATACAGTTCTGCTGCTGGCAATTAGTGTGTTTCTTGGAGCAATTTTTACATCATATGTTGGAATCGGTTTCTTCATCATTGGCTTAGTATACATTGCGCATGTTTATTTTGATGCAACCCAGCACTTGATGAAGGTGACGAATGCAGTTGAAATTACTAAAGAAACTGAACCGGTAATTTATGAGCTTGTTGAAGAGCTTTGCTTAGCTGGCGGCTTGCCAATGCCGAAATTGTACATTACGCCTGATCCAGCACCCAACGCTTTTGCTACTGGTCGGGATCCTGAACATGCAAGTTTAGCTATCACTCAAGGACTGCTAAACATTATGGATAAAAAAGAGGTTCAAGGAGTGATCGGCCATGAACTTTCTCATATTAGAAACTATGATACGCGTATCACTGTTTTAGCCAGTGCGCTAACTAGCTTGATAACAATGACTGGAATCGGGATTGTATTCTTCGGCTGGGGCGTTTTGACTAGTGAGACTAAAGGAATATTTGGCTTTTTTATCAAAATCTTGGCCCTTATTGTAATCGCAGTTGGAGGCATTATTTCAATTATTGGAATTCCGCTAGCTAAACTGCTTTTCTTGCTTGTTTCAAGACAGAGAGAATACCTTGCTGATATTGGATCTGTTGATTTGACTCGTGAACCTAGTGGTTTAATCTCAGCCTTGTCTAAGCTAGAGGAGTTAGAAGAGGGTGCAGATGCAGCTGAGATTAGCTCCCAAGACTTAACTTTGCAGCATTTATATTTCAATTTCCCAAATGCACATAACTGGTTGAATCGACTTTTTTCTGATCACCCGCCTTTGGACAAGCGGATTGAACGTTTGAAAAATAGTGACAAAATCAATTAATTTAATGGCTGACTATCATTGATGTTTGGCCTTTTATTGTTTAATTTTAGCGATTGATTGAAACTAATGAAAAATGATATTATCTAAATTGAGGATTGTACTTATATCAAGGATCTTTTAGTGTGTTCTCCACGTAAGTGGAGGTGATCCTCATCAATTGCAGATTTTCCATCTAAAATTGAAGTGTTCTCCACGTAAGTGGAGGTGATCCTAATCAAAATCCATTAAACGTTCTAAAGTCAATGTGTTCTCCACATATGTGGAGGTAATCTACAGGCCCATCGAATTCTATAGAAACTAATACAATGAATTAGATATCTCATAGTAAGAAGAACAATGGCGCTATGCTAAAAAGCGACTCACGAGTCTACTATGAAAGTAGGAGATAGTTGGGTGAACGTGCATAAATACTAGATAGGTGCGCGTGCAAATCTCGCCTTGCTTGTCTTAAAGAAAACGATACTCAAACGAGTGTCGTTTTTATTTTGGTATTTTTTCTCGAGAATAGGCCTTAAATATTTAATAAAAATAATTCAAATTATCATCCCATCACTAAATACACTAACTCTATTTGTTATGAAATTAAGCATCTATAAGCTATTTCTACTTGTTATACAGCTGTAAAATTATCACGTAAAGCAGGTTTAAAGCCTGCTCTCATAACAGGCTAATCCGTAATTTGAAAACTCAATTCGTTATATAATCTGTATAATTTTTTAACTAAAAATGCTAGAATTATTGATGTATTCAAATAGGGAGGTTTTTTGATGAAAAAAAGATATCTTTTAGGAGCATTAGGTTTAGTACTCCTGGGATTAGGAACAAGTGCTTGCTCTAGTCAAACAAACAATAGTAGCAGCAAACAAACAACTACTAGTAAGTCAAAGAAGTCTGTCGAAAAGACCGATGAAAATAGTAGTGAGAGTACAAAACGCTCTAAAAAAGATTTAAGTACAGCGGCTGACAATCAAGCTAATAATAGTAACAGTAACGACGGTAAAGCCTATGGTGGAAATTTCCAAGATAGCAAGGGATACATAGCTATCAATAATGTAACCAACGTCGCTGTTAAGGGTTCTGATGGCGATGAACACTATGCTCTAGTGCAAGGAACTTTCACTAATAATGCTAAAGAAGGCGTTGATCCAACATCTTTCTTTAGCAATCACTTAAAAGTAATGGAAAAAGTTGGCAAAGCTACTCATGATCTTGTTTTGGTCACCACAGACATTGAAAATGAATTAACGCCTTGGGAAAACCAGATTAAGGAAGGTCGTAAGAAGGTTGAGCCTAATATGACCGGTAATTTTGTTATAGTATATAAATTAGATCCTGCAAATGGCGCTAAAACTAATGCAACCCATTATGTATTTGATCCTTACGATTCTAAATTTGGTAAATCATTGACTGTAAAAGTTTATGAGTCTAAGACCATTAAGAAATCTAGCGATAATGCAAGCAGCAATTCACATTCTGACGAAAGTACAGACACAAATTCAAGTGCCGATACAAGCAGCGATGCTGATACAGATGACTAATTAAATATTAAAAAACTGAGAACTATGAGGGTATTTCATAATTCTCAGTTTTTTTATTAGGTAGTATTATTGTCCAATTAGTTGTTGGAAATCGCTAACTAGTTTTTGAAAAGTTGCATTTAAATTCTGCATAAATTCGTTTTGATTATTTTTCATTTGATCTAATAATGAATCGGCCTGATTTGGATTTTGTTTGATTTGGTCGATAGTAGAGCCCAGTTGATCAATTTGATTTTGTAAGGCTTGATTATTAGCAGCATTATTTTTCAATTGTTCGTTTTCAGTTTTGATTTGGTTTAATTGGTTTTGTAATTCTTCCTTATTTTGATCCTGCTTATAGGTATTGATAGCACTTTGCAACTCTTTATTTTGTTGCATTAATTGCTTATTTTGTTCAGACAGATTATCTAATTTACTGTTGGTATTATTGAGGGCATTACTTTGAGCTTGCTCATTTTGAACCGTATCATTATGCGCCTGACAAGCTGAAATACCAAAGATGATGGCAATTAGTAAAACAAGTATTCCAAGAACGATATATACTATCTTTTTCTTGCTTTTCTTTTTAGGACTAGCAGGTTTATTAGGAGAAGAAGTATATTGCGCTGGCTTTGCAGGAGCCGGGTGAGGAGCAGAATCAGCCACATTATTTTTATCAGTTACCCAGGCTTGAATTTTCTTGGTCGCATATTCGTTATTAGTGCCAATTGCAGTGATAATTACAGGATATACTCCTGCTTCAGACCGGTTAACGGCCTTTTTATTTATACTAAGATTATCATTTGAAATAAGATGGCCATTTTCTGTAACTGTAAGTTCCAATTGAGAGATTATTTCTTGATTGGTCAAATTTTGATTAAGAGGCCAGGTAATTGAGTCTACTCTGGTATTGATTTGTAATGTCATATCTAAATTCCTTTGAAAAACTTTAGTCTATTTAATTCAATTATACTAATAAAATTTACTTAGAGAAATTAATTAACAGCAGTAAAATAAAACTTAAACAATTATAAACTATAGAAATAATATAATTAAAATTATGTAAAATGGAGAAGAAATGAAAAGATCAGAAACTGTAACTTTAACTAATATGTGTATGATAAAAGATAAGGATAAAATTTTGGTTCTAAATAGAACTGATCCAGTTTGGCCCGGTTTAACTTTTCCAGGCGGCCACGTCGAATCTCATGAAGCTTTTCATGATTCAGTGGTTAGAGAAATAAAAGAGGAGACGGGATTAGAAATAAAGGACCCGCGTTTAGTTGGAGTAAAGCAATTTTTTGACCATAATGATGAACGCTATCTTGTATTTTTCTATGTGGCTACTAAGTTTACTGGTATATTAAAAGCTTCTGATGAAGGAGATTTAACTTGGATGACAAGAGAAGAAATAGAAAACTCAAAATTAGCATATAACTTTGATCATGATTTACCAATCTTTTTCGATGAAAAGTTAAGTGAACATATCTTAGATGGAGATAGGGATCAGACTTATTAAAAAAAGACATTCGATCGAATGTCTTTTTTATTAGTCTTGAGTATTTTCAGTTGAGCTAGTTGATTCAGATGCATTATTTTGACTAGCTGGCGTTTCTGTTTCCTTACTTGAACTTGAAGAAGATTCAGATGAAGCAGTAGAAGATGATGAAGTGTTTGAATTCTCAGAGTTTGAACTACTTGTAGCAGAACTTTGAGTAGTTGCATTTGCATTACTGGTAGTAGTCCAGCTGTTATCAAAGTAATAGTTAGGTTGAGGATTATAATAACTATAATTGCGACGTGGAACAGTATAGAAAGAAGTACCAGAGTTAGATTTTGGTAGGCTACTGCTTGCCTTATGTTCACTACGTTGAGTAGGTGTAGAAATACTTGATGAACTAGAACTTTGGCTTTCAGAACTAGATTGCTCTTCTTTATTTTGGAGACTATCTAGTTGATCATCCATCTTAGTGTCTTCAGCTTTTTTCTGATCAGTTTTATCTGCTTTTTCCTTTTTATCTTCTTTATTTTTAGGTTTCTCTTTTTCAACTTTTTTATGAGATTGCTTATGAGAAGACTGAATAATGGCATAGTCTGCTGCAGAAGATTTATGTTTTGGCTCAACCAAATTGTTACGACAACCCGCAAGTAATAAAAGACTACAACTTAAAGCACCAACGATTAACTTTTTCAAATTAATTTCCTCCATTTAAAACTTCTTTTATTATAACCAAAATTATTAATATAAAACAGTAAAATTAAGCGTTGATAAGAAGGTATTTGAAAAATAATATATTATTTTTCCAGTTTGGGAGTTCAAAGAACATATTTTTTCTAGAAAAGATATAATAGATATGTAGTGAATTAATTTGTTAAATTTATTTTTAGATAAAGATGTTGGAGGTCAGTTTCTATGTATGATCTTGAAGACGTTTTAATGAAATCTTTTAGAGAAGATAATGGCATCAGTTCGGCATTTTCAATTGAGCCGGTTGATGATAATGAATATCGTGTTTCAACTAATGTGGTTGATGGCTTGAACGATACTATTCACTTTTATTTAGTTGTTTATCCTAACGGAACTTATGCCTTAAATGATCGCGTATTTACGGCACAAATGATTGATAATAATATCCGTAGTTTTGCAAGTATTGCCAGTGATGTGGCACGTTTAGCTAGTGAATTTGGTGTACTATTAGATGACCGCGGAGAATTAACACGTGACTATATCAATGCTCGCGACCTTAGAGATGAAGTAAATAACTTTACTCAATTATTAAATCGCGTAGTTGAATTTGCTCAAATTCATAGATAATTTAATTACACGAGAAGAAGCTGAAAACAGAAGCTTCTTTTTTTTTGCCTAATTAAGTTATAATTTGACTAAAAACAAGGAGAGAACTATGAAAAATTCTGAAGTAGAGTTAATTGAGCAAAATGCTATGAATTGGTTAAAAGAAAATATTCATTTTATAAAAGTAGGATCAGCTATTGAGGTAGCCACCCCTCTAATTGGTGCATATGGGGACTTAGTATATTGCTGGATTGAAAAAGAAGATGATTACTACCGCATTACTGATGATGGGGGAACTTTATTTAAGCTTGATCCCGGTCAAGAAAATATGGATTTACTTGAAGAAGCAATGGATATTGTAATTGGAGCTGGTTTTGAATTTGATGAAGAGACTTTAGAAATTTACCAAATGGTAGATCAAGACGATATCCCAGCTACACTTAATGATCTGACTCAATTACAGGTTGCTTTGACTTATTTAGCCAGCTAATAACCTATTCATCATAATTAAGTTTTTAAGCATATGTTTTTTGTTTTCAAAATGCCTATGATATAAATAATGTGAAAGCGCTAATAATGTTTATTTCTTAAAATATTACAAAGAATGTAAAAAAAATCTTAATTTGTAACATTTTTGTAAAACTACGGTATAATAAAAGTAAATAAAACAGCAAGCTTAAGTATAGCTTACCTTGCTCAGGAGCGTGAATTATGATGAGAAAAGTTAAGAAGAGAAGTATCATTACAAGTTTGGGTGCAGCTGCAATGTTAGCATCTTTGAGTGTAGGTGGAACTGCTTTTGCAGCAAGTACTGATAGTAGTACCGCAACTACTGATCAAGCCAAGACTTATCAAACTCAACTTGAAGAACATAAGAATTTACAAGCTTATACTAACCCCTTAACTGTACAAGCTTTAACTACTACTAAGGGTGTTTTACCTGATGCAACAAGTGGTATTTCTAATTGGAGTCAGGTTCCAGCTGGAACAGTAGCTGCTTGGGATAATAAGCCTGAAGTTAATAAGGCTGGAACTAGTTACGGAACAGTTTATGTTACTTTCCCAGATGGATCTAGATCAAGATTAGCAGTTTACGTAACAGTTAAAGATGGTGCAGCTAGTCAAAGTAGTGAGGATACCAATACTACTTCTTCAGATAAAAACTCTTCAGCTGCAGGAACATCAAAATCAACTGCTAAGAGCTCACAAATAGAAAGTGAAGCTAAGACTTCTGCAAAAGACGCTGATAACCATATGGAGAAGTCAACTACTGTTGAGAAAATTGATAAAGATCAAGCAGCAAAATCCAGTTCTAAAGCTAACGAAGATGTAGTTGTAAAGGATTTAGGATCAACTACTGTTACTGAAAAAAATGTTAGTGTTGTAAGTAACTCAAAGGATAAGGACAAGAGTTCAAATCCAATTTCTGTTGCTACTCGCTTACCAGAAACTGTGGCTAAGGCTACTAATCCATTTGTAATAATTTGCGGTGCATTAATTGCAGCCGTAAGTGGTGCAGTAATTTGGAGTAAAAAATTAAAGAAAAGAAACTAATAGACAATAAAAGAGGTCGGAACTATAATTGTTTCGACCTCTTTTATTATTTATCTTTATTTTTGTCCTTATCTTTGCTATTTTGAGCTTTTTTCTTTTTAGGATCATCTGGCAAGATAGCAAATTTATCAAGCATTTTTTCTAATTGATTATTTTTTTCAAAAGTTAAACCCATATCTATCTTTAGCTCCTTTGAATTAAGATAAGTGAATTATACCCTATAACTTTAACTAAAAAAAGTAAGCTGCATCTTATAAGCAGCTTACTTTTTTAGTTTTTTCGTCTTAATTTAGCTAAAAAGTCTTCATGTTCTTTTTCTAACTTTTCATCCTTATCAATAAAGAAGTAGCAGGCAGCCGCAATCACTGCAACTACAGCCCCTAAGAGTAGTGTCTTAGGAGTAAAGTTAGTAACCATATAACAAGAAATAATCAAAGCAATAATTGGAATAGTGTATTTTCCAGGTAGTGAAAAACCGTGTGTTGGGTATTCATTACTATGCTTAAATTTAATGACTGCTAAAATTGATGGCACATATTGAACAAAGGATGCTAAAACTGTACATGAAACAAGGAATAGGTAGCTTTGAGTAGCTAAGGCTCCTGAAAGAACAGCGGTAAAAATAATACCAACCCAAGGAGCATCGTGTTTATTTTTCTTACCAATCCATTTAGGAAGCATCCCATGTTCGGTAGCAAGGGATGCAATAAGTGAAGGAGTATTAAATGAAGCACTGAAGGCAACTCCAAAGATTGAAATTAACATTCCGACAATCATAAAAGCAAAACCCCATTGGCCAACACCAGTCTTTAGAGCACTCGCTAATGGATTAGAATAACTTCCTAGTTTTTGCCCACTTAAACCAATTGCAACTAAAAGCATCAAGCAATCTAGAATTGTTACACTAGTCATTACTGCAATTAAAACGCGTGGAATATTCTTTTCTGGATTATTCATTTGCTTTGCGGCAATTGGAATAAAAGAAAATCCAGTAAATAAATAAAAAATTGGTGTGAAGGCAGCCCCAAAATGTTTAAAGAATGGGCCAACACCGGTTAAAGCTGCATGTGGAATTACCGGAGTAAAGTGAGCTTTCTTAATAAAGAAGGCCCCCACAATAATGAAGACAAGTAATGTAATAATCTTAGCTGCAGCTGAAATGTTATTAACAATTTTTACCCAAGATCTACCAAAGAAATTAATAATTGAAAACAGTAAAATTAAGAAGATAACTCCACTAATGTAGACTGCATTATTTTTAAAAATAGGTAGAAAACTCTTTAGAATGGTTAATAAAGCAACTACTTCAGCAGAAAGAGTTGTACATCCTAAAAACCAAGTAAAAATACCTAGTTCATAACCCGAAAAACGCCCAAAAGCATTATATGAATAAAGCCAAGCGGCTCCGGATTGTGTGAAACGGCTGGATAAGTCAGCATAGCATAAAGCAATCATGCTGACAGTGACAGCAGTACAGAGAAGAACAAGAATAGCTGTTAAGTTCATGTAACGATAAATTACAGAAGGTAGCAGGAATGTCCCTGATCCAATGACTGCATTAATACCTAAGAAATAGATAGATATAAAGGAAAGTTTCTTAGGTACGGAACTTTTATTAGTCATATTTTTACCTCTCTATCTAATAATGTTCTCCTTTATCTATTGTAGTGCTTTCGAATAGTAAATCTATACGAAATATTCAAAAAAGATAATAAAATTGATCTTAAGTAGTTGACTTATTAATAATAAGCAATACTATGAAATTGTAAGTGAGGATAGCTAGGTAAGGAGAAAATCATGACTGAGATTATTCAAATTTGCACTGTAGTCAAATAAATATGTAGAACTTTTCATTAAAATTATTGATTTTGTGATGCGAGGAAAATAAAAATGACAAAGATTGCTATTTTAGGTGCTGCTGGTCAAATTGCTCAATTAGTTGAACCAATGCTATTAAAGAAGACGGATGTAGATATGGTTTTATATTTGCGTCATCCTAATAAATTACATCAAGTTGATGAAAGTCGAGAAGAGATAATCAAGGGTGATGCAAGCAACTTTAATGAATTAAAGGCAGCATTAGCAGGTGTTGACCTAGTTTACGCAAACTTAGCTGGGGCAAACATTGAAGATCAAGCCGAAACTGTTGTTAAAGCAATGGATGCAAATGGCATTAAGCGCTTAATTTGGGTTTCTTCTCTAGGAATCTATAATGAAGTACCAGGAAAATTTGGTGAATGGAATAAGAATGTTTTAGGTTCTTACTTAACCACTTATAGAGCAGCTGCTGATAAGATTACAGAAAGTGATTTAGATTACACCATTATTAGACCAGCTTGGTTAACTAATAAAGATGAAGTAAGTTATGAAAAGACTGTTGGTGCTCAAACTCCATTCAAGGGAACCGAAGTGTCTCGCTTGAGTGTAGCAGACTATATAGTTAATATAATTGAAAATCCAGCAGAGGATCTTAAGAGTAATGTTGGTTTAGATAAGCCTGGAACTGACGGTGATAAGCCAGCCTGGTATTAAATTTAATAATAAGAAAAAAGAACGGTTTTTAAACCGTTCTTTTTGGTGTAAAGGGAGCAAGTTTAAGCTTATCTAGTTGATTGCGATAATAAGTCAAACTCTTACGATTACAATGTAGGATTTCCATTAATTTCAAGTCAGAGAGGCTAGGGTCATTTACTTTATAGTAAATGTAAGAAAGGCGAAGTTTTCCTGGGGTAAGATCAAAATTTAAAATGTCCTTGTCTGGAGCAATTTTTCTAGTTAAAGAGGTTAAGGCAGAGATTTGTTTACCGGTCTTTGTTTGAAAAATAAGAGGATTTTCTTCAGTATTAGTCAGGAGAATAGAGCGATAGTTTGAATTTTTAATACTTGAAATATTAGCCTTACTTAAATTAAGAAATTGTTTTGGGTCAAAGCCGTGAGCAATCAAAATTAGAACTTTTTTGCAATCAAGACTAATTTCAGGCCAAGTTATAATTTCATCAATCTGATCAATCCAATCAATACAAATATGCGGAGTTCGATCAAAAGTATAGCCATGTAAATCGGTAAAAAGATAATTTTTAACTAATTGGTGGTCATAGAGAAAAGAAAAATATTTCTTTAAATGGGTAACATACTTATTAATCGTACTAATTGTTTTATTTTGATCTTGCTCTAAGTGGTCAATAAAGGCGCGGATATCTTGAGCAGAAACATTACTAACTTTAGGTTCTAAATTTGAATTTTGTAAAAAATAGTTCCAAAAATAATAGATCGATTGATTAATTGAAGTAATTGTTCGCGGCGCAAGATTTTGACTACTGCACCATTGATTAAAATTTTTTTCGTAGGGAAATAGCATTTTTATACCTCATTAACAAAAATGTAATTGTTACTTTAACATATATCTAATTATAACAAAAAAGGTTGGCGAACTTCCAGTCCGCCAACCAGTATATAGCAAAATTTTACTTCTTAATTCGAGATTTGTACCATTTAATTCCAAAGTAAATAAATAGAATTAGTAAAAGGATAATAATTACGATTGTGTAATCATCAAAGATTCTAACTACGACTTGCCAATTCTTTCCCATATAGTGCCCTAAACCAACTAATACACTATTCCAAACTAAACTACCTAAAGTAGTCAAGACTAGAAATTTAGTCCAGCCGACATGGGCAATACCTGCGGGAATTGAGATTAAACTTCTAACAACAGGGATGCAACGTCCGTAAAAAATGGCGCCAATTCCATGTTTGTCGAACCAATCAATGGCTTTTTGAGCATCATCTTTTTTAAATCCTAAAAGTTTAAATAATTTAGTTTCAAGTAATTTTTCAAGTCGTGGCAGTGTTAGATTACGACTTATTGAAAATAGAATAATCGCACCAATAATTGATCCTAAAGTTGAAGCTAGGATAACTCCGATTAGAGTTAATTTAGTTCCACTAACTAGGAATCCTCCAAGGGTCAAAATCACTTCTGAAGGAATAGGTGGAAAAATATTTTCAACGGCAATTAAAAGAATAATGGCAAGATAGCCGAAATTTTCGATAAAGTGTGTTAACCAAATTGTCATTTATATATTTATTGTCTTTCTAAAATTTTATCTACTTTCTTAAAGAATAAATCTTTATCTGCTTTTGTTACTTCAGTAATTTCTTTTCCATTAGGGTCGATAAACATGCGACCACTTGCTAACCCTGATGTAATAACATTTGCTTTTACCTGACGTGTCTCAACAAGTTCAGGGTAGAGAGCTGACATAGTGGTTAAAACGTCCCACAAATATAGCTCTGCATTTGGAACAGAAATAATTAAGCTGTATCCTAAACCAACTAAGTCAATAGCTGGATACTTTCTTAAACTAGCCCAGTGCTGACGAAGTTCATCAGTTAAAGGAAGTTCTTCGGTACTTTCTAAGCCGACCATTTGAATTTTAAGATCGGAATCTAGAACTCGTCTCACTGCATCCGGATCCCAAAAAGCATTCCATTCTTGAGTGCCGTCAGCATCAACGCTAACTACGTTTCCATGTCCGTCCAGAGAGCCACCCATCCAGTAGACTTTTTCAATTTTTGATTGAATTGAAGCATCTTCGTCTAATGCTCGAGCTAAATCAGTGATTGGACCAGTCATTACTAAGGTAACGGGACCATCTGCTTTTTTAATTTTATCAATCATATCTAAATGAGCAGGCAACGCAGCTTCTGGGGTTTTAATTTCACCGCTCTCATTTAAGATTGGAAAGTAGTTAAATGAGTATGTTGCCATCCGCCACTCTTTTGGAAATTGATGAACAGCACGTGAATTAGAGCGAGCAACTTCTAATTTATCACCACGTAAATTGAATCTATCGACCATTTTCCGACAAGCTTCCACTGAGGGATCGATATATCCATCGCCATCAATGGCACTAATTCCAATGAGTTTAATATCAGGCGCTTGCAAGAGTAAAAGAAGTGAAACTAAATCATCGATGTTTCCATCATGATTAAAATAAATATTTTTCATTATTTGCGACCTTTCTTTTTGGCTATTTACTATTCTATAAGAAAATGAAGGATTGAGTAAACAAAAAAGTCATCTTACTTGGTTTTAAGAAGGAACGTGATAAAATACTATGGGAATTTTAATAGGAAGGAAAAATAATTTATGGCAACGGAACATATTGAAAATAAATTAAAACTTTTGCCCGATAAGCCAGGTTGCTACTTAATGAAAGATGTTAATGGTAATGTGATTTATGTGGGAAAGTCTAAAAACTTAAAGAACCGCGTTCGTTCCTATTTTAAAAGTAAACAGGTGGGGAGACGTGCTGAACTTGTACGTGAAATACGTGATTTTGATATAATTACTGTCTCATCCGATAAGGAATCTTTTTTGTTAGAAATTACACTAATCAAAAAATATCAGCCTTACTATAATGTCCAGTTAAAGCAAGGCACAGGCTATCCTTACATTGAAATCACTAATGAACGTGATCCGCAAACACGTTTGACATCAATTGTTCATAAAGATCACGGTTACTATTTTGGACCTTATCCAAATGTTTATGCAGCGCAAGCAACTTTGAAATTTATTCAAAAAGTCTGGCCTCTAAGAAGATGTACCGGTCATCAAGGACGTCCCTGTCTTTACTATCACATGGGACAATGTTTGGGAGCTTGCTTTAAGGAGGTGCCAAAGAGTACTTATGATGCTCAGATTAGAAAGATAAAGCGATTTTTAAATGGAGACATCGCCCAGGTTAAGCAAGATTTGACAGAAAAAATGACACAAGCTTCAATGGATCTAGAATTTGAACGTGCTGCTGAAATTAGGGATCAATTGAAATATATCGAACAAACTGTTGAGAAACAAAAGATTATTTCTAATGATCATACTCAACGGGATATCTTTAATTTTTACGTTGATAAGTCTTGGATTTCAATCCAAATTTTCTTTTTAAGACAGGCTAAGTTATTACGTCGTGAAACAAGACTATTTCCTTTAACTGATACTAATGATCCACAAGATGCTTTCGTTTCCTTCATTGCTCAATTTTATGGACAGCGTAATCGTGTTTTACCAAAAGAAGTTTTAGTACCGGCTGGAATTGATAATGAATCTTTATCTGAGGTGCTAAAGGTACCCGTAAGAACACCACAACGTGGTCAAAAGAAAGCCTTGTTGGAAATGGCTCATGACAATGCTAAGTTGAAACTAGATGAAAAATTCCGCCTCTTAGAACTAGGTAATCGTAAAACTAAGGGAGCACAAAAAGAAATTTTTGACGCTTTAGGGCTGCCGTATGGACATAGAATTGAAAGTTTTGACCACTCTCATATTCAGGGAGCTGACCCTGTTTCTGCTTTGGTAGTATTTACTGATGGTGAAGCTGATAAACATGAATATCGTAAATACAAATTAAAGGGTGAGGTTGAACATCAAAATGCGGCTGATGAAGTAGGAAACACCCGTGAAGTAGTTAGAAGACGATACAGTCGACTTTTAAAAGAACATAAAAAAATGCCAGATCTTATTTTAATGGATGGTGGTCAGATTCAAGTTGAAGCTTGTTTGGATGTGTTAAGAAATGAATTGAATGTAAATATTCCTGTCGCCGGAATGGTAAAGGATGATCATCACCGAACTAATCACTTGATTTTTGGTGATCCTACGAAGGGAGAAGAATTAAAGCTAATTCCTTTAGATCCAAAATCTGAGGGATTTTACTTAATGACCAGAATTCAGGATGAAGTTCACCGCTTTGCAATTACTTTTCATAGAAGAACTCATGCCAAAAATGCTCTTTCAAGTAAATTAGATGAAATTAAGGGTATTGGGCCTAAATCTAGAAATAAGCTCCTAAGAAAGTTTGGTTCTTTAAAGAAAATTAAAGAAGCATCAGTGGATGAATTAAGAGAAGCTGGTCTAACTCTTCCGCAAGCACAAACTGTAAAATTGAGTTTATAAATTAACCAATAAAAGACCTGATTTAATGAGGCTTGATATGGTATTATAGTTAAGAAACTTTAAGGAAATTTTTAATTATAAATTGATATATAAAGGAGGCACATAATGTTTGTCGACCAAACAAAAATAGATGTACAAGCAGGAAAGGGCGGCGACGGTGCCGTTGCTTTTCGACATGAGAAATATGTTCCACTTGGTGGACCAGCCGGTGGAGACGGAGGCCGCGGAGGCAGTATTATTTTAGTTGCTGACTCCGGCCTAAGAACCTTAATGGATTTCCGCTTTAGACGTAAGTTTAAGGCAGATAACGGTGAAAATGGTCGTATTAAATCACAATATGGCCGCGGAGCAAAAGATGTAAGATTAAAAGTTCCGATGGGAACAAGTGTCTATGATTTTAATACTGGCGAGCTTTTGGGCGACTTAGTTGAAAATGGTCAAGAATTGGTAGTAGCTCACGGAGGAAAAGGCGGTAGAGGTAATATTCACTTTGCCACTCCAACAAGAACTGCTCCAGAAATTGCTGAAAATGGTGAACCGGGAGAATTCCGTACTTTACGCTTGGAATTAAAGGTCTTAGCTGATGTCGGGCTAGTAGGATTCCCATCTGTTGGTAAGTCAACCTTGTTATCTGTTGTAACTAAGGCTAAGCCAAAGATTGCTGCTTATGAATTTACAACTTTAACTCCTAACTTAGGAATGGTTGTTCTTCCAGACGGTCGTGATTTTTCAATGGCTGACTTACCAGGATTAATTGAAGGTGCTTCAAAAGGTGTTGGACTTGGAATTCAGTTCTTGCGCCATGTTGAACGTACAAAAGTAATTCTGCACTTAGTTTCAATGGATCCAAACAATGGTCGGGATGCTTACGAAGACTATGAGACAATTCGCAAGGAATTAGCAGGCTACACTAAGGACTTAACTACCAAGAAAGAAATTATTGTAGCAACACAAATGGATATTCCTGGTAGTGAAGAAAAATTTGAGGAATTTAAGAAGAAACTAGGAGATAAAACTGTCTATCCTATTTCTAGTGTTACCCATAAGGGTGTTAGTGAACTAATGGGTAAGACCGCAGATCTTGTTGAAGAAGTTGCTAAAGAAGAAGCTGAAAAACCAGCAGAAATTAAAGTTGCCGAAAAAGAATATGTTTATAAGAAACCAGAAGATGAAGGATTTAAGGTTGAAAGAACTGGCGAACACAGCTTTGTTGTTACAGGCAATAAGCTAGAGCGTCTTGTCCAAAGAACTAACCTTGATCATACTGATGGAATTATGCTTCTAGCTCGTAAATTAAAGCGCTTGGGTGTAGATGAAGCTTTGAGAGAAAATGGAGCAGTAACTGGCGACGATGTTTCAATAGCTGACTTTACTTTTGAATTTGTAGATTAGAAAATTTGAAAAAGTTGGGAGTAAGACTTTTGAATAAAAAGAACCGCTTTATTACAGGTTATGCCGGACTTCGTGCTCTAGCTGTTATTGGAGTAATTCTATATCACCTTAATCCAAACCAGTTTATGGGTGGATATCTAGGAGTACCGATATTTTTAGTATTATCGGGTTATTTAGTTACAGACCACATGTTTCATGCCTATGAGGAGCGGGGAGAGTATAACTTCAAAGCTTTTTACATCAGGCGAATAAAGAAGTTATACCCGCAAATGATTACACTGCTGTGGGGATGTAGTGCGTATATCTTACTTTTTCAGCAGAATCTTCTAGCGAAGCTGAATCAAATCGTCGTTACTAATTTACTGAATGTCTATAATTTTTGGCAAATAAAGAACGGCCAAAGCTATTTTGAACGGTTTGCGGCTAATGAATCGCCATTTATTCATTTATGGACTATGTCAATTGAGGGTCAGTTTTACATTATTTGGCCACTAATAATCTTTTTACTAGTTAGATTTGCTAAAAAGAAAAAGGTAATTTTTTGGATTGTTACGGCCTTAACTTTATTTTCTGCTTTAGAAATGGCATTTTTATTTAAGCCCGGTGTAGATACAAGTAGAATTTACTATGGAACTGATACAAGATTTTTCTCTCTTGGCTTAGGGGCAATGCTGGCAGTTATTTGGCCAACTTGGAAGTTAAATGAAAATCTAGAGAAAAGAGATCACTGGTTCTTAAATATTGTTGGAGCAATAGCCTTAGTGGGTATCTTACTAATGGCAACGAGTCCAATTTTTAATCCGCAAAAAGCATTTGCTTACCGCGGAGGGATGTTCTTATTTTCACTAGTAACAACGATTTTTGTCGGAATTATTGCTCATCCAGGTAGTAGCTGGAACAAGTGGTTAACTAATCCAGTATTTAAGTGGATTGGCTCACGTTCGTATGGAATTTACTTATATCAATTTCCAGTAATGATCTTCTTTGAAGATAAGGTTAAAGATATTGCCGATCATGTAGTTTTATATCATTTAATTGAAGTTATTTTAATTTTGATAATTGCTGAACTTAGTTATCGTTTTATTGAAAAACCATTTGGCCGAATTGACTGGGAAAAAATGCGTCAATTCTTAACTAAGGCACTAAATTTACGAGCAAAACACTATCAAGCAAAAATACTTTTTGCAACAGGAATAATAGTTTTTATTCTAGGTAGTTTTGGAATTTTAAAAGCGCCTACTGTCAAAGCGGAAAATCCCAATCACTCTCAACTAGCTAAGCAAATTAAATCAAATCGTAGTAAGCAGCTAAAGAATAATCAGAAATTAATTAAGGAAGCTCAGTCTAGAAAGAAAACAGCATCAACTTCAAAAGCTGCTCTTGTAAAACAAGCTAAGGAAGCAGCAGCTACTAAACCAGTAAATCAGGATTTTGAGAAATATGGAATTTCCCAAGTTGATTTACAACTAGCACAAAAAATTCACGTGACTGCAATTGGAGATTCAGTAATGGCTGGTTCTAGTCAAAATCTGCAAAAAATGATGCCACATTTAATTATTGATGCCGCTGTTTCTAGACAATTGGGTGATACTATTCCGCTTTTTGAACAATACAAAGCAAAGGGTGCTTTAAATGATAATGTGTTAATTGGTTTAGGAACGAATGGGGCTTTTCAACCTCAAGAACTTGATCACTTAATGCAAATTATTGGTCCAAAGAGACATGTTTTTTGGGTTAATACTCATGTCCCAACGCGTGATTGGCAAGATCAAGTTAATAGTGAATTAGATGCAGCAACGAAAAAATATCCCAACTTAACTATTATTAAGTGGCATGAGTTTGCTGGTAGTCATCAAGATTGGTTCTACGATGATCATACACATCCAACTCCAGAAGGATCGAAATTTTATAGTGCCTATATAACTAAAATTTTAGTTACTAAAGGAAAATATTAGAAATAGGGTTTTCATGGAAATACAATTTTTAGGAACAAGTGCGGGGCAACCATCAAAAAGTAGAAATGTTTCTTGTACCGCACTAAAGTTATTAGACGAATTAAATGAAGTATGGCTATTTGATGTGGGAGAAGCAACGCAGCATCAAATTTTAAAGACTAACATTAGACCTAGAAAAGTAACGCGAATCTTTATTTCACATACTCATGGTGACCATATTTTTGGACTTCCAGGTTTTCTCTCATCTCGTTCTTTTCAAGGCGATGGTGGTCCATTAACAATTTATGGACCAGCTGGTATTGAACAATTTGTACAAACTTCTCTCAGAGTTTCTAAAACTCGCGTATCATATCCGATTAAGTATGTGGTTTTAAAAGAAGATGGCTTAATTTTTGAAAATGATATTTTTGCAGTCTACACAGCTCGTTTAGATCACCGAGTACCTAGTTTTGGCTTTCGTGTAGTTGAAAAGCCGCGTCCAGGTGAATTATTAATGGATAAAGTGGCAGAATATAATGTGCCTAATGGGCCACTTCTTGGTCAATTGAAGGCAGGAAAAACAATTACATTAAGTGATGGGCAAAAACTAGATGGACGCGATTTTCTTGGAGAAGAGCGTCCAGGACGGATTGTGACAATTATTTATGATACTCGGCCAACAAACAATATTGGTGAATTAGCAGATAATGCCGATGTTCTAGTTCATGAATCAACATTTGATGGCGGAGAAGAAAAAATGGCTCATCGCTACTTCCATTCAACTTGCTTGGATGCAGCTCGAGTTGCTCGAGATCATAATGTTGGAGAGCTTTATTTAACTCACATTTCTGCTCGCTATACTGGAAGAGCTGGTAGACAATTAGAACATGATGCTAGAAAGATTTTTAAACATACTCACTTAGCTAATGATCTAGATAATTTTGAAATCACATTGAGGGGGTAATAATATGAGTAATTCATTAAGGGATAAAGTCGTAGTAGTTACAGGAGCTTCTAGTGGTATTGGACGCTCAATTGCTTTAGAAAGTGCAAGTCGTGGTGCAACAGTTATCTTGATGGCACGTCATCAAGATAAGTTAGAAGAAATTGCAAACGAAGCACGTCAGCTTTCTGGAAATGAAGTATATGTATTTCCAACAGATATTAGCAAAGCTGATCAAATTGATCGTACCTTTAATGAAATTGTTAGTCATGTTGACCATATTGATTATCTTGTCAATGCAGCAGGTTTTGGTGTCTTTAAAGAATTTTTAGAGACTTCACCTCAAGTGGTGACTGAAATGTTTCAAACCAATGTTTTAGGTTTGATGTACTTCACTCGTCTTGTTGCGCGCATCATGATCGATCAAAAACAAGGGCAAATTATTAATTTTGGCTCAATTGCTGGAATTGTACCAACTACTAAGACTGCAGCTTACAGTGCTACTAAGGCGGCTATTATTCAATTTTCAAACGTTTTACGTCTAGAATTGAAACCTTTTGGTGTTAAGGTCATGACAGTAAATCCTGGACCAGTTTATACTAATTTCTTTAATATTGCCGATGAAAGTGGATCTTACGTGAATAATGTTCAACGTTTTATGCTTGATCCAGATGATGTAGCTTGGCAAGTAGTCCACTTCTTTGGTTCTAACCGTCGTGAATTGAATTTACCTCTAAGCTTAGCTACCTTCGCAAAGCTTTACCAAATTTTCCCTCGTATTGGTGACTGGGCAAGTCTAAAGTTTGCTAGCAGAAAGTAGGGAAGAATGATGAATAAGCAAAGAAATTTAGTAATTGGACTAATTATCGTTTTAGTGCTTGTGATTTTTGCATGCCTCAATACTGAACCAGTAGCGATTAATTTTGGCTTTTTTCAACCTAAAATGCCTCTAATCATCGTTTTAGTGATTATGCTTCTATTAGGTGCTTTAGTGTCACTGTTGATTGGCAAAGGAGAAAAAGTTTCTCCCGATGTAAAAAAAGCACTAGCAAAACAGAAGAAAGAATTAGATAATAAATATCGGAGTGAAATTGAATCTAGAGATAAGCAAATAGCTGAATTAAAAAAAGTTAATAATTCTGAAGCTACAAAATAAGATTGGACTTGATTTATCAGCTCTTAGATTGTATCATTGAAATACGTGAGTATTTAGTGAATTTGTTTATTTAAAGGTTCGCAAGTCTCAATTCTATAAAAAAGGAGATCTAACTAATGGCAGTTCCTGCAAGAAAAACTTCTAAGCAAAAGAAACGTTCACGTCGTGGTCATATTAAATTAACCACACCAGCAATGCATTACGATGCTACTACTGGTGAATACCGTTTAAGCCACCGCGTTTCACCAAAGGGCTTTTACAAAGGCCGTCAAGTTGCTAACGAAAACAAGCAACAAAATAACGATTAATTAAAGACACCTTGGGGTGTCTTTTTTTATATAATTTTTGATTAAAGGAATAGGTATTAATGAAACTAGTTATTTTACACTCAAGTGATACGCATGGCTTTTTAATGCCAACTGATTATCAAGATAAAAACAATTATGATGCACCAATTTCACTTAGCCGGGTAAGTAGTGTCGTAAAAAGTGAAAAAGAAAAATACGGCGCAGATAATGTGTTAGTTACAGATAGTGGAGATTGTTTGCAAGGATCTCCTTTAGCTAGCTTTACACATAAGCTCCCTGAAGAGGAAGGATTACGTAAATTTACTGAAGCTTATAATGAAGTAGGCTATGATGCACGTGCATTGGGAAACCATGATTTTAATTATGGATTAGACTACTTGTCATATTACGTTGATAATAACCGTGCGCCATTTATTAATGATAATGTTTTAGATGCAGAAACTAATGTGCCTTTTTTTGGTAAAGAATACACTATTATTGAAAAGGCTGGCCTAAAAATAGGAATTATGGGAATTACTACCCAATATATTTCTCACTGGGAATCAGAAGATCATATCAAAGGATTAAAGTTTGTCTCTGGCTATGATGTGCTTTCTAAATTAGCTAAGAAATTACGTCCACAAGTTGATATTCTTTGTGCTATGTATCATGGTGGCTTTGAAAGTGACCCTTTGACTGGAGAAGCGACTGAGCCTCACACTGGTGAAAATGAAGGCTACAAGATTTTAACTGAAATTCCTGAAATTGATGTCTTTTTAACCGGACACCAACATCGTCGCTTAAACTTAGTTACTCGTGATACTGCAATTGTTCAACCCGGATATCGAGGAGAAGCTGTCGGTAAAGTAGTTATTGACTTTGACAAAGATGAAAAAGGTAAGGTCAAGATTAATGAGATGACTACTGAATTAATTGACAGTAAAGACTATGCCCCTGATCCAGCTATTGAAAAGATTGTTAAGAGCCTTGATGAAGAGACGCAAAAGTGGTTAGATCAACCAATTGCTCACTTATCTGAGCCTGCTCCAATTGAGGATGCCATTAAGGGGAGAATTGAGGGAGCTCCATTCATTAACCTTATCCAGCAAATGCAACTTTGGTTTACTGGTGCAGATGTTTCAGCTACTGCAATTATGTCAGAATCAGCTCATGGATTTTCAAAGAATGTTACCATGAGAGAAGTTTTGCTTAACTACCCATATGCAAATCAACTCTGCATTGTTAACCTTACTGGAAAAGAATTAAAGGAAATCATTGAATATTCAGCTGGTTTCTTAGAAAAAGACAAGGACGGTAAAATTAAATTTATCGATCGTTGGATTACACCTAAGCCAATGTTATATCATTTTGATCTTTTCTATCCTGTTAAGTACGAAGCTGATTTATCTAAGCCAGTGGGTCAAAGATTGACTAAGGTGACTCTAGATGGTAAAGATCTTGAAGATGACAAGGTTTATAAGTTAGCCGTAAACAATTATCGTGCTTTAGGTGGAGGTTTCTATCCAGCTTACAGTATGAATAAAATTGAAAAGATTTTTGACCAAGATTATGTTCAAATGTTTAGTGAGTACTTAACTCATGATGATATTAAAGTAGATACAAGTAAGAATTATAAATTTTACTAAGAAAAAAGCTGTTTCTTAATTGAAACAGCTTTTTATAATATTCAAATTTAATTTAATTATAGTTTGCTATACTTACTTTTATCTTTGTAACTTTTGGCAGTAATGGCAGGAATGATAATTGCGAAGAGCAAGCCAAAGACTGCGCCAATAATCAAAGATTGCATAGGATTAAATTGCATCTGAGTTAGAGATGCAGCGATAAAACCGATAATTTCGCAAAAAATGCATGACCAAATCACTGTAATAATGTAGCGCATAATTTCTCCTTCTTTCGCTAGGTATCTTAGCAAAAATAAGATGTTTTAGCAAGCGAAGATAATAGAATTTGCTATACTTAAATTATCAGAAAGGGTGAGTATATGGGAGCGGTTAGTTTACAAAATTTAAGCGGTTTTACTCTACTTGAGAGTCCAACCAAAGTTAAAAATTTGGCTGAAAATGCTAAGAAAAAAGGCTATTCTGCAATTGCTTTAACTGATATCAATATTACTTATGGCTTGGTCGATTTTTATAAGGCAGCAAAAGATGTCGGAATTAAACCTTTGCTAGGGATGCAACTTAGAGTTAATGGTTTAATTGATGAAGCTAATAAGTATGATCTCATTGTAATTGCAAAAGATGACCAGGGATATAAAAACATTTTACGTTTGTCTAGTGCAGTTAATCTTTTAACTGAAAATGGTGAAAAAGAAAATGTTTTAACTCTCGAAGATTTAAAAAAATATCTTGGACATTTAATTCTAATTACTCCAAGCAATTTACATAGTGAAATAAAAATGTTGCAGACTAATAATCCTAAAATGGGAGCAAACTATTTACGAAAGCTGCAAGATTGTCTTCCGAGCTCATCTTTCCTGTATTTGGGAGTCTATGCTGATTCAGGACAACAAGAATATATCAATTATATTCGCTCACTAGCTACACAATTTAACTTACCTCTAACTGCTGTAGAAGATGGACAGTACCTTAACCGTAATGAACAATTTTTAAGACGTACACTTCAAGCAATTAAAACTAATACTCATTTAGAAAATATAGAACAATTAGCTAAACAAGCGGGCTCACACTATTTGAAAAATAGCGAAGAATTGCAGGTAAGTTATCGTAAGTTTGATATTAAAGATGCATTGAAGAATGCAGAAGAAATTGGAAAAATCTGTACTGCAGAAATTAAGTTTCAAGATCCGCAATTGCCTAAATTTAAACAAAATAAATTTCCCACTTCAAAAGAGTATTTACATTCTTTAGCTCAAGAAGGTCTTGCAAAAAAATTTAATAATCAAATTCCAGCTAAATATCAAGAGAGACTTGATTATGAATTGCGAGTAATTAACGAAATGGGATTTGATGATTATTTTCTTATTGTGTGGGATGTAATGAATTTTGCCCATAGTGTCAATATTACAACGGGTCCCGGAAGAGGATCCGCAGCAGGTTCTCTTGTTTCATATGCTTTGAGAATTACTGAAGTCGATCCAATCGAATATAATTTGCTGTTTGAACGTTTCTTAAATCCTGCTCGTCAGCAAATGCCTGATATTGACTTAGATATTCCTGACAACCGCAGGGATGAAGTAATTAAGTATATGTTTGAAAAGTACGGGATGAATCATGCGGCACAGATTTTAACGTTTGGTACCTTAGCCGCAAAGCAAGTTTTAAAGGATGTTTGTCGTATTTTTGGACTAAATAAGGTCGAAACGTATCGTTGGTTAGATGCAATTCCGCACTCTAAGGGGAAAATTACCTTAGCTGAGGCCTATCAAAAATCAAAAGAATTACAACTGCTAGTGAACACAAATGACTTAAGCAAAATTTTGTTTGCGACTGCTGAGCATTTAGAAAATTTACCAAGGCATTATTCAATTCATGCGGCTGGATTAGTAATTACCGATGATTCATTGGCTGAAATAGTAGGTCTACAAGCAGGGCCTCTAGGAATCCCCGTGACTCAACAAACAAAATCGAATGTTGAATCATTAGGTTTATTAAAGATCGATTTCTTAGGATTAAGAAACTTAACTATTTTGGGGAACATCGTTGCAGCTCTCAGAGCAGACGGAATTGACATCGATCCTAACCAAATTCCCTTAGATGACCCAGATACACTTACCTTGTTTCAGCGTGGAGATACAGATGCAGTATTTCAGTTTGAATCTGACGGTATTAAGCGAGTACTTGAACAACTTCATCCAGATAGTTTTGAAGATATTGTTGCAGTTAATGCCTTATACCGTCCCGGTCCAATAAATAATATTGATCATTTCATCAATAGAAAACATGGAAAAGAGAGGGTTCAATATCCTGATCCTAGTTTAAAGAGGATTTTAGGTACCACCTATGGAGTTTTAGTTTATCAAGAGCAAGTTATGCAAACAGCTCAAGTTTTAGCAGGTTTTTCTTTAGGAGAAGCTGATCTTTTAAGACGTGCAATGTCTAAGAAAAATGCGGATGTAATTCAACGTGAAGGGTCTAAGTTTATTGAAGGTGCAATTAAATTAGGCCGTAAAAAGGAAACTGCTGAAAAAGTTTATGACTACATTGCACAGTTTGCTAATTATGGATTTAATCGTTCCCATGCGGTTGCCTATAGTAAGATTGCTTTTTGGCTTGCTTATTTTAAAGTACATTATCCAGGCGCCTTTTATTTAGCTTTGTTAAACAGCAATATGGGTAACCGACATAAAATTGCCCAATATTTAATGCAAGCTCAAGAAGCTGGAATTAAAATTTTGCCACCTGATATTGAAAGCAGTAAAGCAGATTTTTCATTAGAGAATGGAAAAATTTTAGTTGGATTAAAGGCAATTCGGGGGTTAAGAAGCGATTTATTGAAGCAAATTTTAGAAATTAAGCGTCCGATTAAGTCAATGACTGATTTCCTATGGAAAATAGATAATAATTTACTGAGTGTAGATGCGGTCGGAAATTTAATTAAAGCTGGCTCTTTTGATAGACTGGCTCCTAATCGAAATGAACTGTTAAAAATAAATAAAGATTTAGTTGAGAGCGTAAAAATGGCAGGCTCAAATTTATCTTTATTTGAAACATTAGAGCCAAAAGTAGAAGAAGAAAAAATGCCAACTGCAGCTGAAAAATCAGCTATGGAAGTTGAGGCAATGGGTTTTAGTACTGGTATTAACCCAATTATTGCGGTTCAAAAATATGCTCGAAAATATAATGCAAAAAGATTGCAGGCTTTTGAGAGCAATGAACAAGGAATCGCAGTTGGAAAGCTAATGAAAGTCAAACAAATTACCACAAAAAAAGGTGATAATATGGCGTTTGCGGTTTTTAGCGATACTAGTGGTGAGAAAGACTTTACTATTTTTCCTCAGGTCTGGGAAAAAGTAGGTGAGAACTTGAAGATTGGTGAGATATATCTACTTCAAGTTAGGACACAAAGTGATCGGTTTAACCCTAACAAAATTCAATTTCTACTTTCTAATGCTCGGCAAGTTAATTTTAAAGATTAATTCAAATTTTTTGGAAGTAAACAAAAGAGAGCCTAATAAGGTTGAAAGCGAAAACATTTATTTCATAAGGATTATTAGTGAAAAAATAGGCTTTTTTTTGAAGACATTGAGTAAAAAAAATGGTACGATAAAATCGATGTGAGTAAAACACAGAAAATCGTAGAGGTGAATTCATGAAACGGATTGGTATTTTAACTAGTGGTGGAGATGCCCCTGGTATGAACGCTGCCATTAGAGCTGTTACTCGTACAGCTTTGGCAAACGGTATCGAAGTTTGCGGAATTCGTTATGGATATGCTGGTTTAGTTGCTGGTGATATTTTCCAAATGACTTCTGAAACAGTTGCGGATAAAATTAGCCGCGGCGGTACTTTTCTTTATTCAGCTCGTTTCCCAGAATTTAAGGAAGAAGAAGTTCAACTTAAGGGAATCGAACAATTAAAGAAGCACGGAATCGATGCTTTGGTTGTCATTGGTGGTGACGGTTCTTACCACGGCGCATTGAAGCTTACAAGACATGGCTATAATGCTATTGGTCTTCCTGGTTCAATTGACAACGATATTCCTTATACTGATTACACAATTGGTTTTGACACTGCATGTAATACTGCAATGGAAGCCATTGATAAGATTCGTGATACTGCAACAAGTCATCAACGCGTATTTGTTGTAAATGTTATGGGTCGTGATTGTGGGGATATCGCAATGCACGTTGGTGTTGCTACCGGTGCTGAAGCAATTGTTATTCCAGAAGAACCTTATGACATTAAAGAAATTGCTGAAACCTTGAAGCAAGGATTTGCTAATGGTAAGAAACATGGAATCGTTGTTTTAGCTGAAGGTGTTATGGACGCTGAAAAATTTAAGGATGAACTTCTTAAATATGGTGACTTTGATGCTCGTGCTAATGTATTGGGCCATATGCAACGTGGCGGAAGCCCAACAATGCGTGACCGTGTAGTAGCAAGTGAAATGGGTGCCTATGCTGTTAAGTTATTACTTGAAGGTAAAGGCGGCTTGGCTGTTGGTATGGAAAACAACAAGCTTACTCACCATGATATTCTTGATTTGTTTGATGCAAAACACCACGGTAATTATGCGTTATACTCATTAAACAAAGACTTAGCCAAGTAGTTTTTGATTTTGTATTATAGGAGATTTTTTCAAGATGAAGAAAACTAAAATTGTTAGTACTTTAGGGCCAGCCTCAAACGATGTTGAGACTATTACTAAATTAGCTGAAGCAGGTGCAAACGTATTCCGTTTCAACTTCTCACACGGTGACCACGAAGAACACCGTGCACGTATGAACATGGTTCGTGAGGTTGAAAAGAAGACTGGTAAACTTCTTGGCATTGCTCTTGATACTAAGGGTGCCGAAATTAGAACTACTGAACAAGAAGGCGGCAAGTTCACTATTAACACTGGTGACACTATCCGTATTTCTATGGACGACACTAAGAAGGGTAACAAGGACATGATCCACGTTACCTACGATGGTCTTTACGACGATACTCACGTTGGTGGTCACGTATTAATCGATGATGGTTTAGTTGACCTTTTGATTAAGGACAAAGATGACGCTAAGAGAGAATTAGTTTGTGAAGCTCAAAACACTGGTTTAATCGGTTCTAAGAAGGGTGTTAACGCTCCTGGCGTTGAAATCCGCCTCCCAGGTATCACTGAAAAAGATACTAACGATATTAAGTTCGGTTTGAAGGAAGGTATCAACTTCATCTTTGCTTCATTCGTTCGTAAAGCACAAGATGTTCTTGATATTCGTCAATTGCTTGAAGAAGCACATTGTGAATACGTAAAGATCTTCCCTAAGATTGAATCACAAGAAGGTATTGACAACATCGACGAAATCTTAAAGGTTTCTGATGGTTTAATGGTTGCTCGTGGTGACATGGGTGTTGAAATTCCATTTATCAATGTTCCATTTGTACAAAAAGAATTGATCAAGAGATGTAACGCTTTAGGTAAGCCAGTTATTACTGCTACTCAAATGCTTGACTCAATGCAAGAAAACCCACGTCCTACTCGTGCCGAAGTTACTGACGTTGCAAACGCTGTTCTTGATGGTACTGACGCAACTATGCTTTCAGGTGAATCTGCAAACGGTCTTTACCCAGTTAAAGCTGTTAAGGCTATGGCTGAAATCGACATGCGTACTGAAAAGCAACTTGCTAAGCGTAACAAGTTAGCTCTTCAAAGATTCGAAGAATACAAGGGTTCAAACGTTACTGAAGCTATCGGTGAATCAGTTGTTAGAACTGCTGAAGAATTGGGCGTTAAGACTATTATTGCTGCAACTGAATCTGGTTACACTGCACGTATGATTTCTAAGTACCGTCCAAACGCAGACATTATTGCTATGACTTTCAACGACAAGATTCAACACTCATTAGGTGTTGTTTGGGGTGTAAAGCCAATGTTGACTGAAAAGCCTAAGTCTACTGAAGAAATGTTTGAAAAAGCAGCTGAACTTGCTAAAGAAACTGGTCTTGCAAAAGACGGTGACTTAGTAATTATCGTTGCTGGTGTTCCTTTGGGCGAAACTGGTACTACTAACTTGATGAAGTTACAATTAATCGGTACCCAACTTGTTAAAGGTTTAGGTGTTGGTGAACAATCAGTTATCGGTAAAGCTGTAGTTGCAACTTCTGCTGAAGAAGCTAACAGCAAAGTTCAAGATGGTGACATCTTAGTTGCTAAGACTACTGATAAGGATTACTTACCAGCAATCAAGAAGGCTTCAGGTATGGTAGTTGAAGCTTCCGGTTTAACTAGCCACGCAGCTGTTGTTGGTCTTTCACTTGGTATCCCAGTTATCGTTGGTGCTACTGACGCAGTAGAAAAGATCAAGGATGGTTCTAAGATTACTGTTGATGCTCGTCGCGGTGCTGTTTACCAAGGCGAAGCAACTAACCTTTAATCTGAATTAAATAGCTTATTAAAATAGTCAGCGAAAGCTGGCTATTTTATTTTTGTCTTTTTTTCCTTATACTATAAGATGATAGACAAAATAAAAGGATTGAGGCGCTATTATGTTAGGTGAAATAAGAAAAGGAAAAGTTACCGATGAAAATGAATCTGCTTTTTATGTGCAGGTTGAAGGGGTAACTTTTGAATTAAAAAAAATAGAAATTACACAAGATGAACCAATCCATTTAGGTGATGAAGTACAAGGCTTTATTTATGAAAACAAGGATAAAAAGAAAGAAATGACACAATTTTATCCTTTTGCTCAAAAAGATCAGTATGGTTGGGCAACTGTAACAGAAGTGCGCCGGGACTTAGGTGTTTTCTTAGATATTGGTTTGAATGACAAAGACGTTGTTGTATCTTTAGATGATCTTCCACTTGAAAAGGATCAATGGCCAAAGAAAGACGATCGACTATTAGTACGTCTAGAAACTGATGAAAAAGAACGTATTTGGGCTAAAATGGCTGAAGAAAATGTCTTTGAGCAATTAGCCGCTAATTTCCCAGCACACTTAGAGAATAAAAACATGTCTGGAACTGTTTATAGAAATTATGAAGTAGGTTCCTTTGTAATTACCGATCAGTACTACTTAGCCTTTGTTCATAAGTCTGAAATGTTTCGTCCATTACGACTAGGTCAAAAGATTAAGGGACGTGTAATTGGAGTTAGTCAATATGGTCGATTGAATTTAAGTGTTCTTCCTCGAGGATTTGAAGAAATTGACGATGACGCACAAATGATCTTGGTAAGTTTACGTCGTGAAGCTACAAAAACTCTACCATTTTACGATAAGAGTGATGCTCAAGAGATTAAGAATCACTTTGGTATTTCTAAATCAGCTTTTAAACGTGCCTTGGGACATTTATTAAAGGATGGGTTAATTACTGAAGATAAAGATGCAGGAACAATTAGCTTGGTAGAAAAAGATGACTCAGACACAGATAATGAAGGATAATTTAGAAGATTATTTACGATTTAGTCAAGTAGAACGTGGCTTAAGCCCTAATACAATTGTTTCTTATCGAACTGATTTAGAAGAATATTTAAGTTATTTAGAAGATCAGAATGAAACAAGTTGGGAAGTTGATTACCTAGTAGTTGACGCTTTTCTTGCAACACAAAAAGATAAGGGAAAAGCCACAACTTCAATCGGTAGAATGATCTCTAGCTTACGGAAATTTTATCAATGGCTTTTGCGGCAAGATATAATTGAACGTGATCCTTTAGTTAAAATTGATTCACCTAAAAGTGAACGTAGATTGCCAACAGCCCTTAGTGAGGAAGAAGTTACTAAATTATTGGATGCTCCTGATACCAAGACTCGTTTGGGGATTAGAGATCGAGCTATGCTTGAAGTGCTCTATGCAACGGGAATGCGGGTTAGTGAGTTAATTAATTTACGTACTGGCGATATTCATAGCGAGTTAAAAATCATTAGAGTTCTTGGGAAAGGATCAAAAGAACGTCTTGTTCCAATTACCGAAGTTGCTTTATCATGGTTAGAGAAGTATCAAAAAGATGTCCGAGAGAATCAAGTCTTAAAAAGCGGTCAATTTACTGATGTGATTTTCTTAAATAATCATGGTCATCAATTGACGAGACAAGCTGTTTGGCAAAAGATAAAAAAATATTGTCAACTTATCGGAATAACCAAAAATGTTACACCACATACTCTTAGACATACTTTTGCGACTCATTTATTAGAAAATGGGGCAGATTTAAGAGTAGTCCAAGAGATTTTGGGCCATAGTGATATTACAACTACGCAGATTTATACTAATCTGACGCAGAAACATATTTTGGAGGTTTATAATCAAGCACATCCACGTGCCTAACTATTATGATCAGCAAATATAAAAAAGATTACGAAAAAACTGTAATGGGATATTTATCCTATCTCCCAGATTTTAAAAATATTAAGAATCTGCAAGAAGAGATGAAACTGTATACTAGCGATTCTAATCAATTCGAGGTTCTTATCTATCAACAAGATGGTAATGCTCGCGGTATTGTTGGTATTCAAGAAGAGAAAGATTTTATTATTATTCGCTATTTATCTCTTGATCCGACGATGCGTGATGAAAAAACAAAGCAATTGGTAATGAATGACCTAAAGCATCTTTATCCTGATAAAATGATTACTGCCTTACCTAATTGGGCATCTTTATTAAATTATTTAAAGGAAAATAAAACTGATGAATAATGTTGATGAATTAACTTTAGATCTTCCTAATTTTACGGGACCGCTCGATTTACTTTTACACTTAATCAGGTCACAAAAAATAGATATCTATGATATTCCAATTGCAAAAATTACGGGACAATATTTGGCTAATTTGGCTCGCTGGCAAACTTTGGACTTACAAATTGCTGGAGAGTATTTTGTGATGGCGTCAACATTACTTAGAATTAAGTCCCAGTATTTGCTTCCTAAAAATGACTTTATTGAGGAAGATCAGTATCAAGAAGACCCACGTACTGAACTTGTTGAGCAACTAGTGCAGTACTCAGTCTTTCAAAGAATTGCCGAATACTTTAAAAAAAGAGATGAAGAAATGCCAATTACAGTGGCAAAGGATCCATCTGTTTCCCCTAAAAAAGAGATTGAGCCACTTCCTTTAGGAGAAATTACAAGTGATGAGCTTGCAAATACTTTTAAAGTGGTTTTAGAGCGATTCAAACTGAGAAAGCCACAAGTTGGAAAAATTGAGGTTCACGAGACTTCAATTGAAGAAATGACAAGCTTTTTAAAAAACAGGTTACAAAATAAAAGATCGACTAGTTTTTTTGATTGTATTAAAAACTTTCAAGATCTTGATCAAGTAATTGGGTTATTCCTAGCAGTTTTAGAATTATGTCGTGATCATAAAATTTTGGTAAAGCAAAATAGAGATTTTGGTGATCTAGAGTTAGAGAAAGTTGAGATTAATGGCAAGTAAAGAAGCAGAATTAGAAGCCTTACTTTATGCAGCGGGGGATGATGGTTTAGAAACTGAGAACTTACTACAGTTGTTAGAAATTTCTCCAGCTGCCTTAAGAGAATTAGCTAATCATCTTAAGGACCAATTGAAAAACGATAAAAATTCAGGTTTACAGTTAATTTGTATCAATCAAACTTATAAGTTAACGACTAGTCCAAAATGTGGAGATATTATTTCGAAATTTTTCCAAAAAGATCTATCTAAGAATTTAAGTCAATCAGCGCTTGAAATTTTGTCGATTATTGCGTATCGACAACCGATTACTCGAGTTGAAATTGATGACTTAAGAGGCGTTAACTCAGCAGGAGCACTACAAACTTTGGTTTGGCGCGGATTAATCAAAGTAGATGGAAAAAAGGATGTTCCAGGGCATCCTAACTTATATGTAACGACCGATTATTTTTTACAGTACTTTAATTACGAAAGTTTAGCTGATCTACCAGTAATTGAAGAGTTTGAAGCAGATGATAATCCTGTGAACCTATTTAATCAGGATGATAGTAGAAATAAAGAAATTAATTTTGATGAGGGTGAGTAAAATGGCTGAAAGATTACAAAAAGTAATTGCGCAGGCAGGTGTTGCCTCAAGGCGTAAGGCTGAAAAAATGATTAGTGCAGGACAAGTAACTGTTAATGGAAAAAAAGTTACTGAACTAGGAACAAAAGTTGAGCCTAGCGACAAGATTGAAGTAAATGGAGTTCCGATTGAAAAAGAAGCTCTCCATACATACTTGTTTTATAAACCACGTGGTGTCATTTCTTCAGTAAGCGATGACAAAGGAAGAAAGACAGTAGTTGATTTCTTTGAAGATGTACCATATCGCCTTTATCCAGTAGGGCGTCTTGATTATGATACATCGGGCTTATTATTAATGACAAACGATGGTGAATTAGCAAATAAGTTAATGCACCCACGTAATGAAGTACCAAAGGTTTATGTAGCAAAGATTAAGGGAATTCTTTCTCCAGAAGAGATTCGCTCTCTTACTCATGGTGTGCGTATTGATGGAAGAAAGAGTGCACCAGCTAAGTTAAAGATTTTAAAGACTGATGAGAAAAAGAAGACCCAAATTGTTCAATTAACTATCCATGAAGGTCACTACCATCAGGTTAAGAGGATGTTTGAAGCAGTACATCACCTTGTAGAAAAATTAGCTCGTGAAAAGTATGCCTTTCTAACTTTAAAATCATTAAATTCGGGCGAGTATCGTGAATTAACGAATGAAGAAGTCTTTCGTTTAAATCACTTAGCTGACTAACGCTTTATTAAAAGCTATGATAAAATAAAACTAATAATCTATAATTTTGGAGGACTTTTGAATGAAGGAAAACAAATCTCAGGACAATAAAGAACCAAAAGGCCCTTACAAGCATTTTGAGCGTCCTAAAACATCTAGAAGGGCAATGCATCATCGGGAGTCAGAACCAGAAGCAGATCCAGAAGTTACTTCTAGAAAATCTACTCAATCAGAAGGCAGTCCAAAAGGTCCACATCATAGTCAGCTCTGGGCTGGGTTGATTATTGTTGCAATAATTATCATTGCATTAATTCCGATTGTTTCTTCAAGATTGCACGCAAACTCTAATAACTTAGCTGAAAAGAGCGTTAAAGTGTCAAAAAGCTCATCTTCTAAGTCTCACAAGCCTAAAAGTAAAAAGAGTAAACAAAGCTCTTCTAAGAAAAGTAAGTCAAAGAGTAGCAGTGTAAAAAGAGAAGAAAGTTCTTCAAGTCAATCTCAAGACACCACACCAGCTGTTGTTAGTCAATCAGAATCTCAAAGTAGTCAAGTTAGTCAAAGTAGTACGCAATCTTATGAATCTAGTGCTAGTCAAACTACTACTCAAGATCAAAGCCAACAATCAGCTCAAAACACAACTCAAACTAATCAGAATACTTGGCAAAACAATGGTGGAAGCAGCTATTCACAACATGAGGCACCAAGATCTTACACTGTCCAAGAGGGAGATTCTTTATCAAAGATTGCCCGTGAAAATAACACTTCAGTGCACCACTTAGAACAAATTAACGATTTAGAGTCAGCTGATAGTATTAGTATTGGTCAATCAATAAAATTAAGATAATAAAAAACAATAATGTTTACAATTCTACTAAGAAGTATTATGATTTACTCGTAAAACGTAAATACAAGGATGTTGTCTTCAGGGCAGGGCGAAATTCCCGACCGGCGGTTAGAGTCCGCGAGCTACACATGTAGTTGAACCTTAGGTACCGATAGTTATAGTCTAGATGGAAGAAGACAGACCATAGAATTAAACATGATTTAGATGATTAATAAGGTCTGTTGCTGAAGCGACAGACCTTTTGTATGTTATGGAGGAACTATCATGCAAAGAAAAACAAGTTTAAGTCATGTAAGATTGGCCTATTGGCTCGCTTGGGCGATGATTGGTGCATTAGCATTTTTGATTATGAAGATTGAGGTCCCAATTATTCCCGGCTTTGATTACTTAAAGATGGATTTTTCTGATTCATTAGTAGCTTTAAGTACTTTGGTTTTTGGTCCTTTGGGCGGGACAATGATTGCATTTTTTAAATCATTGTTAAGCCTCTTTATTTCGGGATTTAATCCAATTTCAATGATTGGCCAATTAGCTGCCTTTTTAGCAAGTTTAGCCTATATCTTGCCATTCTACTTCATTAGTAAAAGGCATGAAGACAAAGTACAATACCAAATTTTGGGATTAGCAGTCGGAACGATTGCGTTAACGGTAGTAATGTCTTTAGCAAACTACTTCGTTTTAACTCCAATGTATATTTCATTAATGGGCTTTAAGCTTAATTCATCACTTTTAACTTACATTGTTTCAGCGATTGTACCATTTAACTTAATTAAAGGAATAATTAACAGTATTGTTGTTCTATTATTGGCCAAGACCTTATTGCCAGTTTTAGAAAAATTTGTAAGACGTAATTTTTAAAGTTTAAATAGTAAAAATAATTTTATTTAGCAGGAGTCATTTGACTTCTGTGTTTTTGTTTTATGGTAGAATTTACTTTGAATGAAAAAGAAAGGACTAAATTATTTAATGCAAGTAGCTATTGATGGGCCTGCATCAGCGGGGAAGAGTACAGTTGCTAAAATTATCGCACATAATTTGGGCTATATTTATATCGATACTGGTGCAATGTATCGAGCATGTACATTAATTGCACACGATAATAATGTTGACTATGGGGATGAAAAGACAATTTTGAACTTAATCGACCATAGTACAATTGATTTTAAGCAAGAAGATGGAGAACAAAAGGTTTACGTAAATGGTAAGGATGTTTCAATTGACATCAGAACACCTGAAATTACCGAAAACGTTTCTCAAGTTTCTGCCTTAAGATCAATTCGTGAAAAGATGGTTGAATTACAGCGCGAAATGGCGGGTAAGCACGATGTTGTTATGGATGGTCGTGATATTGGAACGACAGTTTTACCAGATGCAGAGGTAAAAATTTTCTTAATCGCTAGTGTTGCATCAAGAGCTAAGAGACGCTTCTTAGATTTTCAAGAAAAAGGCATTCATCAAGACTTAAAAGATATCGAACATGATATTGAAGTTAGAGACTATAAAGATTCGCATCGTGAAATTTCTCCATTGAAAAAAGCAGATGATGCAATTGAATTAGATACTACAAACTTAACAATTGATGAAGTTGTAGCCAAAATAACCGAGATAATTCAAAAAAAGCAAAAAAATTAAACAAAAGTGTGGAAAAAAGATATCAAGTACTTTAAAATAAAGTATGATATTGGGAGGTAATTATGACAGATAATAGTAATCAATTCTTAGATGCTCTAAAAGAAATGCAGGGAGTTGAAGTCGGCAACATTGTTAACGTTGAAGTTTTAAGTGTTGAAGATGGACAAATCGCTGTTGGTGTTGAAAATGCAGGTGTTGAAGGTGTAATCACTAAGCGTGAATTCACTAACGACCGTAATGCAGATTTGAACCAATTGGTAAAACCTGGTGATAAGTTTGAAGCTTTAGTTCTTAGAAGAGCTGGTGGCGACAAGGAAAACGGTGAATTCTTCTTCTCAGTTACTCGTTTGAAGGAAAGAGAAGCTTACAAGGAATTAGAAAAGGTCTTCGAAGAAGGCAAGACTGTTGAAGGTACTGTAACTGGTGCTGTTCGTGGTGGTTTATTAGTTGACGTTGGTACACGTGGATTCTTGCCAGCTTCATTAATTTCTAACCGTTACGTTTCTGATTTGAAGCCTTACATTGGCAAGAAGATGAACTTGAAGATCACTGAAATTGATCCTAACAAGAACAGATTAATTCTTTCAAGAAAAGACTTAATCGAACAAGAACGTGAAGAAGCTTTCGAAAACGTTGCTTCACAATTAGTTGTAGGTGACACTGTTGAAGGTAAAGTATCACGTTTAACTGGTTTTGGTGCCTTTGTTGACGTTGGTGGTGTGGACGGTTTAGTTCACATTTCAGAAATTTCTTACAAGCATGTTGATAAGCCAAGCGATGTATTGAAGGCTGGTCAAGATGTTAAGGTTAAAGTTATCGGTATTGATGACGATAGACATAGAATCTCCCTGTCAATTAAGCAAACTTTACCATCCCCATTTGAAGAAGCTACTGAAGGCTTACATGAAGGCGACATCATTGAAGGTGAAGTTAAGACTTTAACTTCATTCGGTGCATTCATCGAAGTAGCTGATGGAATTCAAGGCTTAGTACACGTTTCAGAAATTGCTAACAAGCACGTTGATAAGCCAAGTGATGTTTTAAAGGTTGGTCAAACTGTTAAAGTTAAAGTTTTAAGTGTTGACCCAAGTGACAGAAGAATCTCATTGTCAATCAAGCAAGCTGATCCTAATGCTGCTAAGAGTGAAAACAACTCACGTCCACGTCGTCGTCAAGATTCTGTAGCTGATAAGTACATGAATGACAATGACAACGGTTTTGCTTTAGGTGACATTATTGGTGATCAACTTAAAGATAAGGATTAATCGTCATTAGTCTAAAAAAGCTGACTCCGGTCAGCTTTTTTTATTTCATTAGATAGAAAGGGGTAGAAATAATATGTCATTACCCGTAGTTGCATTAGTTGGACGTCCAAATGTTGGTAAGTCAACTATTTTTAACAGAATTATTAATTCGCGTGTAGCTATTGTTGAAGACAAGGCTGGAGTTACTAGAGATAGAATTTATGCCCGTGCTGAGTGGATGGGTCATGAATTTATCTTAATTGATACCGGTGGTATTACTCTAGACTCTGGTGAAATTGAAGAACAAATTAAGGCACAAGCTGAAATTGCCATTGATGAAGCAGATGTAATTGTGATGTTAGGGGATGTTACTCAACATATGACTAACATGGATGAAACAATTGCTAAAATGCTTTATCGAACTAAGAAACCAGTTATTTTAGCCATTAATAAGGCTGATAATCCTGAGCAAAGAACAGATATTTATGACTTTTACAGCTTAGGATTAGGCGACCCAATCCCAGTTTCTGGTAGTCATGGAACTGGAATGGGAGATTTACTAGATGCTATTGTTGGTGAATTTGGCGACAAGGCTAACCAGCATGAAGACGGTTCAATTCGCTTTAGTGTGATTGGACGTCCAAATGTTGGTAAATCTTCACTTGTAAATGCTATTTTAGGTGAACAACGTGTAATTGTTTCTAATATCGAAGGAACGACTAGAGACGCCATTGACACGACTTTTACTAATGATGGGCAAAAGTATACTATCGTTGATACAGCCGGCATCAGACGGCGTGGTAAGGTCTATGAGAAGACGGAGAAGTATTCTGTCTTAAGAGCAATCAGTGCCATTGAAGAAAGTGATATTACACTTTTAGTCTTAGATGCAAGCACTGGTATTCGTGAACAAGATAAGCATGTAGCTGGATACGCTCATGATGCAGGCCGCGGTGTAATTATTGTTGTAAATAAGTGGGATCTACCTAAAAAAGACAGTAGAAGTATGAAGGACTTTGAAGATACAATCAGAAGAGAGTTCCAATACTTAGACTATGCTCCAATTATTTTCGTTTCTGCTAAGACGGGTCAAAGAGTTCCAGATATCTTGAAGCTTGTTAAAGAAGTTCATGAAAATCAAACTCGTCGAATTCAGTCTAGTGTCTTGAATGACTTGCTTCTTGAAGCAACTAGAATTACACCAACTCCACTTGTTAATGGAAAGAGATTAAGAATCTACTACATGACTCAAGTGGCAGTAACTCCGCCAACATTTGTCGTCTTTGTAAATGATCCAGAGTTGCTTCACTTCTCATACCAGAGATTTTTAATTAATCAATTAAGACAAAACTTTGATTTTGTAGGAACACCAATTAAAATCTTAGCTAGAAAACGTAAATAAGCTTTAAATTTCAAAAAAATAGGGATATATCTGCGAAAAAGCTTGCAACTAAGCGTCTTAGTGTGCTAATTTTATTGCAGGGAATAAATGAATAACTCATTTTTCTTATTTTCAAAGGTTTTTGTTTAAAAATATCATTAGTTCATTTTGGGAGGTGAAGTGGAATGGCAAACAAGGCAGAATTAGTTTCTGAAGTTGCTGCTAAAACTGACTTAACCAAGAAAGAAGTTGCTGCTGCAGTTGATGCAATCTTTAACTCTATTCAAGAAGATCTTGCTAAGGGTGAAAAAGTTCAATTGATCGGTTTCGGTACTTTTGAAGTACGTCACCGTGCAGCTCGTAAGGGTCGTAACCCACAAACTGGGGCTGAAATCGAAATCCCAGCTTCTAAGGTTCCTGCATTCAAGCCAGGTAAGGCTCTTAAGGATGCTGTTAAGTAATTGTTTAGTTACTAGCAAAATAAAAACGTGCTAAGTTGTATAGCTTGGCACGTTTTTTGTGTACAATTATTGTGAGAGTACGAATGAAAAGAGTGAAAAAATGACTTATTCTGAACAACTATTAGATGCAATTCAAAATCATAATTTTTCTGATAATCGAATTCTCTTGAAAAAGGCGTTGGATAATGATGACCCAGAAATCCTTGCTTCTTTAGCTGAAAACTTAACTGATCTTGGTTTTACTGATCTTTCTAAAGAAGTTTATCGTTTTTTGATTGGACAGTTTCCTAAAGAAGACTTGTTTAAGGTCTATTTAGCTGAAATTTTGTTAAATGATGGTGATGAAGACGATGGCTTGCAGCTACTTTATGATGTAAAGCCAGATAGTGATGCTTACCTTGAAAGTTTGCTTGATTTAGCTGATTACTATCAAAGTAATGGAGTAATTGAAACAGCCCATCAAAAGCTCTTAGAAGCCCATAAATTAGCTCCTGATGAAGATGCCATTAACTTTGGCTTGGCTGAATTAGACTATCTTAGCGGTGACTACGGCGAAGCTTTAGACTTATACCATGAATTAGCTAAAAATAATAAGACTTTTGGTGAAGTAGTTTTAAGTCAAAGAATTGCAGCTTGTCTTGCTAAATTGGGTGAGTATGAAGAAGCCGCAAATGAAATTAAGAGTCATGAAAATGATATTTTAAGTATTGATGCTCTTTATGAAGCTGGCTTAATTATGCTTTCTGCTAATGATAATAAGGCTGCAATTAAGTATTTAGACCAGGTAATTGAAACTCAACCTGATTATGTAAATGCCTATCCACTTCTTGCCCAAGCCTATGCCGCAGAAGACAATAATGAGGAAGTGCTCAGAACTGCGCAAACTGGTCTATCTTATAACGAATTGGATGAAGTTTTATATAGTCTGGGTGCCAAAGCTGCTGCTAACTTGAATCAGTTAGATGAAGCAGAACGCTTGCTTAAAAAGGGACTTGAGGTTGCTCCTGACAACAGTGACTTGCGCTTGCAGTTGTCTAACTTATATCTTCACCAGCACCAAGATGAGGCTAATATTAGCTTGTTCAAGGATCTTGATGATGAAGAGTTAGAGCCACAAGCTCACTGGAATCTGGCTGTTTCTTATCAAAGACTTGAAGATTATGATAAGGCTAAGAGTGAATTCTTGCTTGCCTATCCAGCCTTTCAAAATAATGCAAGCTTCTTAAGACAGATGATTAGCTTGTTCTATGAATTACGTGAAATTCCAACCACAAAGGAATTGATTAAGAAGTACTTGCAAGTCCAACCAGATGATCTTGATATGCAAGATATGTTAGATGAATTGAATAGTGAAGAGTAGTAGAAAAGCTGGCCTGTTAGTCAGCTTTTTTGCTTGGTTCATATTTTTTATTATGTGAAGTTGCTGAAAAATAAGATAACCTTAAATTTTTCGATATTTTTCGTTTTTTTACAACGAAAGTCATATAAAATAATACTTAGAGATATTATGAGTAGGAGAAAATGAATGGCTATCGAAAAAGCAGAGTTAATTTTTGAAGATAAATTAATCCATAAGTTAGAAACTCTTGGCGGAGTTAAACAATGGAAATATGAGCCTTCAATCAAAACTACCGATCAGCTTTGGAGTAACTTTAAAAATATTCTAGAAGAGAATAATCGTGACAAATTAGATGAACCATTATCCGCGGGAGAATTTGCACAAGTAAAACGAATTATTACTAATTTAAAAACGCCATATGAAGCAGGTCAATTTTTATATGGCCTTAATGGTGTGTCACAAGTTGAAGTTGATTTAGATTCTGGAAAACATGTATATCTAACTGTATTTGATCAAGCTCAAATCGGTGCCGGTAATACAAGGTATCAAGTTGTTAACCAAATTAAAAGAGATGCAGTAATTCCTGGTTATCCAGACCGACGCTTTGATACAACCTTATTAATTAATGGTTTGCCAATAATCCAAATTGAAGAAAAAGCAGATTATCATGATGTTGATGAAGCCCTAAATCAAATGCATCGCTACATTCATGAACAACAATATGGAGACATCTTTTCTACGATACAAATCTTAGTGGGTATGACGCCACATGATGCAAAGTATATGGCAAGAACTACAGATGAAATGTTCAATAAGACTTTTGCCTTTCAATGGCAGCGTAAGGAAGATAATACTCCAGTATTAGATTGGCAAGAATTTACCTCTAATATGTTGTCAATACCAATGGCCCATCAAATGGCTACAAACTATATGATTTTAGATGGGACGCCAAGAAAACAAATGATTAAGGTTATGCGACCATATCAAGTTTATGCAGCTAGCTCAATAATTGATAAAGTTCGGCAACATGATTTTGATATTAACGACCAAGAAATTGGTTATATCTGGCATGCAACTGGGTCAGGTAAAACTATTTCGTCCTTTAAGACGGCTTGGCTTGCTTCAAGATTGCCAAATGTAGACAAGGTTATCTTCTTGGTGGATCGAGTTGCTCTGACTAATCAGACAGTTGATGAATATAGCGCTTATGATCCTGAAAAAGGTGAAAATGGTAACGGTGGTGTGGTTACTGATGCAGCAAACCGATGGGTATTATCTAAAAAGATAAAATCTAAAGGGAATGGAATTATAGTAACGTCTATTCAGAAGATGGCCGCTTTGGTTAAAGATAAAAAAGGTATCAATGATATCGCCAAAAAGAATATCCTCTTTATTGTAGATGAAGCCCATCGTTCAACTGCTGGTGATATGCTTCAAAGTATCAAGACTACTTTTACTAGATCTGCTTGGGTAGGTTATACTGGTACGCCTAATTTTGATAAAGCTCCTACTACAAGAGATATTTTTGGCAATTTAATACATGCCTATACTATTGTAGACGCTATTAGGGATGGAAATGTTTTAGGATTCAAAGTTGATTTTGAAACAACATTGTCTGATGAAGTATTAAAAGAGCAATATTTGCCAGCGTATTTTAAGGCAAGATATCCTAAATATAGTGAAAAACAAATTCAAGATCGAATTGAAAACCTACAACTTGAAGATATGGACGACATGATTGAGCCAAGCGTTTATGACAACAATCAAAAGCATGTCGAGTTGGTTGTTAAAGACGTTTTAGATAATTGGGATAAGCGCTCAAGAAATAGTGAATATAATGCCTTATTTACTACTCACGTTGGTGGTAACAAAGCTTCAACGCCAATGGCAATGATGTTTTATAAAGAATTTAAGAAGCAGAATAAGTTGCGAAAAAAGCCATTAAAGATTGGAATTACTTTTAGTCAGGATAATTCTAATAGTGACAATCAGCTGGAAAATAATAAGTCACTTGAAGAAGCAATTAAGGACTACAATAAGCAATTTGGAACTAGTTTTGGTGTTAAAGATGCGAAAGAATATACAGAACAGTTAGTTTCGAGATTAAATCGGACGATTTATGATGGAAACTACGTGGATCTTGTTATTGTTGTTGACCAATTGTTAACTGGATTTGATGCTCCGCAATTAAATACTTTATATGTAGATCGAACTTTGCAAGGCTCTGCTTTAATTCAGGCATATTCTAGAACTAATCGTGTTTATGACATGCAGACTAAGCCATTTGGTAGGATTGTAAATTATCGTTGGCCGGTTCAAAGCGAGAAGCTAATGAAAAAAGCTTTGGCAGAATATGGTGATAAGAATTCGGCCAATGAGCAACAGGGGTTAGATACGTCTGTTACTAACGAGGTCATTTCACCGAATTTTAAGAAAGTAAAAGAAGAATTAAAAGTTGTAGTTAAGCGACTAAGTGATACTACTAATAAATTCACTAGTGTTCCTCAGAATTTAGAAAAAAATCGTCAAGATCAAATGCTAAAAGATTTGCGCCAATATAATCATTTAATGGCAATGGCAAAGCAGGATGATGAATATGATGAACAAAATCCAGAAAAGTTTTTGAAAGAAATTGGCTTATCTCAAAAACAAGAAGAAACGTTAACGACAACCTTAGCCATTAAATTAAAGAAAAAAATTGCTAAAAGAATTGATGCAGATTTTGGTGATATTGATTTAAATATGGAGCATATTCATGAAGTAACTGTTTCATATAGCTATCTTAAACAATTAATAGCTGAGCTAATGAATCAAAAGCATAAAAAAGAAGAAGAAAAAGCTCAAAATACTGCTAAAAAGATTAAAGAACTTTCTGATCGAATGGATGACAGAAAAAAAGCAGAACAAATTAATCAATTTACAGACAGCATTTTGAATAATAACGGGTCTAATTTTAACTATCCTGTTACAGAAAATGATATTGATGAAATATTAGAAAGATATTCTAATCGTTCAATGCGTGAGGAAATCCTTGCCTATAAGCGTAAATGGGGCTTAGTTGATATTAAAGATAATCAACGAGTTAACGAAATTATCTATAATCATGTTCAAGGTACTGATGATCTTAATATGAATGGAGATTTAGACAACATTATTCGTGAAGCATCACAAGTTTATACGACAGATGCGGAAGATGAAAAGATACGTGAATTTGGGAAATTTAAATATCTTAGAAGTTTAAGTGATAGTATTAGAGAATTTGCTGACGAAATAACAAAGAAATATTAAAAAGGGAAAATTTATGGATAAAGCTAAAGAAATAACAAATAAAATATGGGATATGGCAAATAGATTAAGAGGAAATATGGATGCCTCAGAATATAGAAATTATATTTTAGGTTTTATGTTTTATCGCTATCTATCTGAAAGACAGGAAAATCATTTATTTAAGAATAAGATTTTAATGAATACTCCCGAAAATATTGATGATATTAATGATGAGTATAGAAGAGAAGTTTCTGGAAAGGATGGGAGCGATTTATTAGCTTATATTGCAAATAGTACAGGTTATGTTATTGGACCAGAATATACATGGAAAACAATAGTAGATGAGGTAAATAACAATACTATTAAACCTGATACATTTCAGCAAATGCTAGAAAGTTTTGAAAATAATTTAAACGCTGATTGTAAAATTAAATTGAACACTTGATAAAAAATAAAAAGTCCATTC
>CAJUTO010000007.1 GCA_910589675.1 uncultured Lactobacillus sp. | reverse complement strand
TAGATCACATCTATCAAGCAGCTTAAGTGTTCAATTTATTATTGCAATTTACGTAGAATATGTAATAATAACGAATGAAATTTTTTGATAAATAAAATTAATCGTAATAGTATATTTGCAGTAACGAGTGGAAAATGTTATGAAAGACAGAAAATTTAAAAAGAATCAAGAAACAAAGAATAAGTATGTCGATCCGAATAGTTTAAAGGAATCGGGAGACAGTTCTAACCCATATCTTAAAGAACTAGCAGCTTTAGCAGCAATTTTAGGAACTGGAGCTACAGGAGCAGCAATTTTACCCAATGATCGTGTATATGCCGCACAAACTTCTGTAGATGCTAAATCACAAATAGTTGGATCAGTATCTGAAAGCACACAAACTGACTTATCAAAAAAGGGAAACAGTAAATCTGATGAAAATGGAGTCAGTACTAGTAATTCAGAAGCTAAAAGCATGTCTGCTTCTAGCTCAAAGAGTTTGTTGATTGCTCATAGTACGTCTACATCTTTAAGTCAATCAATAAGTCACTCACAATCAACTTCACTGTCTACATCTCTAAGCAATTCACAGAGTCTATCAGAATCTCTAAGTTATTCTAAAAGTAAACTTACTTCTTTAAGTGCAGCTAAAAAAAGCACTTCTACATCTCATGCAGATAGTGCTACTAGCTCTTCAAAAAATGAAGAAAAATCTAGCGTATCAAACTCCAGTAATAGCACTAATGTGGGGAATTTCTACTCTAGCGAGAATTCATCTATTACTGAAAGACAAAGTACTGATCAAAGTAATCTTAGTGATACAACTAGTTTAAGCTTAAGCAATACACAACTTATAGATAGAAGTCTTAAAATTCCTGTTGCTCTTCAAACTTCCATAAATAAGAGTAGTACTGATAATAAAGAGCAACTTAATAAAAAACAACAATTGAATGAATTAAGCTTGAATGGTATTTTTGCTAACTTGGTTCAAACAAACACTGGTGTTGATGTAAGCAATGCGCAAGAATTCTATAATCAAGTTGTTAATGGTACTGCCAGTGTTGTTAATGTAACGAATGACATTGATTTGGGAGCAAGTTATGGTAGTAGTACTGGTGTGATGAGCACACCCCACAGCGTAACTATTAACGGTAATGGCCATAGTATTAACTTTGGTAACTTCCATATTAATACAAATTGGCTGTCATCTACTGATGAGCTTACTGTAACATTTAATAATGTTAAGCTTTATACTGCAAATTATTATGGTGCAGTATTTTTAAATAATACTGCACCTGTAATCCATCCAAATACAAAGCAAAGATTAGTTTATAATAATGTCACTCAAATTGGAGGAGTTGCAGCATTTGCAGATACAGGTTCTAGTACTTTTGTTACTCCCTCATCGAAGACTTTAGAAATTAGTGGTAATACAACTCTTACAGGAGTTAGTTCTTATATCTATAATGGAACAACTTATACACCAGATTGGAGTTCTATAGCTCATGGCGTTAACTGTCAAGTTTATTCAGCCTACAATTTAATTATTGACAAGGATGCAAATGTTGTATTCGATGCGGGCAATAATGCATTATACAATGTTGCACTCATGGGTAATAATGCTCAACATAATGTTTCAATTGGTGACGGTGCTCACGTTGAAATGAAGGGTGCAACTAGCTTCAACATTTTTATGCCGAGTTATAACAACGGTGATAATGTAATTGACATTGGCAATAATGCCTTTGTTACTATGAATGTGAAAAATGATGTTACTCCGGGATATCCGAATATACCGCGTCATAACATAGATTTTAATTATGATAACGCTTCGGTTAATAATACTCTCAATATAAATCCTGGCGCCTATGTAAATTTAGAAGGTCAAGCTAACTTCATTAGTCAAGGAACTGTAACAGTCAATATTACTGATCCAGATGCAGTTTTCTTCACACACTACAATAATGGAGAAGGGTATTGGGGAAACTCACCTGTTACCTATATTGTCAATGCAAGGAAGACAAATATTATTAATCAAAGCGGAATGGATAGAGAGGTATCGCCTTTTGTAGAAACAAATACAGCAACTGTTAATAGTAATCCTAACTATACGCAATCCTCGGTTGAAAGTACTAATACTGTTTTGATGCCTAATCAGCCAGGTACTGTTCAGGATGTGGCGAATGTAAATGATCAGCTTGTTACAAAGCGGTATGTCACCACAGCATATACAGGCTATACAGCATATAGTGAATCTACTTCTACAAGTACAAGTGTTCAAACATCTCAAAGTATCAGTACTGTAGCAAGTGAAAGCTTGAGTAACGCAGTAAGCACGAGTGAAAGACTAAGTAACTCAGTAAGCATGAGCGCTAGCTTAAGTAACTCAGTAAGTATGAGCGCTAGCTTAAGTAACTCAGTAAGTATGAGTGAAAGCTTAAGTAAATCGGTAAGTATGAGTGAGAGTTTGAGTAACTCAGTAAGCATGAGTGAAAGCTTATCTAACTCAGTAAGCATGAGTGAGAGTTTGAGTAACTCAGTAAGTATGAGTGAAAGCTTAAGCAACTCAGTAAGCATGAGCGAGAGCTTGAGCAACTCAGTAAGCATGAGTGAAAGCTTGAGTAACTCGGTAAGTATGAGCGAGAGCTTGAGCAATTCAGTATCGATGAGCGAAAGCTTGAGTAACTCAGTAAGCATGAGTGAGAGCTTGAGTAACTCAGTAAGTATGAGTGAAAGCTTAAGCAACTCAGTAAGTATGAGTGAAAGCTTAAGTAACTCAGTAAGCATGAGTGAAAGCTTGAGTAACTCAGTAAGCATGAGCGAGAGCTTAAGTAACTCAGTATCAATGAGTGAAAGTTTGAGTAACTCAGTAAGCATGAGTGAAAGCCTAAGCAACTCGGTAAGCATGAGCGAAAGCTTATCTAACTCAGTAAGCATGAGCGAAAGCTTAAGTAACTCAGTAAGCATGAGCGAGAGCCTAAGCAACTCAGTATCAATGAGTGAAAGTTTGAGTAACTCAGTAAGCATGAGTGAAAGTTTAAGCAACTCAGTAAGCATGAGTGAAAGCTTGAGTAACTCAGTAAGCATGAGTGAAAGTTTAAGCAACTCGGTATCAATGAGCGAAAGTCTAAGTAACTCAGTAAGTATGAGCGAAAGCTTGAGTAACTCGGTAAGCATGAGTGAGAGCCTAAGCAACTCAGTAAGCATGAGTGAAAGCTTAAGCAACTCAGTAAGCATGAGCGAGAGCCTAAGCAACTCAGTATCAATGAGTGAAAGCTTGAGCAACTCAGTAAGCATGAGTGAGAGCCTAAGCAACTCAGTAAGCATGAGCGAAAGCTTGAGTAACTCAGTATCAATGAGTGAAAGCTTGAGCAACTCAGTAAGCATGAGTGAGAGTTTGAGTAACTCAGTAAGCATGAGCGAAAGCCTAAGTAACTCAGTAAGCATGAGTGAAAGTCTAAGCAACTCAGTATCAATGAGTGAGAGCTTAAGTAACTCAGTAAGCATGAGTGAAAGCTTGAGCAACTCAGTAAGCATGAGTGAAAGCTTAAGTAACTCAGTAAGCATGAGTGAGAGTTTGAGTAACTCAGTGTCAATGAGCGAAAGTCTAAGTAACTCAGTAAGCATGAGCGAGAGCTTGAGTAATTCAGTAAGCATGAGTGAGAGCTTAAGTAACTCGGTAAGCATGAGCGAAAGCTTATCTAACTCAGTAAGCATGAGCGAAAGCTTGTCTAACTCGGTAAGCATGAGCAAAAGCTTGAGCAACTCAGTAAGCATGAGTGAGAGTTTGAGCAACTCAGTAAGCATGAGTGAGAGCTTAAGCAACTCAGTATCAATGAGCGAAAGTTTAAGCAACTCAGTAAGTATGAGCGAGAGTTTGAGTAACTCAGTAAGTATGAGTGAAAGCTTAAGTAACTCAGTATCAATGAGCGAAAGCATGAGTAACTCAGTAAGCATGAGTGAAAGCTTAAGCAACTCAGTAAGCATGAGCGAAAGCCTAAGTAACTCAGTAAGCATGAGTGAAAGCTTAAGCAACTCAGTAAGCATGAGTGAGAGCTTGAGTAACTCAGTATCGATGAGTGAAAGCATGAGTAACTCAGTAAGCATGAGCGAAAGCTTATCTAACTCAGTATCAATGAGTGAGAGTTTGAGTAACTCAGTAAGCATGAGCGAAAGCTTATCTAACTCAGTATCAATGAGTGAGAGTTTGAGTAACTCAGTAAGCATGAGCGAAAGTCTAAGTAACTCAGTATCGATGAGCGAGAGCCTAAGCAACTCAGTATCAATGAGTGAAAGTTTAAGCAACTCAGTATCAATGAGTGAGAGTTTGAGTAACTCAGTATCAATGAGCGAAAGCATGAGTAACTCAGTAAGCATGAGCGAGAGCCTAAGTAACTCAGTAAGTATGAGTGAAAGCTTAAGCAACTCAGTAAGCATGAGTGAAAGCTTGAGTAACTCGGTATCAATGAGCGAAAGTCTAAGCAACTCAGTATCAATGAGTGAAAGCTTGAGCAACTCAGTAAGCATGAGCGAGAGTCTAAGCAACTCAGTATCAATGAGTGAAAGCTTAAGTAACTCAGTAAGCATGAGCGAAAGCTTAAGTAACTCAGTATCAATGAGTGAAAGTTTGAGTAACTCCGTATCGATGAGTGAAAGCTTAAGCAACTCAGTAAGCATGAGCGAAAGCTTGAGCAACTCCGTATCAATGAGTAAGAGTCAATTTAGCCCAACAAGTACGACAACTTCAACGAATAGTACTAACAATAATGGCTCTAAATCAACGCCAAACAACAGGGGTACTCAATCTACTTCTACTAATACGCTTAAGCCACAACATAAAAATGCTGAATCTGTAGATAAAGCAGCTAAGAAAGATCACCGTAGAGGTAAATTGCCTCAAACTGGTGCAGAATCAAATTCAAGCTTCTTAGGATTAATGATCGCTGCTTTAGGTGGATTGCTTGGCTTCAGACGTAAGAAACGTAAAGATGAAGATAAAGATTAATAAATCTTAAAGATAATAAATAAAGCCTCGAATTTCTTTTTTGGAAACTCGAGGCTTTGTTTTTATTAATATGAAGAAAAGCATAAATATTAAGCTATAATAGGTTTAAATATATTGTAACCATGTAGTAAGAAAACAATGAGAGGATAGCACATGGAAAAAATCTCAGTAATTATCCCAGTATATAACGATGAAAAATATTTAGCTCAATGCTTAGATAGTGTCTTAAAGCAGACTTATTCTAACCTTGAAATTATTTTAGTAGACGATGGATCTACAGATAGTACACCTGAAGTATGTGAAAAATACCGGGAAAAATATGCCAATATAAGAATTTTGCACAAGAAAAATGGTGGAGTAGGCTCAAGCCGTAATACTGGTCTTGAAATGGCAACTGGTGAATATATTTTATTTGTAGATGATGATGATTTGCTGAGTGAAACTCATATTGAAGAACTTTATAACCTGTTGAAAAAGAATGATGCAGATATTGCGGTAGGAAATTTTAATCATTTTATTGAAGAAAAAAGAGCATATGGGATTTGGCTTAAAGAAGATGATTACTTTGAAAAGACCTATACGCCAGAAGAATGGTTTACCGTAGAATATGAGACCGTACCTTATAATAGGTCCATTATTTTTGCTGTGCCATGGGCAAAATTATATAAAAGATCTCTTTTTGAAAATATAGTTTATCCAATTGATGCTCGTGTAGAAGATGATCTAACTACATGGAAAATATACCTGTTAGCAGATAAAATTGTATACATGAATAAGGCAATTTATACGCACCGAATTTTTGAAAATAGTGTGTCTGCACAGGCTAATAAGACGGCCGTTTTTCCTTTAGAAGCTGTAGAAGAGAGAATAAGCTTGCTAAGTCAGCTTGGTTTTGACATCACTAGGGAAATAAGCGCATATCGCTATCGATTACAGATTTGTATCGATACAGCACTAAAGGATGGAGATTACTTGAAATATCGTAATGCCAAGCAAAAGATGGCGATCTTGAAGAAGTACAAGAAAATATAATTGAATAAAAATAAAACTCTCTGAGATAGATAAAATTCTCAGGGAGTTTTTAGTTAATTATTGTATTGAGCTTTTACCACAGCATCAACTAATGCTTTCTTAGTAAAGTAACCATTACGAATTAAACTACCAAAATTATTAACGCTATCAACCAATTGCTTATAGTCTTCATCATTAATTTGAAGAACTTTGGCTTGAGCTTCATCTAAACTATCAGCAATAATACCTAGATGTTTGTTTTTTATAGTTTCAGCTTCTGGAGTAGTGCTATTTACGATAATTGGCAAGCCTGCTGCTAAGTAGGTGCTAAGCTTGTAAGAAGCGTTTACTTTCATATATTCAGACCAATATGGTTCCTCAGACCAAACTAAACCAAACCCACCAGTTTGACGTAATTCTTCTAATAGAACAGGATCATGTTTCCAGCCAGTAAATTCAACGTTGTGTTCGGGATCGTTCTTTACTGGATCTGAATAAACTTTTAATTTTACATTTTGACAGTCCCATTTTTTTACAAAATCAAATTTTTCTGCATTACCTGCAAAATTAATTATTTTATTATTTTCAGGAGTAATGAAGTAGTTGACTGTTGCTGGATGATCCCAAAAATGTTGTACCACATAAGGTTTTTCCTCTAATCCGTTTTCCCTTAAAAGGTCATACATTTTTTTTGAAGGTACAATTAAAACATCAGCCTTATTATAGTAGTCAATATATTGCGGCATCAGGTAGCGATTAACTTCAAACATTAGTGGAATCACATCGTGAATAAAGATGATTTTTTTAATATTAGGATAAAGATTGATATGATCAATCAGTGCTTGATCCCATTCAATTGCGATCCAACTAGGAGATTGAAAAATGACGGTATCACCACCGTTAAGGGAGGCAATAATCCCATCAAAACGGGTGCTTCTGGCCTGTAGTGGTTCTTCTGTCCAATGATAAACATAAATTCCAAATTCATTCATGCCTAGTTGTTTTGCAAAATCTACAACCATATTTTGGGCATTCTGAGCTACGCTATTCATAGCCATTCCATTTATATTTGTAATATGAACTGTCATCATAAATCTCCTTAGAACTTCATCTTTCCTTAATTATAAGTATAAGAAAGAAAAAATTTTTTTACAACACAGGCCTTATTTAATCATTGAGAGTATATTTAAAAGTTAGTTTTAAACATTTCTTTTTTAATTAAGTATTAGATGTAATTTAGGGACGTATGTCTAATATTTGGTCTACGCTCAATATTCTATAATAATCTGTTAAATTTATAATAAGAAATTATTTAAAAAGAGACAAAATAAAAATCATTCAGTTTGCTTTATGTTGCATTCCGAATGATTTTTTACTTCTAATAATTATTAGCTAAAGCACCCATTGGATCCCAAGGAAGTAATTGAATTGGATCTTTACTGCCTTCTTCAAAAGTCTTCTTCAAGTCATCACTAAGGTATTTCTTATTGATAACTGCTTGGTAAACAAATTTATCGAACCAGCTGTCACTCATTACAAAGTAACCTTTAAATCCAGGCTTTTCACCCCAAGAATTTTCAATCTTCCACTTAGTTGGCTTGCCATCTACTAGGTCAACACCTGTAATAACCATTGCGTGGTCCATCAAGCTTTCGCCTGAATCAAGCATGTCAGCTTTAGACATGTCAAAGTCAACATCAAATAAGTCGTCACGTTTATATAATTCAGTATCAAGTAAACCAGCTTGACGTTCAGAGTCTTTAACAACATTTGATCCAAACCAAACAACTTCACTGTTTTTAAGTTGAGTGATAATCAAGTCTTTCATTTCATCAATTGGTAAGTTCAAGTGACGTACTTGACGTCCACCTTCCACATTTCCTAAGTATTCAACAGAAAATACTTTATGGAAAGGCTTATCTTTAGTTGGTGCATTAATTGTGGAAATGTATTCACTTAAGTCCCAACCCACATACTTTTTAAAGAAGTCTTGTGGACTTAAGGCAGCATCTCTATGGTAGTTACCATCATCATCTTTGTATTCAAAGTCAAAAGTTTTAGGTGGAACACCGAGAGAAATGGCTAGAATACGGTAAACTTCCTTAAGCATTTCGTTTTTGCGTTCTTGAACTTCTTCTTCACTCTTTCCATCTTGAACCATCTTACGTAATTCAAGACCATCTTTTCTAAGAAGGGTATTTAGAGTGTCATTTAAAGCACTTGAATTAGTTGCATTAGCAGTTTCTGGGTAAACTTTCTTTGGAACAATACCATATTTTTCAATTATTCCGCAAAGCATATCCCATTGACCACCGTCTTGTTGTGGGGTTGCAAATAAGAAAGCAACTTTACGATCGCCTAAGTCCTTGTCAGCAGTAGCAATCACATTTTCAAAGAACCAGTTTGACTTTTCAAATTTGTCCCAGAAGTTAGTGTAATTTTGAGATAATTCAAAGTCCTTAATTTTGAAGTTCTTTTGAATTGAATGACGCATAGTGTTTAAAGCACTGAACATCCAGCAGCGACCAGATTGTTTTTGGTTAGCAACTTTCCCAGTATCAATTTCAATTGAAAAAGTTGGGTCTAAGTCAATCTTAGTTTGTAGATTTTGACTAGCTTTAAAAATACCATTTTCTTGCGCAGCACGAGCCGCAATTTTATTAGCTTTACTTGAGTTAAAGTCATTTTCGAAATTATTAATAAGATCGTTTGTGATTTCCTTGCTCATAAAATCCTCCTTAATTAAAAAAAGCTTAATTATATTTTAGCTTAAAATAAAGAGTTACGTCTAGTCACCGTATTTAAAATTTAAATATGATATAAATAATTTTTTTATTAGCCTAAAGCTTTATTTAAAAAATAGATAAAAGAGACAATTAGATGTTTATTTTTGTTATTCTGATCACGGAATTTGGAGGAAATAATATGAAACTCAAGAAAAAATATCTATTTTTCTCAATAGTTGGGATTTTAATAGTGATGGTTTTAGGAATTTTTGGTTATGAATACCAAAAAATTCAATCGACTGCTAATACTATTTCTACTAACCATTCTTTAGCTAGTCGTCAGCAATTAAAACAAGGAAAGCCTTTTTCAATCTTGGTATTAGGAACTGATGTGGGAGCATTAGGACGAGGAACTAGTTATGCTGGAAATACAGATACCTTGGAATTAATTACTGTTAATCCTAAGAAACAGACTTTAACCACAACTGCTATTCCTCGAGATACCTTAGTAAGGGTTGAAACTAAAAATAAGGTAGAGTATACCAAAATTAATGCAGCTTATGCTTTAGGCGGACCTACAGAAATAAAAAAGCAGGTTCATGAATTACTAGATGTTCCTGTTGATTACTATGCCTTGGTTAATATGGGCGGCTTAGAAAAGACAGTAGACGCTGTTGGCGGTGTTACTGTTAATAACCCATTTGCCTTTAAGTATGAAGGGCATACATATCCTAAAGGAAAGCAGTATTTAAATGGTAGCGAAGCTTTAGGCTACAGTAGAATGAGGTATGATGATCCCGATAATGACTACGGCCGTCAAAAACGGGGCCAGCAGGTTCTACTTAGTGCTCTGACAAAAGTTAATAAATCAAAAAATATTATGCAAATGAATTCTTTACTCGACACAGCTAAAGATAATGTTCGGACTGATTTGCCTTTAGATGATTTAATGACCCTATATAAGAACTATCATGGAGCATTAGCCAATACTCAGAGTGATCATTTACAAGGAAAAAATGCGACAATTGATAATTTTAGTTTTCAAATAGCTCCAAATAAGGAAATGCAGCGTTTGTCAGATAATACCCGTCAAGCGCTCGGATTAACGAAGGTTAAAGTTAATAATATTCAAACCAAAATGAATGATATGCAAACTAACTGGAATGGCTATAATAATGTGAATTATGTTTTACCAAATGACGCTCAAGTTTATATTCCAGTTAATAAAGTATAAAAAAATAAAGCACTTGTTAACCAAAAAATAAGTGCTTTTTTCGTATATATAGATGGGGACAAGTATAATAAATTAACGTAAAATATAGGTCTAAGCGAATGTAAGAGAGGATAAAAATGAAAAAACGTGGTTTTGAAATAGTATCTAAATACCGTAATGCAGGCCTCCACCTGCCTCAACGCCAAACAATTGCGAGTGCGGGCTATGACTTTGAATGTGCACAAGATATAGTTTTGCCATCAATTTGGTGTATGAACTTTGTTCGAATTTTTAGACTAATTAGAAATGGTCATGAATTAAATGAACACGATCTAGAATTAGCTGAAAAAGTATTAAAGCCTTTTTTAGTACCAACTGGAATTAAGGCGTACATGCCAGAGGATGAAGTCCTAATTTTAGCTAATCGCTCTTCTAATACTTATAAGCGAAACGTTACTTTGCCAAATGGAATCGGTGTAATTGACAGTGACTACTATAATAATGAAAAAAACGAAGGTGAAATCTACTTTCAATTAATTAATTATGGCGTTCGTCCGCTAAAGATCAAAAAGGGTGAACGAATTGGACAAGGAATTTTTATGCCTTACTTAAAGGCAGATAATGATGATCCAGTTCAAAGACAGCGTCTTGGAGGATTTGGCTCGTCTGGAACAAGGAATGATGACTAATGGCAAAAATTAAAACTCGTTATAAGTGTCGTAATTGTGGATATATTTCTGCTTCCTATCTTGGTAGATGTCCAAATTGTGGTGCCTGGAATCAATTTGAAGAAGAGACACAGGAAATTAAAAAAGTATCGACTAAAGCAACTGCAAGCCGTTTGATGACTAAAATTGGAAATAATGATCCAGTAAAGTTAACTGAGGTAAAAGCTGAAAAAGAAAAAAGAATTGTGACTCCTTTTGAAGAATTAAATCGAGTTTTAGGAGGAGGGATTGTTCCAGGATCTTTAGTTTTAATCGGGGGAGATCCAGGAATTGGAAAATCAACCTTAATGCTTCAAATTACTGGTGCTTTGGCTAAAGAACATAGCGTCTTATATGTTTCAGGAGAAGAGTCCGCAAGTCAAATAAAGATGCGGGCAGATCGATTAGGAGTAAGCAATAGCGGAATTTTGCTTTATCCAGAAACAAATATGCAGAATATTCGTGACCAGATTGATGAAATTAAGCCAGATTTTTTGGTAATTGATTCTATTCAAACAATGAATGAACCTTCACTTGATTCAATGGTTGGATCTGCTTCTCAAGTACGTGAAGTAACAAGTGAACTAATGAAAATTGCTAAAAATGAACAAATAACTACTTTTGTTATTGGCCATGTAACTAAAGAAGGAGCAATTGCTGGGCCTAAGATTATGGAACATATGGTTGATACCGTTCTTTACTTTGAAGGAGATGGGCACCACTCATATCGAATTTTAAGATCAGTAAAGAATCGTTTTGGTGCAGCTAATGAAATTGGAATGTTTGAGATGAAAAATGAAGGGTTAGCAGAAGTAAGTAATCCTTCAGCTATTTTCTTAGACGAACGCTTACCTAATTCGACTGGTTCCTCAGTTGTTGTTTCACTTGAAGGAACGCGGCCTCTTCTTGCAGATATCCAAGCTTTAGTAACCCCAACAGCATTCGGATATGCAAAAAGAACAACTTCAGGATTAGATTTTAATCGAGTAGCACTTTTATTGGCAGTTTTAGAAAAAAGAGGCAACTTAATGCTTCAAAATCAAGATGCTTTTCTAACTGCAACTGGTGGGATTAAATTAAATGAACCAGCAATTGATCTTGCAATTTGCATGGCAGTTGCTTCAAGTTATAAAAATAAAGAAATTTCTTCGACTGATTGCTTTGTAGGTGAAGTTGGCTTGACTGGTGAAATTAGAAGAGTTAATCAAATTGAAGCTAGAGTTAAAGAGGCCGCAAAAGTAGGCTTTAAGCGAATTTTTATTCCTAAAAACAACTTAAACCAGGAGCTTAAGAATAACTCTGAGATCGAAGTAATTGGAGTAGCAAGTTTACCACAAGCTTTAAAACTTGTTTTTAACTAGCAGAGAGATTGAACTTTTGCTCGTTAAAAGTTACACTTAAATGGATGAATTTTAATAAATTTTGAAAGAGGCGCTTTAATTTTGGCAAAACAAAAAATCCGCGTTCGTTACGCACCAAGTCCAACAGGTCACTTGCACATTGGTAACGCACGTACTGCATTATTTAACTATCTATTTGCACGTCACAATAAAGGGACAATGGTCTTAAGAATTGAAGATACGGACCAAAAACGTAACGTTGAAGGTGGTTCTAAGTCCCAAATGGAAAACTTGCACTGGTTAGGTATTGACTGGGATGAAGGTCCTGATAAGGGTGGCGACTTTGGCCCTTACCGCCAATCAGAGCGTAAAGATATTTACAATAAATATATTCAACAATTAATTGATGAAGGTAAAGCTTACTATTCATACAAGACTGAGGAAGAACTTGAAGCACAACGTGAAGAACAACGTGCAATGGGAATTGCTCCTCACTACACTTATGAATATGAAGGCATGACCGCTGATGAAATTAAAGAAGCTCAAGCAGCTGCAGAAGCAAAAGGCTTAAAGCCAGTTGTTCGTATCCACATTCCTGAAAATAGAACTTATGCTTGGGAAGATATGGTTAAGGGTAAGGTATCATTTGAATCAGATACTATCGGTGGTGACTTCGTTATTCAAAAACGTGATGGTATGCCAACCTACAACTTTGCCGTTGTAATTGATGACCACCTAATGGAAATTACTCACGTTCTTAGAGGGGACGACCACGTAGCTAACACTCCTAAGCAATTAGTTGTTTATGAAGCACTTGGCTGGGAACCACCTAAGTTTGGTCACATGACTTTGATCATTAACTCTGAAACTGGTAAAAAGCTTTCTAAGCGTGATGAATCAGTTCTTCAATTTATTGAACAATACCGTGACCTTGGTTACTTACCAGACGCAATGTTCAACTTTATTACCTTACTTGGCTGGTCTCCTGTTGGTGAAAGTGAAATTTTCTCACAAAGAGAATTAATTAAGTCATTTGATCCTAAGCGTTTATCTAAGTCACCAGCTGCCTTTGACCAGAAGAAACTTGAATGGATTAACAACCAATACGTTAAGAAGGCAGACCGTGATCTTTTATTAGATCTTGCTTTGAATAACTTACAAGAAGCAGGTTTAGTTGATAAAGAAATTTCACCAGAAAAGATGGAATGGGTTCGTCAATTAGTAAATATTTACGCTGTACAAATGTCTTATACTAAGCAAATTGTAGATATTGCTAAGATCTTCTTTGAAGAAGCTCCAGAATTATCTGATGCGGAAATTGAAGAAATCAAGAAAGACGATGCTCGTCCTGTAATTGAAGAATTCAAGAAGCAATTAAATGCTGTTCCTCGCTTTACTGCTGTACAAGCTATGAACGCAATTCAAGCTACTCGTCGTGAAACTGGGGTAAAGGGTAGAAAATTATTTATGCCAATTAGAATTGCTGCTACTCGTTCAATGGTTGGACCTGGTATTGGTGAAGCTATTGAGTTAATGGGTAAGGAAAAAGTTAACAAGCACATTGACTTAACTTTAAAGCAATTAAGTGATTTAGGTCTTTAATTATTTAATACAGTTAAAGCTACGTGAAAGCGTAGCTTTTTTTGTTAGAATAGTTATGAAAGAATGTCTTAAATGAAAGAGGGATGATCATGAAGGTCTTTAATACTTTAACTCGAAAAAAAGAAGAGTTTAAGCCATTAGTAGCTGGAAAAGTAAGCATGTACGTTTGTGGACCAACTGTTTATAATTATATTCATATTGGAAATGCCCGCAGTGTGATTGCATTTGATACAATTCGTCGATATTTTGAGTATCGAGGCTATGATGTGAATTATGTTTCTAACTTCACCGATGTTGACGATAAGATGATTAATGAGGCACGTAAAGAACATACAACTGTCGAAAAGCTTGCTGAGCGCTACATTAAGGCTTTTATGGAAGATACCGAAGCATTAAATATTGAGCCAGCTACTCTTCATCCACGCGCAACTCATGAAATTAAAGAAATTATTGACTTTGTTCAAGATTTAATTGATAAAGGCTTTGCTTATGAAGTTGATGGGGATGTATATTACCGTGCTAGAAAATTCCCTAACTATGGTCAACTAAGCGATCAAAATATTGCTGAACTTGAAGAAGGTGCTTCTGAGCATATTAATGAAGAAGAACAAAGTAAGAAAGAAGATCCAATTGACTTTGCCTTATGGAAGGCTCAAAAAGAAGAGGATGAAATTGCTTGGGATTCTCCATGGGGAAAGGGGCGTCCAGGCTGGCATATTGAATGTTCAGTAATGTCAACTAAGTACTTAGGCGATACTATTGATATTCATGGTGGTGGCCAAGATTTGGAATTTCCACACCATGAAAATGAGATTGCTCAAAGTGAAGCTAAGACTGGTAAAAAATTTGTTAATTACTGGATGCACAATGGTTTTGTGACAGTAGGTAAGAAACAAGAAAAAATGTCAAAATCACTCCATAACTTTGTGACTGTGCATGATATTCTAAAGCAAATTGATCCACAAGTTTTACGTTTTTACATGTCTAGTGTTCAATATCGTCGCCCAATTAACTATTCTGAAGATGGCTTAAAACAAGCTGAAACTGTTCTTAAACGCTATCAAAATACTTTGCGTAATCTTGATGCTAGACTAAATGATGAGAATGAGACGCTTGAAGATAATGGCTTAAGAGATGATTTAACGCAAGCAAAAGCTGAATTTATTGAGGCTATGGATGATGATTTTAATGTTCAAAATGCTTTGAGTATTATGTACGATTTGGCTACAACTTTAAATAATCACTTGCAAAAAGATCAAGTGGATAAGCCAGCTTTAAAGCGTGCTAAAAAATTATTGATTGCTTGGCTCGAAATTTTTGGAGTTAGCTTTAAGGAAGAGCAAGCTGAAAATGATGATGAAATTGAAAAATTAATTGCTCAACGCGATGAAGCACGTAAAAATAAGGATTGGGCTGAAAGTGACCGCTTAAGAGATGAGTTACAGGCTAAAGGCATTGTAATTGAAGATACTCCACAAGGAACGAGGTGGCACCGTGCTTAAGCCGAAGATTCTAACAGAAAAAAATACTAATCCAGATGGGTTAGGTCCTCTTACTTTAGCTTATTTAGGGGATGGGGTATATGAGGTTTATATCAGACGCCACTTGGTTAAGGGTGGAATTGTAAAACCACAAATGCTTCAACGATATGCAACACATTATGTTTCCGCAAAGGCTCAAGCAGCATTAATTACTAAAATGCAAGACTTAGAAATGCTAGATGAAGATGAATTAGCAGCCTTCAAGAGAGGAAGAAATGCTAAAAGTCATACACATGCAAAAAACACTTCAATTAACACTTACAAGCTCTCAACTGGATTTGAAGCGATGTTTGGATACTTAGATTTATTAGGTAAAAAAGAACGTGTTGATGAACTTGCAAAATGGTGCATTGACCAAGTAGAACAAGGAGGACTAGATAATTATGAGTTCAAATAATGATGAATTTGTATATGGACGTCATGCTGGCATTGATTTTTTAAAAACACAGGATGCTAACTTAATTAATAAAGTATTTTTACAAAATGGTGTTCAAGAAGAATTTGCTAATCAAGTTTATCAATTAGCACGTAAAAAAAATCTAGTTGTTCAAAATGCTCCTAAAAATAAGTTGGATCAAATGGTTAACCATGAAAATCACCAAGGTTTGGTTTTAACTGTAGCTCCATTTGAATATGCTGATTTAGATGAACTCTTAGATAAGTTTGACCAAGAAGGAAAAGAACCATTTATCTTAATGCTTGATTCAATTGAAGATCCCCATAACCTAGGTTCGATCTTAAGAACTTGTGATGCGACCGGCGTGGATGCAGTCATTATTCCAAAAAGAAGAGCAAGTGGTTTAACTTCTGTTGTTGCCAAAACTTCAACGGGTGCAATTGATTATGTGCCAGTAGCTCGAGTTAATAACTTAGTTCAAACTACTAAGATGCTGAAAAAGCGTGGTTACTGGATTTTTGGTACTGCCATGGAAGGTGAAGATTATCGTAAGTGGAATGCCAAAGGAAAGACAGTGCTTGTGATTGGTAATGAAGGTAAGGGAATTTCTCCATTATTGTTAAAGCAAATGGATCAAACTTTAACTATTCCAATGGTTGGACATGTTCAATCATTAAATGCTAGTGTTGCAACTGGTGTTTTGCTTTATGGGATGTTCAATAGTCGTCATCCTGAAAAATAATTAAAGATTAGAAAAAATTGTCATTTAGTTTTATAAAGAGCTAAGTGACAATTTTTTATTGCTTATAGTTATAAAAACAGACACACAATAAAGTCTTGATCATTAACAAAGTACAATTGCTCTATACCTGTGATTAATAAACATTCGTTCCCTTAGAATGAGATTTTTTCTTTTTTATTCTTATTACCAAATAGAAAAGGAGGAATTTCCGGAATGGAAAGATTGAATGAAGTTTATTTGATTCGACGTGTAAAAGAAGAGCAAGATATGGATGCTTTGCATGAACTAGTAGAGCGGTATCGGCCTTTAATCAATGGAGCGAAGTTAAATTTTTTCATTCGTAATTTTGATCATGATGACTGGGAACAAGAAGCATTAATCATGTGCTATCAAAGTTGCTGTACCTATGATGAGAAACGAGCAAATAGTTTTGGGGCGTATTATCGGACAAAATTTTATAATCATCTCCGATCACTCTTAAGGTATGAATTAGCACAGAAAAGAACGTCTTTTACTAAGGCTATTTCCTATGACAATGTGGTGCATAAAAATTTGATTAAAGAAGAAGTTGAAGAGATGCACATCACACCTAGAAAGGAAATGTATCAAAAATTTATTAACAAGTTGTCAGAAAAAGAGGTAATTGCGCTCAAAATTTTTCTGGGAGAGTTAACGATTGAAGAAGCGAGTAAGGAGACAAACTATAGTCGTTATCAATTACTTCAAGCGAAAGCTCGGTGTAAGGCAAAAATGCGGAAAGAATTGTTTTAAATTCGCATAGAACGAATAAAAAGACTATAATAAGACTTGTAGAATTTATTTAGGAGGTAATTTTAAGATGGCAGATGAAGTTATTAAGACAGAATTGTTAGACCGTCACATGAAGGAAGTTTTTGATTGGAGCGATTCTGACATGCCTGTTAGAGACGCACTATGGGACTACTTTATGGAAAAGAATGGTAGAGATACCATGAAGACGGAAAGTGACATGCTTCCGTTCTTGAAAGACTCTGACGATAAGATCGAAGCCTTCGTCAACGAAAATCTTAAGAAGTAACATCACCTAAAAACAATAATTCTACGCACAGTGGTCACGCATTGTTTGACCACCAAAGAACAATCTCTAGGGATTGTTCTTTTTTTGTGAGAAAATATATTTTAAAAGAAAGGGGCGGCTTATGGACTATATAATTGGGATGGATATCGGAACAACAGCAAGTAAGGGTGTATTGTATCGAGGAAATGGTAAAAAGATTGAAGAATTATCAATTCCTTACCCTTTAATTCAAGAACAAGTAGATCAGGCTGAAGAAGATCCACAAGTAATATTTAATGCTGTTCAAAAGATTATTTTTGACTTAAGTAAAAGAGTTGCAGGAAAAATTAAAGCAATTTCTTGGTCGAGTCAAATGCATAGTTTAATCGGCATTGGAAAAGACAATCGAGTACTGACTAACAGTATTACTTGGGCAGATAATCGAAGTAGCCAGCTTGTGGCTCAAGCAAAAGAAAATGGTCTTGCGCAAGATATTTATCAACAGACAGGGATGCCGCCTCATCCAATGGCTCCTGTGTATAAATTACTGTGGATTAAAGAAGAAAATCCTAAACTTTTTGCACAGGTGCAAAAATGGATTGGAATTAAAGAATATATTATTTGGCGTTTAACTGGCACGATAGTGACCGATACAACGATGGCAGCTGGAACTGGCTTGCTTAATCTCCACACTTTAACTTGGGATAGGAAATTACTTGATAAAATTGAACTAGATCCAGAAAAATTGCCCAACTTAGCTAAACCAGAATATGTGGTTGGAAAAGTAGAAGCAGAATATGTACAAAAATTGGGTTTAAATTCTGAAACAAAAATTATTTTAGGAGCTAGTGATGGATATTTATCAACAATTGGTGTTGGTGTTTTAGATAAAAAATACTTTGCACTAAATGTTGGTACATCAGGGGCTGTAAGAGCAATTGCACCTAAAGCAATAGTTGACTCAAAAAATCGCTTCTTTTGTTATCCAGTCGATAAAAGTCATTATCTTCTTGGTGGTCCAGTAAATAATGGGGGAATCGTCTTTGAGTGGGCTAGAAAAACGATTTTTGGGCCCGATCAAACTGCAGAAGATTTTATTAATGTTGCTGAAACTGTTCCTGCAGGCAGTAATGGCTTAATTTTTCATCCCTACTTAGGGGGAGAGCGAGCACCAATTTGGAATGCTCAAGCTCGCGGATCTTTTATTGGATTAAGTCGAAACCACACTAAACCGCAAATGGCGCGGAGTGTTTTAGAAGGTATTGTCTTTAATCTTTTAGGTGCAGCTAGAGGTTTGCGCGAAAAAATAGGGGAACCAGAAGCATTAAGAGTCACTGGCGGCTTTGTAAGAAGTGATTTTGTAAGGCAGTTAATTACTGATATTTTTAATTTACCAGTAGTGGTAATTAAAAATGATCAAAGTGGAACTTTAGCAGCTATGTTTCTAGCACAATTAGGCTTGAATGAAGAGGATAGCTTAGACAAAATAGTGAAAGAAATAGATGACAGTAAAGTCTACTTTCCAAATCAAAAAAATGTGCAGGTCTACCAGGATATAATTCCGATCTATCGAGAAGTAGAACATGATTTAGACCAAAGCTATGACAAAATAGCTCAATTTCAGAAAAAATATCCTAAATTATTTGAATAATAAAAAGGTAAATTGTATCAAATTAGTACAATTTACCTTTTTTCTAATATAAATATGAATTTGACTTATTTTAGAATTCCTAAAATATCACTAACAATTTGATCAGGCATTAAATGATCACGCTTGTAGATAGATTCTTTTGGTTCATTATCAGTGTATTCCTTTTTAGCACCATAATTCTTAACCATCATCTTAGTTGGACCATAGTAGCTAGCAATCTTTTGACCAAAACCACCATCAATACTGTTGTCTTCTAGAGTAACAACTAATTCATGGTCGTTTTGAAGTTCATCTAATGCGTCATAATCAAGGTGAGCAGCAGATTTTGGATTGATCAAAGTGGCATTAATGTTTTCTGTCTTTAATAAATCAACTACCTTTTCACCTAATTGATAAAAGTCACCTAAACCAATGATGGCAACCTTAGAACCGGGCTTTACATCATACTTAATAGTTGAATAGTCTTCATCCACTGGTTCACCTTCTGGAATTGGATTTACTGGAGATTTAATTGCTATGGGATGATTTCTTTGCTTAACTGCCCATTCAAGCATTGATTTTAATTCATTCAAGGTGGTCGGAGCTAAGTATTCCCAGTTTGGCCAATTTGCGACCATGGCGTTGTCAAAAATACCTAAGTGGGTCTTAGAAGTGCCAGTAATTCCGCCGCCGGCTACCACCATTACAACTGGCAAGTCATTAGCTGCTACATCGTGAGAAAGTTGATCATAAGCCCGTTGTAAGAAAGTAGAGTTTTCAAATAAGACTGGGGTAATTCCTTCTTTAACAGCTCCTGCAGCAAAGGCAACAGACTCTTGTTCAGCAATTCCTACATCCTTATAATTCTTAGGGTATTTATTCTTAATCTCACCTAAACCAAAGACGCCAGGGATAGCAGCATTGATGGCTAAGATGTTTTCTTGATTTTCAATATGTTTCTTTAAGAAATCCAAAACTACAGTAGTTGGATTAGGAGTCTTTGGAGCTGGTACAGTTGTCTTGTCCGTCTTAAGATCAAAAGGCAATACCCAGTGGTGACTAGCTTCATTTTCAATAGCTGGCTCATATCCCTTACCCTTAAGGGTATTGATATGTAAAACAATTGGGTGGTCAATATCTTTAATTGATTTGAAGGCATCAATCATTGCTTTAAGATCATTTCCCTGACCAACATATTTATAATCTAGTCCCATTGCAGTAAATGGATTATCAGCTGTTTGACCATTTGATTCACGTAATTTCTTCAAAGCAGTTACAACACCGCCGACATTATCGTCAATCGACATTTGATTGTCATTTACTACAATAATTAGATTATGCTTTTCATCAGCCGCATTATTAAAGCCCTCAAAGGCTAAGCCACCAGTTAAAGAACCATCCCCAATAAGAGCTGTAATGTTTTCATGTTCTCCTAGCATATCACGCGCTCTAGCCATTCCAGTTGCTAAAGCAACTGAAGTTGAAGTATGACCAACAGCAAAGTAGTCATATGGACTTTCCTCAGGATTAGAATAAGGAGTTACATCCTCGTACTTATCGGGATCAAGCCAACCATAAGCACGTCCAGTTAACATCTTGTGTGGATAAGTTTGGTGAGAAACGTCCCAAACAATCTTGTCTTTAGGTGCATCAAAAACATAGTGGTAGGCAATTGTAGCTTCGACAATTCCTAAGTCAGGTCCTAAGTGGCCACCCTTAGCAGCGTCTTTTTCTAGGATCAAGGTTCTAATTTCACTGGCTAGTTGTTCTAGTTCTTTTAAGTCTAATTTTTTAAGATCTTTTGGACTTTTAATCTTGTTTAATAAAAATTCTGGATGTTTGTTCATATTTTTTCACCCCAACATTAATAAAAAAAGCTTACTAATTTATTGTAAGTCAATGAGTAAGCTTTTACTAATATTAAGTTAGCATAGATAAGTATAAGATTAATCTATACTTTCTTCTAATGATTGAGATGCATTTTGCTTTTTGAGAGTAAGGAACAAAGCAACGAAACTGAGCGCAAAAGCAGTTGCGTTGATTGCCCAACCGAAGTTGTAAGAACCAGTAGTATCAAATAAAAGACCGTTCAAGTAAACAGATGCAGACATTGCAAATGCACCAGTCATATTAATTACTGAAAGAATTGTACTGTAGTCCTTAGCTCCGAATTCTTCTCGAATAAGGTAAGGAAGAGCAACTAAACACACACCTTGACCCAAACCTAAAATAAAGGCAGAGGCAATAAGTGGAAGACTAGTCTTAAAGAAAATTTCGCCGCTCCAGCCTAATAAGCCAAATAAAGAATAAATAAATAAAGTAGCTCGTGTATTAAAACGATCAAGCATAAAACCAATAGAAATCTTACCAGCTGCTGCTCCAAGCATTACCCCAGAAACTACTGATGCACCAATTGTTAATGGGAGGCCTTGGCTGGTAATATGACCTGAAATATGTTGCACAGATCCAGAAACAAATTGCAGTGCAAGCATTGCAAATGCTAAAGCATAAAAGACAGGGGTCTTAAGAGCTGCCTTAAGGGTAATACCACTAGTTTCAAGAACTTTTTCTGGTATATTTTTCACTTTGCCGTATGCTTGGTGTTTTTGATTAGGTTTTTCTCTTAAGAAGAATGCTGAAGGAACTAAAATTCCGAGAATTAGTAATCCTTCGCAGATGAAGCCACCTCTCCATCCAAAGTTGGTAATGATGTTACCAATAATTGGGTTAAAGATGGTGCCACCAAAGGCTGAAACTCCAAGGGCAATTCCCATCACAGTTCCTAATTTTTCATTGAACCAATTTCCTAATAGGACAGGGATGGATAAAGTAATAGCAATTGGTTGGCAAATCCCAATGATGATCCAAGCAATGTAAAAATGAGTCAAACTTTGTGCTACTGATAAGCTAAGCATGGAAACTCCAATTACAGCAAAACAGAAAGTTAAAAGCCAACGCAAGTTAAGCTTGGTCATAATTTTACCTGCAAACAGCAAGGTAATTGCGGCAGCAGCATTTTGCAAGGTTGTCATTAAGGCAACGCTTGCTCGACCAACATGGAAACTTTTACTAATTGGTTCAAAGAATAAACCAATAGTATTAACAATTAATCCAAATCCTACTAAAGAAATTAAACAGGAGGCAATAAAAACCCACCAGGCAAAAAAATGCGAATTTTCTTTTTTCTTATTCACTTCTTTTCCTACTTTCTAGAATTATAATTCAAAAAAAGATTATAGCGAATTAGTAAAGAATAAGGAAAGAAAAGAGAATGTCTTAACATTCTCTTAATTAATAGCTTCTCTTTAATAAAATATTTGTCAGCTCTTCAAGCTGCTGGCGAGTTTTGTTGTCTGGCCAATGCTTTTGCAAATTACGTAAAGCTTTATCAGTATATTTATCAGCTAACTTTTGTGCTCGCTTTACCCCGCCAAGATCATTAACCATTTTTTCTATCTCTTGTAGTTGTTCCTTAGTCAAATTTTGTCCAAACTTAACTAACTCATGTAAGCGACCTGTAGAGTCGTTTTGTAAGGCGAAAATTAAGGGTCCAGAGTAGATACCATCTTTAACATCTAATAAGACTGGCTTTTTAAAAGTAGAACTAGTAGTTGTATAGTCTAAAATATCATCTCTTAGTTGAAAAGCTTGGCCCAAGTATTCACCAAACTTTTTAGCTTTTAGAGCCCTAGTTACTTTAAGACCACTCTCATAAGCGCCAATAAAACAAGCTAGGCCAAATAAGACTCCAGTTTTACCCTTAATTTGGTCTAAGTATTCCTTTTCAGAAATAGTAATGTTATAGGCATTGTTGTACTGTTCAGTTTCACCAACTAGGATATTTTGCATGGTTTTTCCATCTGCAATAACACTATGCAAGCTTTGAGCATTTTCACTTAAAAGAGTGAGCGATAAAGCAAATAAATAGTCGCCCGCATAAACTGCGATATGCTTGCCATACTTAGTTTGAATTGAGGGTCTGCCATGGCGCATGCTCGATTCATCGATAATATCATCGTGAATTAAGGTAGCATTATGGAGAGTCTCAATTGAGGTTGCTATTTTTTGTAGTTCTTCGCGTTTTTGGTTAGCGTTTGGTCCAAAAGAGCCAAAGAGCATTACACAAGCAGGACGCAGCATTTTCCCAGGGGAAGCAAAAGTATCTTTTAAGGCGTCTCCTAGTAGACCCGGAACAGTATTTACATGTTTTAAAATAATACGATTGATGGCAATCATATCTTTTTGAGTTTCTGGAAAATTGTCCCAAAAAGTGAAATTGCTCTTGTTATTGTTTCTTTTTTCGGGAAGTGAATTTTGTAGTGGATGAGTTGAATTTTCTGCCATGATAAATATTTAATTAAAAGGAAAAGTTGCTCCTTTTAATTAATAAATCCTCCCAATCAGTTGAATATCAGCATAAGAGCAGTTAAAATTAAACGGAAATAAAGTCAATGAAGTAAAATTGTTATTTTTTATTTCATTTTCAATTTTGAAGATAGCTTTATTTTTAATTAAAAAAGATCTTATAAGTATAATTCTACACTATCTATTAATATTATTTAAAAGGAGATATAATTTTTTGATGAGTAAATTAGATTCTTCTTTACTTTATTGATAGGAATTGCTAAAATAACATTTTTTTGCTAAGATAAATGCAGTTTAGGAGTGGTTTTATGGCAGTAAAGAAAGCAGCTCTTGCATGTACTGTATGTGGTTCTCGCAATTATTCTATTGCAGCAAGCAAGAATAGAACGCAAAGACTTGAACTTAAGAAGTTTTGCAAGCATTGCGGAAAGCAAACTTTGCACAAGGAAACGAGGTAGGTAAGCAATGTTTAAGTTTATTAAGAGTGTTAACCAAACTATGGCAAAAGTATCATGGCCTACATGGAAACAAAATAGACGTGATACAGGTGTTGTAATCATCAGCTCAATTTTGTTTGGTGCTTACCTTGGTTTGCTAGATTTATTATTTAGCTACTTAACGCAAATGTTCTTATAAAAACAGTATATGTGTTATAATTAAATCAGTTAAAAAAGCCTCCCTCGGAGGTTTTTTTATTTGCATAAAGGTATTATTTTAAGGAGTTTAGAAACATGGTTGAAACCAGCGAAAAGAAATGGTACGTTTTACACACTTATTCTGGCTACGAAGAAAAGGTTAAGAAAGATTTACTTTCAAGAGCCCAATCAATGGGTATGCAAAATTATATCTTTCGAGTAATTGTTCCTGAAGAACAAAAGACTGAAACTGTTCGTGGTAAGAAACAAGAAGTAGATGAAAAGGTATTTCCAGGTTACGTTTTAGTAGAAATGGTAATGACTGATGAAAGTTGGTATGTTGTCAGAAATACGCCAAACGTTACTGGATTTGTTGGCAGTCACGGTGGTGGATCAAAGCCATCTCCTTTATACGATGACGAAATTGAAAGAATTCTTGCTTCTCAAGGCCAACCAGCTAAAGAACCTAAAGCTGACTATGAAGTTGGTGAAACAGTAACTATTATTGATGGTGCATTTAGTGGCATGAGTGGTAAGATTACTGAAATTAACCCAGAAAAAGATAAACTTTATGTTTCTATTGATATGTTCGGCAGAGAAACAAATGCTGAACTTGACTATAACCAAGTAAAAGAATTTGACCAATAATAAAAATTTAATTAGCTATTGTCAATTTAATAAATTGCTGGTAGTATATTAGAGTATCTTTATTATTGTGGGAGGAGAAGAAGGAAAATTCTCCACTATAACCGCATCACGGAATCAAGGAGGTATTGACCGTGGCAAAGAAAGTTATTAACGTAGTTAAACTGCAAATTCCTGCTGGTGCAGCAACTCCTGCACCTCCAGTTGGTCCTGCATTGGGTCAAGCTGGAATCAACATCGTTGGTTTCACTAAGGACTTCAACGCACGTACTGCTGATCAAAAGGGTATGATTATCCCTGTAGTTATTACTGTATATGAAGATCGTTCATTCGAATTCATTACTAAGACTCCACCAGCTGCTGTTCTTTTGAAGAAGGCTGCTAAAGTGGACAAGGGTTCTGGTGAACCTAACACTAAGAAGGTTGCTAAGGTAACTAAGGACCAAGTTAAGGAAATTGCCGAAACCAAGATGAAAGATCTAAACGCTGCAGATATTGAAGCTGCTATGCGCATGATTGAAGGTACTGCTAGAAGCATGGGCTTCACTGTAGAAGACTAGTGTTTTTAGGAACGTCGGATCGTTAATCAAAATTAACGAATCAAGGTGGGAGAGTGTGAGAAGACTCGTTTGACCACATTTTCAGGAGGATTTTTACATGGCAAAGCATGGAAAGAGATATTTAGAAGCAGCTAAAAAAGTTGATTCAACTAAATTTTATTCAGTAGATGAAGCTATGAAGTTAGCAAAAGAAACTTCATACGCAAACTTTGATGCAACTATTGAAGTTGCATATAACTTAAACGTTGACCCTAAGCAAGCAGATCAACAAATTAGAGGTGCATTGGTACTTCCAAACGGTACTGGTAAATCTAAGAAGGTTGTTGTTTTTGCTGAAGGTCCACAAGCTGACCAAGCTAAAGAAGCAGGTGCTGACGAAGTTGGTTCTGATGATTTAGTAGAAAAAGTTCAAAACGGTTACTTAGACTTTGACGTAGTTATTGCTACTCCAATGATGATGGCTAAGGTTGGTCGTTTAGGTCGTATCTTAGGACCTAAGGGCTTAATGCCAAACCCTAAGACTGGTACTGTTACTATGGACGTTGCTAAGGCTGTTGAAAACCAAAAAGCAGGTCAAGTTGAATACCGTGTTGATAAGCAAGGTTTAATCCATGCACCAATCGGTAAGGCTTCATTTGACGCTGAAAAATTAGCACAAAACTTTGATGCATTACGTGACGTTATTCTTCGTGCACGTCCTGCATCCGCTAAGGGTCAATACGTTAAGAGTGTTGCCGTTTCTGCAACCTTTGGCCCTGGTATCCACTTGGATCCATTAAACTTAGACTAATTAATAGTTGTTTAATTAAACGAAAAGACTTCACAATTGTGAAGTCTTTTTTTGTACTAAGGTTGAAAGTGTAGTGAGATTTTAGCTAAAATTAAACAATACGCTATTTTTAGAACAGGAGCTGACGGAAATGCTAAATTATATTTTTAGTATTATGCCATCATTATTTTCCGGTGCTTGGTTAACTATTGAAATCTTTTTTTGGACGACTGTAGTTTCTATTCCGCTAGGTTTATTAGTTGCCTTTGGTTTACATTCAAAATTGAAATTAGTTAAAGCTATTTTGAAATTTTATGTATGGATTATTCGTGGTACACCTCTTTTACTACAATTAATTTTTATTTTTTATGGCTTACCAACTGTTGGAATTGTCTTTCCAAGATACGAGGCTGCGTTAGTCGCATTTATTATCAATTATGCTGCTTACTTTGCAGAAATCTTCCGTGGTGGACTGCAAGCAGTACCCGTCGGCCAATTTGAGGCAGCACAAGTGCTAGGTTTAAGTAGATGGCAAACAATTAATCGTATTGTGCGTCCACAAGTTGTTAAGATTGTTTTGCCTTCGATTGGTAATGAGCTGATAAACTTAGTTAAGGACTCCAGTTTGGTCTATGTAATTGGTTTAGGAGACCTTTTACGTGCCGGAAATGTTGCGACTGCAAGAGACGTGTCTTTAGTTCCACTAGTATTAGTAGGGTGCGTATATTTGGCAATGACAGCAGTTTTAACAGCTTTATTGAGAGTAGTGGAGAAGAGAAGCAATGTCTGGAAATAAAGTTTTAGAGCTCAAGAATATAAGCAAGAGCTTTGGCACGAGAAAAATTATTGATAAGTTAAATTTGTCACTAGATCAAGGAGATATCTTAAGTATTATTGGCCCTTCAGGTGCAGGAAAAACTACACTGCTTCGCTTGATAGCGGGGCTTGAAAGTGCCGATAGTGGAAAATTCCTCCATAATGGAAAAGAATTTGATCCTACAGATCGTAATAATCATTTGGTAGGGATGGTTTTTCAAGATTACAATCTTTTTCCAAACCTTTCAGTAATGGATAATATTACGCTTGCTCCAATTATGGTAAATAAGATGAGTAAAGCAGAGGCTGAAAAAGCAGCTGCACCTGTTTTAGATCAATTAGACTTAGACAAGTTTAAAACTTTATATCCATACCAATTATCAGGGGGACAAAAGCAGCGTGTAGCCATTGCCAGAGCCCTGCAAATGAAACCCGAAATCTTGTGTTATGATGAGCCTACCTCTGCTTTAGACCCTGAGTTAGTAGGAAAAGTAAAAGATATTTTCTTAAAGCTTAAACAAACAGGAATGACGCAGGTAATTATTACTCATGATCACCAGTTTGGAAAAACTGTTGCTGATAAAATCTTAAAAGTTGAGCCAATAGAAAAATGATGAAAAAAATAATACGATTTTTGGGTCTATTGATTATTGTGCTAGCTTCTGTTGGACTGGCTGGGTGTCAAAGACAGGAAAACTCATGGCAGGCGATTAAATCACGTGGTACTTTAGTAATTGGTGTTGACGACAGCTTCGTACCAATGGATTTTCGACAAAAGAATGGTAAGCTTGTTGGTTTTGACGTTGACTTAGCCAAGGCCGTTTGCAAGGAGATTGGCTTAAAACCTGATTTTCAAACAATTGATTGGTCAATGAAAGAAACAGAACTTCGCAATGGGACAATAGATGTTATCTGGAATGGGTATACTAAGACGAAGGCTAGGGCAAAGAAAGTAGCATTTTCAAAACCATATCTTGAAAATGATCAGATTCTGGTTACACGAAAAAATGAAGGAATAAATAATTATCGACAAATGAAAGGAAAAATTCTTGGAGTTCAAACGGGATCTTCAGGAGCCGATGATTTGGATAATTATCCTAAAGTCTTAAAGAAACGTGTCAAAAGTACAGTTTTGTATGATACTTATAACAATGCCTTTATCGATTTAAAAGCTGGCAGAATTGATGGCTTATTAATTGATGGGGTATATGCAAATTATTATTTAGCTCACAGCAAGTATCAAAAAGAATTTAAAAAAGAAAAATTACCATATCCAAGTGAAAAATTTTCAGTAGGAATCAATAAAAAAGATAAAACTCTTAAAAACACGATTAATCAAGCTCTTGACCATTTAGAGAAGACGGGAGAGCTAAAAAAGATTCGCGAAAAATGGTTTAATTAAAAAAAGCTATTGACGACTTATCTAATTTAAGGTAATATATTGTACAGTAAATTCTACCTAAGACTCGGGTGGCTAACGTGCCTTAATATCCCGCCGAGGCCAGAAAAACAAAGAGTTTTACAACTCCATGTCTTTTTGGCATGGAGTTTTTATTTCGGCTGATAGAATTTATCTTAAAGTAAATTTGGAGGTGAATTCGTTGAGTAAAGCAATCATTGCTAAAAAAGAAAAGCTTGTTGATGACTTTGCAGCAGAACTTAAGGAAGCTAAGGCTATCTTAGTAATTGACTACTTAGGTTTAACTGTTGAAGAAGTAACTAACTTACGTAAGGATCTACGTGATGCTAACGTTAAGATGAAAGTTATCAAGAACACTTACTTAAAGCGTGCTGCTGAAAAGGCTGGTATTGAAGGTTTAGAAGATACTTTTGTTGGTCCTACTGCTGTTGTTTACACTGCTGATGCAGAAGACATCACTGAACCAGCTCGTATTGTTTCTAAATACGAAGATGATATCGACGCATTATCAATTAAAGGTGGTATGCTCGAAGGTAAGGTTGCCAGCCAAGAAGAAATCAAGAAACTTGCAGCTATTCCAGGTCGCGAAGGTTTACTTTCAATGCTTGTATCTGTATTACAAGCTCCAGTTCGCAACTTTGCATACGCTGTTAAGGCTGTCGCTGATTCAAAAGACGAATAATATTAGTAAATTTACACATATCTAATTTCGGAGGAAACTTATAATGGCTTTAGATACTGAAAAGATTATTGAAGATTTAAAAGGTGCTTCAATCCTTGAATTAAACGACTTAGTAAAGGCTATTGAAGACGAATTTGGTGTTTCAGCTGCTGCTCCAGTTGCTGCTGCAGGTGCTGCAGGCGCAGGTGCAGAAAAGACTGAATTTGACGTTGAATTGACTGATGTTGGTCAAGAAAAAGTTAAGGTTATCAAGGTTGTTCGTGACATCACTGGTCTTGGCCTTAAGGATTCTAAGGACCTTGTTGATGGTGCTCCTAAGAACGTTAAGGAAGGCGTTTCTGAAGACGAAGCTAACGACATCAAAGCTAAGCTTGAAGAAGTTGGCGCAACTGTTACTGTTAAGTAATAACGTCTTAACTGAACATCCTACTGAAAATGAGGACTCTATTTTACGGAGTCCTCATTTTTGTTTACAATAAAATTATGCTTAAGAAAAATTTTTATAAATGGTTTAAAGCCGCTTTAGCTATTATTTCAATTATTCTGCTTGTGTTAGATTTTGCGGCAATAATTGATATTAATAGTAGGAATAGTAAGTGGTTTTGGCTAAATAACCTTATTTTAATTATTTTGGCAATAGATTACTTTTCTCGGCTCTATCTTGCAAAAAATAAGAAAGTATTTTTTAGAAATAATATTTTTGAGCTGCTAGCAATTATTCCTGTTGGCCTTGCCTTTAGTTGGATGAAACTGGCTCAGTTGGGAGATATTGGTTTATATTTTAGGCTATTACGTTTAATCCGGTTGGCTGGTCTAGTGGGGATGCTAAAAGATATCTTACACACTCATGGTATTTTATATGTAATATACTTTAGTATTGCCTTTTTGATGTTAGGATCAGTTGCAATTTCGATTACTGAGCATGTTTCACTTGATCAAGCATTCTGGTGGGCCGTAACTACTGCAAGTACTGTCGGTTATGGAGATATTTCTAAACACACGATTTCACCGCAATCTTTACTGGGAAAATTAGTGATTTTAGCAATGATTCTGATTGGAGTAGGAGTAATGGGAATCGTTACTAGTTCGCTTACTGCTTACTTGATGAGAAGAAATGAAGGTAAAATCAGTATTAAAGACAAGAATGCTGATTTGACCTTAATTTTAGATAAATTAGACCGGCTAGAAGATCAAAATAAGATGTTGGCTGAGCAAAATCAAAACTTGCAAAAACAAATCCAAGAATTAAAAGAAAATCGTCCTCCTCGGGAGTGGGATAAACTTAAGGAATGGATTGAAAAGAAAAAAGACAAAAATTAAAGCGTAAATTCAAAAATGAATTTACGCTTTTTTACATCTTCAAATAAAAATGTAGAATAATCATGAATAGAAGATAACAACCAGCAATAATAATGATAACCCAACCGGCTGTTAACCAAAATCTTGCCCAGGTTTGTCTATTTGTTGAAAGAACACGACCAAAAACTGCTTGATTGCCTTTTATTCTAAATCCTACCCATAAACAGATAATTCCAATAATAATTGCTAAAATAAATATAGGAATAGAAATCATCATTCTATCTCTTCCTTTCTGTAACATTCTAATTATAAGGCTTTATGGAAAAAAACAAAGCAGAATTGATAAACTATAAATAGAAATTAAAGAAGCGAGAATAATTATGACAAAAAAGAATCAAATGTATTTTGCGGCTAATCCTGATGCCAAGCATGATGAACACTTAGTTGATTATCATATTGATGATATTGATTTAAAATTTACAACTGACGCAGGTGTTTTTTCAAAATTAAGAGTTGATTATGGTTCCGGCGTTTTAATAAAGGCAATGAAAAACGTTGATTTTCCAAAGGATGGAATCTTAGATGTTGGGACTGGTTACGGTCCGATGGGATTATTTGCGGCTAAGTTTTGGCCTGATCAAGAAGTTGATATGGTAGATGTAAATGAGCGTGCCTTAGATTTAGCTAAAAGAAATGCACAGTTTAATCGGATTGATAATGTAAATATTTATCAGTCAGATATTTATGAACAGGTGGATAAAAAATACGGGCTAATTATTACTAATCCACCAATTCGTGCTGGTAAAAAGGTAGTCGACCAAATTTTGGCTGACGCAAAAGACCATCTAGTAGAAAAAGGCGTCTTATTGGTAGTAATTCAGAAGAAACAAGGTGCACCTAGTGCCAAGAAATTAATGACAAAGATATACGGAAATTGTGAGATTCTAGCTCGTGATAAGGGTTACTACATTTTAATGAGTACAAATAATTAAAAAAATAACAATAAAGGTTTATAATGAAAGCGGATACAAAGTAGAGAAAAATACTTTGAAAGAAGTGAATTCATTATGAAACTGTTTATTAACATTATTTTAGTCTTGATTGTTTTAGCTGGTCTTGGTGGAATGATTTATTTATCGATTGATGGTGATCGTTTCTTAGGCGCAGCTGGGTTAGCGATGCTTTATTTCATTGGATCAATCGGCTATTTTGTTAACTGTTATACGATTAAAAAACGTGGTCGTATTTAGATAGAAAGGGTCAAAAGATCTTTTTTATTTTCAAGTTTTAATCTATACGTGAATATGTTTTATGATGAATTTATTTATTTAAGCTGGTTAATTTAGCCAGCTTTTTTAGTTATAAAGGGTATTATATTTACAAATACTAGTACTTATAAGTTTAAACATAGGAATAGATGATGATATGAAAATAAGAGAAGCTCTTCGAAAAGAAAGATTGGCTCAACATAAAACACAAGCCGCTTGGATTAAAAATATACCTATGTCTGTTTCTCACTATTCAGAAATAGAGACAGGTTATGCTAAAAATGGAAAAGAAGCAGATATTGATAGTGAAAAATTAATTTTACTTCTTAAATCTAATCATGTAGATATAATAAGATTTTTTGAGTCAGTCAATGGCTCGTACAAAATTGATGAACGTGCAAGGATGATAGAGGATATTTCTAATCAATTATCAATTGCTTTTAATAATAATGATTTAGAAAGAGTCGAGAAAATTACTCATAAATTGGAAAATATGCCTGCTGTTCCAAAAATCACATATTATCGGGCTGTATTAATCAGGGCTTATTTAAAGGATGAAATGACTGCAATGGATAAGGCAACTCGAGCAAAAATTAATCAATATATTTATCAAAAAGATAATTGGGTTACAGATAACGAGGCATTAACAATTTTTGGTAACTCTATGCCTATTTCTGATCCAGGCATTTTGATGGCTAGAATGGGAAAGGTATTACGCTACTATAAAAATTTAGAAAATTGTCCAGCTACTTTTCAACGGAGAGTATCCACAGTTTGTGTTAATTATTTATACACGGCGCTTTGTATTAGAAAAATTGATAAATATGTGTCAGAAACAATGGCTCTTATTCGTACATTGCCTTTTGATGATAGGTTTGGATTAAAGATTCTTATTACTCAATATTTTGAAGATATGAGAAATGGAGATAAAAAATCTATGCAGCAATTAAAAGATGTGTTGAGACATGCAGGTCTAACGAAACTTGCAAATCGATTACAGAATGAAAGCTGATATAAAAATAATTCGAAATATCGAAATTTAATTGCTGATGACGGTACTTTCTTAGTAACATATAATCAATCTAAAATAATTAATCGATAAGTTTAGTGTAAGGAGAGTAAATATGAAGAAATTTAAAATAGGAGTTATTTCATTTCTGACTGTACTGGTAATAGCACTTATTGGAGTTTTGACTGTTCATACGTCTGCTACCGATCGTTTAAATCCGTTGGTTAGCGAAAAAGTTAGTTATGCTAAGGTTCCAAAAAGCACTCAGAATTACAAACAAGTAACGATCATTAACCCAAAGGATAGTAAAACTAGAGCTTATAAAATAAAACAAGTAGGTGGTTATGATCCAAATCAGGAATATATTAAGATCCATCATAAGGGTCAATATGTAAAATCAATTTCATATATTACAAAAAAACAATTCTATAACCAACAATAAAAATTTTTAGCTAGCAGGTCGCTAGCTTTTTTCTTTTTGTTAGAATATAAGCAGAAATTAAAGAGGAAGATATATGTTAACTAAAGAGCAAAAAGAAAAATACATGCACCTAGCCTTTGAACAGGCAAAAAAGGCTGAAGAACAAGGTGAAGTGCCAATTGGTGCAGTTGTTGTGGATAAAGATGGCAATGTGATTGGCGAAGGATATAATAGACGCGAGCTTGATGAAGATGCGACGCAGCATGCCGAAATGATTGCAATTAGACAAGCTTGTAAAAATTTAAATTCCTGGCGCCTAGTCGACTGCAGTTTATTTATTACGCTTGAACCATGTCCAATGTGCAGCGGGGCCATCATTAATTCAAGATTAGCTGAAGTTTATTATGGTGCTTTTGATCCAAAAGCTGGAGCAGCAAGCAGTGTCATTGACTTATTTAAGGTAGAAAAATTTAATCACCATCCTAAAATTTATGGCGGTTTATTTAGGGATCAAGCAGCCCAAATGCTAAAAGATTTTTTCCGTGAAATTAGACGTAAACAAAAGCAAGATAAATAGTGGAAAAATAAATCAAAATACTGTATTATAGTTTGTGGGCAATGTCCGACCTCCAAATTGTGTCAGGACCGGAAGGTAGCAGCACTAAGGTTGCTTGGGCATGTGCCTTTTTTTGAGAATTTAAACAGCTCTTAGCTCGTTTGAGCTAGGAGTTTTTTTGATAAAGGAAGTGCAAAATGGCTTATCAAGCGCTATATCGTAAATGGCGTCCGCGAACTTTTGATGGAGTCGTAGGACAAACAGCGATTACTGATACATTAAAAAATGCAATCAAGCGTGGCAAGATATCACATGCTTTTCTATTCGCAGGACCACGTGGTACTGGTAAAACATCATGTGCTAAAATTTTTGCCAAGGCCTTAAATTGTACTAATCTGCAAGACGGAGAACCATGTAATGAATGTGAAAACTGTCTTGCAGCAGATCAAGGAACAATGAATGATATCATCGAAATCGATGCCGCATCTAACAATGGTGTCGATGAAATTCGAGATATCAGAGATAAAGTAAAATACGCCCCAACACAGGGTAAATATAAAGTCTACATCATCGATGAGGTTCATATGCTTTCGATGGGTGCCTTCAATGCCTTACTTAAGACACTAGAAGAGCCGCCAGAGCACGTAGTCTTTATCTTAGCTACTACTGAACTTCAAAAAGTTCCAGCAACTATTATTTCCAGAACCCAGCGCTACAACTTCAAGCGGATTGATCAACATGATTTAATTGCTCGTATGACCTATATTCTTGGCCAAGAAAAAATTGACTTTGAAGAAAAGGCCCTTGAAGTAATTGCTCAAGTAGCTGATGGTGGAATGCGTGACAGTTTAAGTATCTTGGATCAGATTTTATCTTATGATCAAGATAAGGTTAAATACGAAGATGCTTTAAGAATAACTGGTTATGCGGCTCAAGAAAAAATTGAACAAGTATTATTAAATTTACTTAATGGCAAGACTTCAGCAGCTCTTGAAATAGTTCATGCACTTTTGCAGGACGGAGCATCAACTAAGAATATTTTAGATGAGTTGATTAGTTTAACTGTTAAAGGGATGCTGGCAATTAAGAGTAATAAGGAAGAAACTTTTTTAACTGAGAATTATGCTTCCGAATTAGCTAAAATTCCAGAAGAAAAATTCTACTCACTCGTACAAGCAGCTAATAATGCCTTAAATGACTTGCGCTACACTAACCAGCAACAAATTCCGCTGGATGTATTTGTGGTTCAAGTAACTCAAGCTCCAGCAAAAGCTGATAATACACCTCAACAAGCTGAAGCAATTTCGTCAGATGTTGTTCAAACTCTAAAAAATCAAATTGACATTTTAAGTAAGCAAGTTGCGGAATTGAAAAATAGGCAGGCACCTGCTAGAAGTACTACTTCAGACTTTTCTGGCACAATTAAAACTGAAACTAAGTCGCAAATTAAGCGCCTTGCCGATAAAGAAAATAAACCAGAACAAAAGTCGAAAAGAAGAAAGGCTAGTTCTAATAGCCAAGCGGCTCAAGAAAATAACCGCCGGCAGGTATATCATGTGCTTGAAAATGCCACTAAGGAAGACCTAAATACAGTAAAAGATATTTGGCCAGACTTACTGTCTACTCTAAAAGTATCTCAAAGAGCTGTAATGGAAGTTTTAGATCCTGTGGCTGCAAGTCACGAGCAAATTGTTTTAAAATGTAAGTATGAATTATGGTTTGAGCGAGCAAATCAAGACGGAGATCTAATTTCTCAACTTGAAACTGAAATTGCGAAGCTAACAAAGCATAATTATAGTATTGTTTTAGTTGCAGATTCTTCATGGTTGAAAGTACGGCATGATTTTGTGGCAAGTCATAAAGAAGAGTTACTTGCTAAAAAATTTCAAAGACTAGAAAAATCTGAACAAGAAGCAAATGGTAATCAGATAGATCCTCAAGCAAAAAAAGAAGTCATTGATAAGGCTAAAGAATTGTTTGGCGATCTAGCACAGATTAAAGATTAAGGAGAGAAAACTATGGGTAAGAGACCTAATTTTGGTGGTATGGGCATGGGTAACATGCAAGGTTTAATTAAGCAAGCTAAGAAGATGCAACAACAAATGGAAGCTGAACAAGCAAATTTAGCTACTCAAGAATTTGTTGGTAAGTCTGCAGATGACATGGTAGTTGCTACTTTTAGCGGCGACCGTAAACTAAAAGACTTGAAGATTAATAAGGAAGCAATCGATCCAGATGATCCAGATATGCTTCAAGATCTTGTTATCGATGCTGTAAACAAGGGAATCAAGGCAGTAGATGATGCTACTCAAGCATCAATGGGCAAATACACTAAAGGTTTGATGTAAGATGCAATATCCATTACCAATTGCCCGTTTAATTGATAATTACATGAAGCTGCCTGGTATTGGTGAAAAAACAGCAACACGTTTAGCCTTTTACACAATGGACATGCCGGAAGATGACGTGGAAGACTTTTCTAAGTCATTAATGCAGGTAAAAGAAAATCTTCATTCTTGTTCTATTTGTGGGAATATTACTGAAAGTGATCCATGCGAGATTTGCCGCGATCAAAACCGTGACCGTTCAACGATAATGGTAGTTGAGCAGCCAAAAGATGTCATGGCTTTTGAGGAAATGGGCGAATATAATGGCTTGTACCATGTCTTACATGGAGTCTTGTCCCCAATGGATGGAGTAGGCCCAGAAGAAATTAACATTAAAAGTTTAATTACCAGACTTCAAAAACAAGATGAAGTTAAAGAAGTTATTCTTGCCCTAAACTCCAGCCCAGAAGGTGAAGCAACTGCTATGTATCTAGCTAAGCTGATTAAGCCAGCTGGCTTAAAGGTAACGCGTCTTGCTGCTGGTTTAGCCGTAGGTAGCGATATTGAATACGCCAACTCAATTACTTTGAAGCGCGCTGTTCAAGGGAGAACAGATCTATGATTGGAAAAAGGAACAAAGTTAAAAAAGCAGGCGACGAACGATTACTAAGAATTGTTGCTCAACTGCAAAGACAACTTGCTGAACAAAAAGTTTTCGATCAAACGACAATTGATTATTCATTTGATAATCGAGTTTTAAATAAAATTCTCCATGCAAAATTTATTTTTTTGTATGAAGAAGCAAGAAGAAGAAACACTAAATCTAGTAGCTCATCAAGCGTTATTACTAGATAATGTAGTCCACTGCGGTGGACTTTTTTTGTGGAAAAATAAATAATCTTGAAAAAACAAGTCTGTCTTTCTTTTTTCTTTTACAGTACAATGCCAAGTGGGGGTAGACATGAGAGGATATTTAATTACATTTGAAGGCCCAGATGGGGCAGGAAAAACTACAGTTATTAACGAAATAATTAAGCAATTACCACAAAGTTTACAAGAACGGACTCTTGTCACGCGTGAGCCAGGTGGATCTAAAATTTCAGAAAATATCAGAACAATTATTTTAGACCCAGAAAATAAAGAAATGGACAATCGAACTGAGGCTTTGCTTTATGCAGCTCAAAGAAGTCAACACGTAAGTGAAGTGATTCGTCCAGCCTTAGCAGCGGGTAAGGTCGTCTTATCAGATAGATTTATTGATAGTTCACTCGCTTACCAAGGTGTAGGTAGAAATCTAGGCATTGAAGAAGTAAAGCAAATTAATGATTTCGGAACTGGCGGACTTGAGCCTGATTTAACCATCTTCTTAGACCTAGATCCAGCTGTTGGTTTAGCTAGAATTGAAAAAGAGCGCGCTGGTCAAGAAGATCGACTTGAACAAGAAAAAATTGACTTCCATAATAAGGTCTATGCTGGTTATCGTGAATTACTTGAACGCTATCCTGATCGAATTAAAAAAGTAGATGCTAATTTGCCGATCAAGGATGTTGCAGCTAATAGTGTTAAAATAATAAGAAAACAATTACCTGATATTTTTATGTAAGGATTTGGTAAGAATGAAACTTGTTTTAGCAATTGTACAGGATAAAGATGCAGATACCCTAGCAAAAGAATTTATTCAAAATGATGTTCGTGCAACTAAATTAGCTACCAGCGGTGGCTTTTTGAGAGCAGGGAATACAACTTTTATCGTGGGTATTGAAGATGACCGTGTAAATGAAGTATTAGAAATCATTAAAAAGAGCTCCCATACTAGAGAACAATATGTCTCGAATATGAACATGGATGCTGCAGGCACTTCCATGCTTGGAAAACCAGTTCAAGTTACTGTTGGTGGAGCGACTGTCTTTGTATTACCAGTTGAGGAATTTAAGCACTTTTAATGATTAATTTAAAAAATATCGGCCAAAAGCAGGCTGATCTTTTAAGGGATGCATATTTAAATAAAAAAGTTGCCCACAGTTACTTGTTTGTTGATCCCATGCAAAAGAAGGGCATAAATACAGCTTACTGGCTGGCCTGCCTTTTTAATTGCTTGGGAGAAGATAAGCCAGATGGAACTTGTAACAATTGTCAGAGAATCTTAGATGGAAATCATCCAGATGTCTTCTTAGTAAAACTAGAAGGTAAGCAGACTCTCTCAATTGATCAGATTCGTCCTTTAAAAGAAGAACTTGCTAAGAGCCCTGTTGAAGGAAATCGCCGCTTTTTTATAATTGAAAATGCGGAAAAATTAACTTTAGCTGCAAGCAACGCCTTGCTTAATTTATTAGAAGAACCAGTAGCACCAGTAGTTACGATTCTGATCACAAATAATGAAAATCAAATTTTACCAACAGTTAAATCTAGAACGCAGATTCTTAATTTTTCTGATGAAAAGATTGATAGTAAAAGAGCACAATTACTTGAATATGGCTTAACAGATGAAGAAATTGATGATCTAGGCGATACAGGTAAGCTTGAAGAAGAGAGTAGATACTTGTTTCAAGAATTATTAGAACATAATGATTTAGCCTTGGTGCGTGTGAATCAGATTAGTAGTCTTGCTACTAAGCCAGCGAATCAAAAGTTTGTTTTTTATCAGCTTAAGACTTTGACTATGAAGAGTTTAGAAGCTGGTAAAAAGTTAAGGGAAAGTGCATCTTTATTAGAGTTATTAATGACTTGCGATAAGATGCGAGCTAGTAATGTTAGTTTCCACAATACATTAGATTATTTAGTATTGAGTTTTGAACGGTAGGTGTTTTTGAGTGGATCCATTTTCACAATTGTCACAATTACAGCACAATCTTCAGGCAATGACAAAAACTGTTGCCGGTCTGGAAAATGACATGCTTGAAGTACTGAAAGAAAATACAGAATTAAAAGTTGAAAACCAACTATTAAGAGAAAAAATTAGTAAGCTAGATGCAAATAAAGAACCAGCTGAGAATAAGTCGCAAGCTGGTTTGAAGTCACTGAGAAATATTTACGATTCTGGTTACCATATCTGCAATATGTACTATGGTTCTCACCGTGAATCAGGTGAAGATTGCATGTTCTGCTTAGATATTTTAGATAATTTTGTAAATCACGGACAAAAGAGTAGGGGATAAAAATTATGCAAGTGCAGAGTAGTTTTAATAAAAAAGATAAGGGACGTCTGTATCTTGTCCCTACTCCAATTGGAAATTTAGAAGATATTACTTTAAGAGCTAAAAGAATTCTAACTGAAGCTGACTACATTGCAGCTGAAGATACCCGAACTAGTGGGATCTTGCTTGAAAAGATTGGCGTTCATAATAAGATGATTTCTTTTCATAAGTATAATTCTAAAGAACGCGCTCCAGAATTGATTAAGCTGCTTAAGGAAGGAAAGACAATTGCTGAGATCTCTGATGCTGGAATGCCGGTAATCTCAGACCCAGGTTATGTCTTGGTGCAAGAATGTATCAAAAATGATATTCCTGTTGTCTCTCTTCCGGGTCCTTCAGCTTTTGCGACTGCCCTAATTGCTTCTGGCTTTGATGCACAACCCTTTACTTATTATGGTTTTTTACCGCGTAAGAGCAGTGAGCAAAAGAAGTACTTTGAAATGATGAACACTTCGCGTGCTACTTCAATCTTTTATGAAGCACCGCATCGCTTGAAGAAGACCTTGAAGACTTTAGCTGAAGTAATTAAGCCAGATCGAAAAATTGCCTTGGCTCGTGAATTAACTAAGATTCATGAAGAATATATCAGAGGATCAATCAGTGAAATTAATGAATACTTCACTGAGAACGATCCACGAGGTGAATTTGTGGTTTTAGTTTCTCCTAATGAAGAGGAAGAAAAGCAACTTTCTTGGGATGAGTTAATCAAGCAAGTAGCCGACCAAGTAGCAGCTGGTGAAAGTAAAAAAGATGCGATTAAGTCAGTTGCTAAGGCAAATAAGGTTTCAAAGAATGAACTTTATGACAAATACCATCAAAATTAAGCACGAGGATTAAGATGGAAAAGATTTTTAAAGAAGAGCACCAAGTTAGCTATGGTGATTGTGATGAAACAGGAAAAATTCAACTTCCTCATTTAATTGAGCATTTTATGCAGGTTTCAAATGATCAATTAACAGCAGGTGGTGCTGGAATTCATGATTTACTAAAGCAAAATCTAGGCTGGGTTGTAGTTGAGTATCATCTTGATATTGATCGCTTGCCTGAAGCTGGTGAAAAAATTACTGTTACTACCAACGGTAGTGGATATAATCGCTTTTTTGAATACAGAGATTTTGGTATAATTGATTCTACTAACAAAAAGATAGTGGATGTCAAAAGCCAATGGGTAATTTTAGATTTAAAAAATCGCAAAATTACTGAAGCAGATGACCAAATGATGCAGAAATTTGGAAATCCATACTTGAAACATATGCCGCGCTTTAAGAGATTACGTCCCTTAAAAGAATATCGCTCAAGTAAAAAATATACTGTTAGATATTATGATTTAGATACAAACCATCATTTAACTAATAGTATTTATTTTGATTGGATGATTGATACCTTGCCAAGAGAGTTCTTGAATTCTCATACTGTTAAAAGTATTGATATTTCATTTAAAAAAGAAGTTCAATACGGAGATCAAGCACTAGCAGAAGTAGAGCTTGACCAAGATACATTGACTTCGTATCATTTAATTTCTAATCAGGGTGAGGTGTCTGCCTTGGCTGAAATTAATTGGAAAGAAAATTAAAGGCATGACTTGTTGTTAGTACAGTCGTGCTTTTTTTGAAAGGTAGGGATGCCAATGAAGGCAGGAATAAAGAAATTAGATTTGCAGGGGTTAGTTACCCTGGCACTCTTTGTAGCAATGGATATTGTGCTTGAGAAGATATCTTTTGGCCCATCAACCTTAAAGGTAGGTTTAGGATTTATTGGAAGTGCATTGCTTGCTTATTATTTTGGTCCCTTGTGGGGCGGAATTGGGGCATTAGTTAGTGACTTATTGCGGTCAGCGATTTTTGGAGTTGAGGGAGGCTTCTTCCCGGGCTTTACGCTGTCAGCAATTGTTGGTGTGGTAATTTACGCCCTCTTCTTATATCAAAAACCAATTAAGTGGTGGCGTATTATTGCCTCAACCTTATTAGTTACCTTAGTGGTTAATGTCTTAATGAATACTTACTGGATTCATCTATTATATGGCTTAGATTTAAGAGCAGCATTTCTACAAAGAATTCTAAAAGAGTTGATCACTCCTTGGATTCAAATTGTCGTTCTTTACGTGATTTTAAATGCTCTTCAACGTGTTAAAATAAGAAGGTAATTTCGATAATAATAAGGATAGAATTTAAATGAAAATATTAAGTATTACTACTGCAACCAATCATTTGAGCGTAGCTTTGAATGATGGAGATAAAATTTGGGAAAAGAACGAAGAAGATCATCGAAATCATAGTGAACATTTAGATCCTTTAATTAATGAATTGTTGAAGGAAAATGATCTTACTTTAAAAGATATTGATCGTTTTGCAGTTGCAGAAGGTCCTGGTTCTTATACTGGTTTAAGAATTGGAATTACTACTGCGAAGATGTTTGCTTCTATTTTAAATAAAGACTTAGTTGGAGTATCAACTTTAGCAGCATTAGCTAACGGCGCAAGCGATGGCTTAATCGTGAGTGAATTAGATGCTCGTAACAAGAACTTCTTTGCTGGCGTTTATCATAAGGCTAACGGCAAGTTAGAGAATCTAGTTCCTGATGGTCACTATCATTTAGATGACTTGATGAATAAGGTGAAAGACCTTGGCTTATCTGAACAAGTTATCTTTGTTGGTAGCCCAATTGAAAAATACCAAGATGAAATTAAGGACTTACTAGGTTCAGACAATTTCACTCAAGATGCTGGCGACAACCAAATTCATGCTGGTGAAATTGGAAAGTTAGCTCTTAATAAAGAAGCAGTAGATCCTGATAAGATGGTGCCAAAATATTTGAGACGTACGCAAGCTGAAATGGACTGGCATAATAAGACTGGAAAGGCATTTGGTCCTGATAGCGACTATGTTGAAGAAGTTTAGTTTATTTTTCCATCCGATAGAAATCGACCTCAGCTTTACGCCTTTTGCCTTGAGACTGAATAATGAAACTTATCAGGTTATGAAGGCTAGCGATGAGAATATTGCGGACTTGTTAGGGTTAGAGCAAGAAGTGTATTTTGGACGGACGCCTTGGAGTCGATTTTCTTTTAAGAGTGAATTAAAGAAGCATGCTAATTCCTTGTACTTGGTAGTTTATCAAGGCTCGACTTTGGTGGGCTTTGTGGGGATGAGAATGCAGGCTCAAGAAGGACATATTACCAATATTGCGGTAAAGCCTACCTATCAACGAAGAGGAATTGGTGAGTTCTTGCTCAGAACCATGATTGAGATTGCTCAGAAAAATCGCGCAGTTCAGATGACTTTAGAGGTACGCAGCGATAACTATAATGCTCAGAGTTTGTATCGTAAGTTAGGCTTTAAGGATAACTTTATCCGGAAGAACTACTATACTACTGAACAAGCAGATGCGATTAGCATGATTAAAGAATTGACAGATTAAGAATAGGAAGAGATAAAGTGACTAAAAAAGATGTTCGAATTTTAGCATTTGAAAGCTCATGTGATGAAACTTCAACTGCTGTGATTAAAAATGGTCGTGAAATCGAAAGCTTAATTGTAGCTACTCAAATTAAAAGTCACCAACGCTTTGGTGGGGTTGTGCCAGAAGTAGCAAGTCGTCACCATATTGAAGTAATTACGCAGATTACTAAGGAAGCTTTAGATGAAGCAAATGCGACTTGGGCTGATATTGATGCAATTGCGGTCACCTATGGACCAGGTCTAGTTGGGGCACTTTTGATTGGTGTTAGTGCAGCAAAGGCAGCTTCAATGGCAACTGGAATTCCGTTAATTGGCGTTGACCACATTATGGGCCACATTATGGCAGCGCAATTAAAGGATGAGATTGAATATCCAGCTCTTGCTTTGCAGGTGTCTGGTGGACATACTGAGATTGTCTTGATGAAGGATCCGATCCACTTTGAAATTGTGGGTGATACGAGGGATGATGCAGCTGGTGAAGCCTATGATAAGATCGGCCGCGTTTTGGGTGTTAATTACCCAGCAGGTAAGACCATTGATGAATGGGCACATAAGGGGAAAGATACCTTCCACTTCCCAAGAGCAATGATGGAAGATGATGACTATGACTTCTCCTTCTCAGGTCTTAAGAGTGCCTTCATTAATACTTGCCACCATGCAGATCAAATTCATGAAGAGCTTAATAAGTATGACCTAGCTGCAAGCTTCCAAGCTTCAGTTGTTGATGTGTTAAGTCACAAGACAATTAGGGCCATTAAGGAATATAAGCCAAAGACCTTTATTCTAGGCGGCGGGGTCGCCGCAAACCATGGCTTACGGGATCGATTAGCAGAAGAGATTGAAAAGTTGCCTGCTGATATTAAGCCAAAGGTGATCTTACCAGACTTGAAGCTTTGCGGAGATAATGCGGCAATGATTGGGGCAGCTGCTTATAACTTGTATCAAGCAGGTAAGTTTAGTGATGTGAACTTGAATGCAGATCCATCACTTGAGTTGCCATATGCCTATAGCATGTTGAAGTAAGAGCTAGACAATGCACAAGAGTGAATAGTTAACAGAATAAGTTATTTTATAAAGAACCAAATGATGTTGAAGAACAATGTTTTTCTTCGATGTCGTTTGGTTTTTTTGCTTTGTTCGTAAAACACCTTGACAAAATAAAAAATGGGGGGGGGTAAACTAGGCTTGTGTCTACCTTTTAGATCGAAACCAGTTATTTAATTATATTCGGAGGAGTAAGAATGAAAAGTAAAAATAGTAAGTTAATGTATGTTTCGGCTGCCGTACTTGCTGCTGGTGCAGTAGCTGGCGTTAATACTCAAAACGCTCATGCGGCTGAAGTTCAAAAGCAAGCTGATAAGAATGCAGCACAAAAGACAATTGATCAAAATCGAAAAGATTTAATTCAAACTCAAGATCAGTTAAATAAAGTACAAGCAGATCGTGACAATGCTGTTCGTAAAGTTCCAGATGCTCAAGCAAAAGTCTTAACTGCAGATTCAAATAATCAATCAGCTCAATCAGGTTTAGCTAACGCTCAAGATCAATTAAAGACTGCTCAAAATGCTCAAGCTAACGCTCAAGCAAATTATGATGCGTCTTACGAAAATAATGTTAAGTCTGCACAAAACGATGTGAATAAAGCTAACGCTGATGTTCAAACCACTCAAGAACAAATTAATGTTCAAAATACTAAACAAGCAGAAGCTTTAAACAATCAAAAAGGGCAAGAAGACGCATTAAAGACTAATACTGAAACTTTGAACAAGACTAATGAAGAAATCAGTAAAACTCAAGGGCAAGTTGAACAAGCTCAAAAGACTTATGATGCTGTAAATAAGGATTATCAGCCAGTAAAAGCCGAATTAGATAGACAAGCTAAAGAAGCACAAGATGCACAGAAGGCTGCACAAGAAAATGCTAAGGAATTAACTAAAGCACAAAACGAGTTAAAGACTACACAAGACACTGCAAATAAAGCAGCAGAAACTATTAATAATGCACAAGCAAAATTAAATAGAGATACTAGCGCATTAAATGGCGCAAAGAGTGAATTAAGTTCAAAGCAAAAACAAGCTAGCGACTTAACTAGTCAAAGAGATCAAGTAGCTAAAGATTTGCAAACCGCACAAAACCAGATGAACATCGCAAAAGCCGAATTAGATGCGGATAAAGATGCGGTAGTCAACACTATGGTCATGCCGCAAGTTTATAAGGATACTGTGAAGAGATGGAATGGCAAATCACATACCGATGATTACTACAAAGAAATGGAAGCTGCAAGCTGGATTGGCTGGACGCAAAACGAATACACGCATAATGAAGCTGAAAAGAATCATATGGTTGATTTAAAGCATATGTCAAGAGCTGACCAAATCGAATTAAATAAGTTTGGTATTGATTTGATTAATCAATTAAGAAGCCAAATTGGCGTAGATCCCTGGACGTTTAACGATTCAGCATTAAACTTTGCAAACGCTATCGCAGATAGATATGTGAAAGATGATTGGGATTCCGATAAAGATGGCCACGATAGTGAAGCAATTAATGAATTAGCACATCAATATGGTTTGCAATCAAAAATGCATAGAGATGGATCATTTAGCAAATCTGGTCAATTATATGAAAATATGATGACTGATCGTTTTGGGCAAACAGAACCAACATTTGAACAAGCTAAACGAATGAAGGCTGACGGTAGTACTCAATCATTACAAGAACTAGCTTATAATGTCGCACTATCGTATAATCATTCACAAAGTGATTACAATAATCGATTAGATGATATGGATCATTTGAAGAACCAAGTATATAATGCAGTTAAACGATTCGCATTCAATTATAATGAATGGCTTCATGCATATGGTATTTTGTCACAAGAGTATTTCAATTATAGTGCAAAAGGTAAAAACTATGCCGCAATTAGTTTCAGTGTGAAACCAACAAAAGATCGTTGGGGCTTTGACGACATGGACATCCACGTAGTTAATGTTCATGAATCCATGGTTCTCGATCCAAAAGTATTTAATGTTAATGCAACTATTCCATTAACTGATGACAAGAGTGAATTGAAAAAGCAATACACTGATAACTTCGCTTTAGTAAACACGTTAACTCCTAAGAAAGCTAACTTAGATAACCAAATTAACGTTTTAACTAACGACATTAAAGGACTTAACACTCGCATTAGTGATTTGACTAAATCAATTAGTGATACTAACAAGACTCTTGCAGACGCAAAAGCAACTAAGGCAGATGCAGACAAGAAGATTGCAGTTCTACCAGGTCGCGTTCAAGAATTGAAGAATAAACAAGCATCCCTAGATAAGACTCAATCTAAGGCAGAAGCTGATTTGGCTACTTACCAAGCTAAGAATAAAGATCTTCTTGCTCAATTTAACGCTGCTAAAGCCAACTTAGATAAGTTAACAGCTAAGCTAAATGATCTTAACAGTGCAAAGAGTAGGGCTGAAAGTGCAGTAACAGAAAGCAAAGCTAACTTAGACAAGGCAACAAGTGAATTATCAGCTATTTCTTCTCATTTAGATGAATTGAAAGCTAAGTTATCAACTGCTAAAACTACTAAGGAACAAGCTGACGCTAACTTAGCTAAGGCTAAAGCTGCATATGATGAATATGTAAGCACCCATAAAGATGTAATTGATAACTTGAACAAGGCAAATGCTGAATTAGCAGCTAAGACTAAAGCTTATAACGAAGCAAAAGAAGACGCTGCTAAGACTGATAAAGAATACCAAGCAGCTCAAGATGAACTGACTAAGTTGAATAACCACATTGAAGACTTATCAACAGCTATCACTAACTATGAATCTAAGATCAAGCAATTAAATACTACAATCAACAAGCAAAAGGCAGACCAAAAACGTGCTGCTCTTGATGCTCAAATCAATAAGGCTTTAGATAATGTTTCAGCTCCTAAGCATACTGCTACTACAACTACTAGTGTTCAAGCTGGCACTTCTAGCTTAGTAGCTCCAGCAGCTGCTGTATCTACTACCCAAAGAAGTGAAGTCTTAACTAACACTGTAGTAAGATCAAATAATGCATCTGTTTTAAGTCCTCAAACTAAGAAGTTAGTTGCCCAAGCTAATGCATCTAAGAATTCATTACCACAAACTGGTGCTAACGATAAGCTTAGCGTATTTGCTGCTTTAGCAGGATTGTCTTTAGCATCCCTAGGCCTAGGCTCTTTAGTGGGCGACAAGAAGAGAAAGCGTAACTAGTCTTTTTATGAAAGAAAAAGAAGTGCTGAAGCGCCTTGGGTTTGAAGAAGATGAGAACTTAGGTGAAGTTAAGCAGCTACGTAATTACAGTATTGAGTATACTGAGGGTAATAACAATAATTACTTCAGGCTAACAGATAATAAAAAGCCAGCCAAGATCATAGAAGACTTTTCATCACATAACCAGATTATTCTTCCTGTGTGCCATTATGAATATGGGAGAGTAATAATTACTGGTTGGCGTGGTTGTCTGTCAGAGAATATGAAAGAATATGTTCCTGAGGATGTTTCCCATAAAGAATCGTGGATAAATAAGAGAAAAAAAGAAAAGGGAAACAAGGCTATGCTTCTTGACACTCTTATGCGGGAAGCCTTATCTAAAAATTATGAAGAAAACCTCTCAGCTACATATTGTATTGATGCGGGCCATGTTTTTGGCAGGTTTACACGCTTAACATCTTATATTGGGGATATTCTTGGAAGTAATCAGAATGTCAATAATATTAATATTTATTCTCAAGTTAAAGAAGCAAATGAAATTTCTAATACTGAGAGGAAATCTCAATTAGATTTTGAAAATGAAGCTCGGGACAATAAGCCTTGTTACTATGAAGCGGAAGCAATTTGTAAAGAATGGACTGATATAGTTCCGATTGGTACACGAATAAGAATCATAGATATACAGAACTCTAAAGAACTTCATCATGTATTCATTCCTAATTGTAAATATCCTAAATCTGATGAAGGCAAAAATTCAGATTCTGGATCCAAAGACACGGTAGATAACGAAAATTCAACTTCAGAACCCGAAAACACGGTAGATGATTATCGCGCCTTCTTTAAAGGAGGTGATCTAAACAGCCTAAAATGGAAAAAGGCTGATACTCCAAAGAATAATAAATAACAGTTTGATTTTTAATTAGGGTGAAAACCCTAATCCACTTTTCTTTTATTTTTACATAAAAGGTTGTTTAACATTTCATTGAAAGTAAGTAATTTAATAGTTACTTGCTTTTTTGATACTTTTTGACTTTAAAAGACCTTATTCTGCCTATAAATAAGGATTATTGTTATAATAAGAATTGAAAGATCAATAATCTTGAGGAGGAATTTATTATGAGAGATGAAGTTCAAGCTCCACAAGAGGAAACTCCTAACACATATTGGCGTTGGCTGGTAGAGTCATGGCGCTATCCTCTCGGCCACAACCTAGGGGAAAAGTGGTACGGAGTCGTTACCTTATTAGGTGAAGATATTGTATTATTCATTGGTTTAGCTATTACTAGTAATTATATTGCTAATATGTTTGATATTACGCTGATCCATCATGCATCAGGTTTTACCTTCTGGTCAATCGTAATTCTGTTCTGTGTTCAAATTATTACGATTCTTTGTTCCATGGTTGGTCACTTGTTCGTGTTCGGTAGTACCGGTGGCTTTTGGCAGTATGTCAACAAGGTTGCACAAGTAACTAACTGGAATTTCTGGATTGTAATTTGTGCATTCTTCTTCTTAATTCTAAGCTTAAGTTCAGGCTTGCTTGGATTTGGAGAAGCCTTAGTCTGGATCTTCTATGCACTGTTTTCTTTAGGTTCATTCTTACTGGTTGTTTGTCCTGATCCAGGAACCGAAAAGATGATCCACGATCCATTCTGGGGTGCAGTAATTTACCTAGTAATGATTGTTGTCATTTATGCTATTATTTGGGGCTTAGCCTTCAGCATTATGATCAACTTGTAGAAATATTAAAAAAAGATGTTGTTTAATCAACGCGTAATGCGAAGATTAACGACATCTTTTTTGTTGTGAGGGTTATTTGTCAGTTGTATTTTTAACGTTTGGGAGCATATAACTTCTGAAAATCCATTTGAATTCTTAAGGCCTCGTAGATTGGTTTTCCACCTAAGAGATCTAAAACGAAATAAGCAATAAAAGTTGCCACGAGCATTGGAAAGATCTGTTCAACTGAGCCAACCATTTCTGTTAGCAGGGTTAAAGCAGTAAAGGGTGCTTTTTCAATAGCACCAAAGTAAGCACACATGGAGGTAACAATAATAATGCCATAGCAACGCTTTGGAGCAATTCCGGAGTGAATCATAATCACGGCGAAGATAACACCTAGTAAGGCTCCTAAAACAAGAATTGGCATAAAAATACCACCAGGAACTGAGGCACCATATGAGATCATTGAAAAAATAAAGCGAACAATAAACCAAATAAGTGGCAACAAAGTTAAACTTAGCATCCCAGTTTGGATATTTTTCATAAAGGTTGGTTCAAAAAGACCAGAGATAAAATCGTGAGAACCGCCAAGCAGCTTCGCATTCCAAAGGCCAATTGGAATTACTAAGATTAGCGGAATAATACTGTGGTAGATTTTAGGGATGATAGTAAGTTTTGAATAAATGGGTTTAAGGCTTAAGAGGCAGTATTGGTAGAAATAAGCAAGTAAGCCCAAAAGACCTCCCATTAAGATTACAAACCAATAAGAAGTTAAAGGTAAAGACCTATCTAAGGGAAGATAAAGGCAGGGAGTAGTGCCAAAAAAGCATAATGTCATTAGGTCAGATGTCATTGCAGCAGCTAGAGCAGTTAGGCATTCTTTCGGATCAAAACTAAAGGTTATTTCTTCTACTAAGAAGAAGACCCCAGCTAATGGAGCTGAGAAAGCTGCACTTAAGCCAGCAGCAATCCCGCATCCCTGGAGTCTCTTAAGATCTTCATCATCGGCATGAAAAAGATTCTGACCAAAAGCTTGTCCAACCATAGCGCCCATTTGAATACAAGGACCTTCTCGTCCAAGAAAAAGTCCCGGACAAATTGCTAAAAGCCCCCCAACAAACTTACGCCACAAGATGCTCCACCAATTCATTTTATTTTCATCAAGCATTATGGCTTCAACTTGAGGAACACCTGAACCAGTAATATTGTTGAGGACTGGTTTAATAACTTGAGCAAGAATCAGACAAATTATCATGCTCCCAAGCAGGTAAGGAACAAGATAGATCGGCTTTTGACGCATTAAAGGATAGATAAAAAATAGAAATTTCATTGTGTGGTCAATAATCCACCGGAAAGTCCCAACAATTAGGCCAGTAATTAATCCAATGATAATTCCTTGCAAAAAGATAAAGAAAAAATTTGATGTAAATGGTTTGGCTAAAACTTGTTTGGCCGTTTTAATCATTTTCTGCCAGCTTTCTAAAGGTTGTGATAAGCCTAGTTTACATCAAATTAATAAGCCCAAAATAAAAATAACGATAGCGTTTTACTATCGTTATTTCTGAGTATTAATATTTTGTGGTCTATCTTAGTTTTATTATTTATCTCCATCGAAGATAGAAGATTTAACAATAACATAATCTACTACTCTAATTGCACTTAGATCTTTTCCACCAGCATAAGAAATTGAAGACTGGAGATCTTCTTGCATCTCACGTAAGGTATCTTTAATTGAGCCACGGTATGGAACTAACATTTGCTTTCCTTCAACATTGCGGTAGGCGCCTTTTTGAACTTCAGAAGCTGAACCCCAGTATTGTTTATAACGCTTACCATCAATAGTAATTAAGTTACCAGGAGATTCTTCATGACCAGCAAAAAGTGAGCCAATCATAACCATAGAAGAACCGAAGCGAACAGACTTAGCAATATCACCATTATGGCGAATTCCGCCATCGGCAATTAAAGGCTTTCTAGCTGCTTTAGAACACATTCTAAGCGCTGCTAATTGCCAGCCACCAGTACCAAAACCGGTCTTAAGCTTTGTGATGCAGGCTCTACCAGGTCCCACACCAACCTTAGTTGCGTCAGCTCCAGCATTTTCTAATTCACGAACTGCTTCAGGAGTAGCAATATTACCAGCCGTTAAGAAGGTATCAGGTAATTTTTCCTTAATATACTTGATCATTTTAATGACATAGTCGGAATGACCATGTGCCACATCAATTGTTGTATATTCTGGAATAATATTTTCCTTAGCAAGATAGTCGATGAAGTCGTATTCGCTATCCTTAATTCCAACTGAAATTGAAGCAAATAATCCCTTATCGTGCATCATCTTAATGAAGTCAGCGCGTTTTTCTGGGTAAAAACGGTGCATAACATAATAGTAGCCATGTTCTGCAAGCCAGATGGCTAAATCTTCGTCGATAACACTTTCCATGTTTGCAGGAACAACTGGGATTTTAAATGTTCGACTTCCAAATTTAACTCCTGTATCAGCCTCGCTGCGGCTCTTAATAATACATTTATTAGGTACAAGTTGGATGTCATCATAATCGAAAGCTTCCATACTAAAATAATTGCTCATTTAATTTACCTCGTGCTCTTTAAAAACTACATGAGTTAATATACGGGTGAAGTTAGTCAAAGTCAAGAATAAAAATGAATATTTATTTTATTGATTATTAAAAATGTTCGGAAATCAATTGACTATTAAGATATAGATTGTTAAACTAGTCTTCGGTTTTAAGAAAATGATTTTTATGAGGTGAAATCAAATGACAGCAATAGCAGTTGTAGGTAGTCAATGGGGCGACGAAGGAAAGGGTAAAATTACCGATTTCTTAAGTAAAGAAGCAGCAATGGCTGTTCGTTCAAATGGTGGTAATAATGCCGGCCATACAATTGAAATCGGTGATAAGACTTTCAAAATGCGCCTAATTCCATCTGGAATTTTTGCTGCTAAGAAGGGTGCTGTAATTGGTAATGGTGTAGTTATCAATCCAGAAGTAATGTTCGGAGAATTAGATAACCTTGAAAAAGAAGGTATCGACATTAGCGGCTTGAAGATTTCTAACCGCGCACACATTATTATGCCTTACCACATTTTGCAAGATACTTATCAAGAAGAAGCAAAGGGTGACAAGAAGATCGGAACTACCAAGAATGGTATCGGTCCTTGTTACATGGATAAGGCTTCAAGAACTGGTATCCGTGTTTGCGATTTACTTGAAAGAGATACTTTTGAAGAGAAGTTACGTACTAATTTAGCTGAAAAGAATGCTTTATTCACTAAGGTTTACGGTAAGCCTGAACTTAAATTTGAAGACATCTTTGAAAAGTACCTTGAATACGGTCAAAAGATGAAGAAATACGTTACTGATACCTCAGTAGTTGTAAACGATGCTTTAGATAACGACGAAAAAGTTCTTTTTGAAGGTGCACAAGGAGTAATGCTTGATATTGATGAAGGTACTTATCCATACGTAACTTCTTCAAACACTATTTCAGGTGGGATTGCTTCTGGTATCGGAATGGGTGCTAACCGCTTAGATACTGTTATTGGTGTCTGCAAGGCTTACACTACTCGTGTTGGTGAAGGACCATTCCCAACTGAATTATTAGATGAAGTTGGTGATCGCATTCGTGAAACTGCTCATGAATACGGTACTGTTACTGGTCGTCCACGTCGTGTCGGTTGGTTTGATTCAGTTGCTCTTCGTCACGCTAAGCGTGTTGCTGGTATCAACGCTTTAAGTTTGAACTTATTAGATGTCTTTTCTGGTTTTGACAAGATTAAGATTGCCACTGCTTACGAACTTGATGGTGAAAAGATCGACTACTACCCAGCAAGTTTGAAGGAATTATACAGATGTAAGCCAGTTTATGAAGAACTTCCTGCATGGGAAGAAGATATTACCAATGTAAAGACTTGGGAAGATTTACCAGAAAATGCTAAGAAGTTCTTGAACCGCGTTTCTGAATTAGTAGGTGTTCCTCTAGTTACTGTTTCAGTTGGTCCTGACCGTGAACAAACTATTGTTTTGAAGAATCCTTGGGAAAAATAATTTATGTTAGAACGTTATACTCGTCCAGAAATGGGCAAAATTTGGTCCTTAGAAAATAAATACGCTGCTTGGTTAAAGGTAGAAATCGCTGCAACTAACACATGGGCAGAACTTGGTGAAGTGCCAGAAGCAGATGCTAAGAAGATTGCAGACAATGCTTCTTTTACTGTTGAGCGTGTTTCAGAACTTGAAGCCATTACCCACCATGATGTGGTTGCTTTTACGAGAACAGTTTCTGAAAGTTTAGGTGAAGAGAAGAAGTGGGTTCACTTCGGCTTAACTTCAACTGATGTTGTGGATACTGCACAAGGTTATATCTTAAAGCAAGCTAATGAGATCATTTTGAAAGACTTAGAGGCTTTAAAAGAAACTATTGCCGAAAAAGCTAAGAAGTACAAATACACTGTTGGAATGGGCCGTACTCACGGTGTTCAAGCAGAACCAACTACTTTTGGTTTGAAGCTTGCTCGCTGGTATGCTGAGATTAACCGTGATATTGAACGCTTTAAAGCAGCAGCTAAAGATGTAGAATCTGGTAAGATTTCTGGTGCCGTTGGTACTTTTGCAAATGTGCCACCAGCAGTTGAAACTAGCGTTTTAAAGCAGTTAGGTTTAACTCAGCAACCTGTAACTAGTCAAGTTTTACCAAGAGATTTACATGCGTACTACATTGCTACAATTGCCTTAATTGCAACCAGTATTGAAAATTGGGCTACTGAAATTCGTGGTTTGCAAAGAAGTGAAATTCATGAAGTTGAAGAACACTTTAGAGCTGGCCAAAAGGGCTCTTCTGCAATGCCTCATAAGCATAATCCAATTGGTTCTGAAAACTTATGCGGGATGGCGAGAGTAATGCGTGGCTACATGGTACCAGCTTATGAAGATGTAGCTTTATGGCATGAAAGAGATATTTCTCATTCAAGTGCTGAACGTGTAATTTTACCTGATGCAACCATTGGAATTGACTACATGTTGAACCGTTTCAACCGCATCTTAACCAACTTAGATGTTTTCCCAGAAACAATGCTCAAGAATATGGATCGTACTTATGGCTTGATCTATTCACAACGTGTGCTTTTGAAGTTAATTGATGAAGCAGGTTTATCACGTGAAAAGGCTTATGATATGGTGCAAAAGCTAGCTAATAAGTCTTGGCAAGAACAAACTTCATTTAGAAAGTTAATTGAAGACAGTGAAGTTATGAATTACTTGTCTGAAGAAGATCTAGACGATGCTTTTGATTATCATTATCACTTGAAGCATGTTGATGAAATTTTTGAAAAGTGCGGCTTAGATTAAGATAGAAATAAAGACGTTTTGTTAGATATAATTGTGTCTGACAAGGCGTTTTTTGTTTGGGATAAGGGGAAGTATGAAGAAAGAAATTTTAAAGAAACTGGAATATTTAAATAAGCTCTATAGAAATGGGTATTGGGGAAGTGAACTACCAGAAGATACGCGTCCTAAAAAGTTAGATCCTAATTCTGAAGAAAATGCTATCTTCTATACTTTACCAACAGCTCTGGATTATCAAAGAAATTCCAATACCTTATGGAAAAGTGCTACAGCAACTTTTGAAAATAATGAAACTAAGTTTGTATTTAATCCAGGAGAAGTAGTAAAGAAAGAGTTTACTGAAGTGCAAGATGCCTTGACTAAATATAATTTGGCTTTGCAGAAAAATAAGCAAACACAAATTTGGATTAGGTTGTGTCAGACTTTAGTTAATAACTTTAATGGAAGAGTAACGGATTTTTTTGCCTATTTTGATAATGACATTCAAAAGGTACGGCACTACATGCAGGTTGAAAAGAAAAAAGATTTTCCGTACTTATCAGGTAAAAAATTGTGCAATTATTGGCTATATGTGATGTATCAATATACGAATTTACCTTTGATTAACACTGATAAAATTTATATTGCAACTGATCGACATATTATTAGAGCTACACATCGGTTAGGACTAATTACAGATGAAGAATTAGAGAGTTCAAAAGTACAAGATTATGTAATAGAGGCTTGGATTGAAGCTTTAAACGATACAGAATATGTACCCATTGATTTTCAGGCTGCTCTTTGGCTATGGGCAAGAAGTGGATTCAAGGAAGATTTGTAGTAGAAAAGGATAGCAACTATGAAACAAGAATACTCTGCAGGCGCTATTATCTGGCGTAAAAATAATGAAGAAATCCAATATTTACTAATTCAAAGTCAACCTTATAAACAATTCAAGAGTGCTTGGGCATTTTCTAAGGGACATCTTGAAGCAGGTGAGACAGAACGGGATGCTGCAAGGAGGGAAGTCTTTGAAGAAGTAGGATTAAAGCCTGAATTTGATTTTGATTTTCACGAGAGTTATTCATACAAGGTCACTAGCGAAATTGAAAAGACAGTAACTCTATTTTTAGCAGAATATAAAGCTGGTCAAAAAATAAAGCGGCAAGAAAGTGAAATTAGATCGACTGAATGGTTAAATTATAGAGATGCGCAAGATAGAATTAGAAAACAGAACTTTAAAGAATTTAAATTTGAAGATTTATCAGCAATTTTGGCTAAGGCTAATACTTATTTGCTTGAACATGAATAAAAAGTCGTTTTGATTGAACGACTTTTTATTTTTGCTAAAATTAAAACTTTTTATATAGATAAATGAATTTGAATAGAATGTTAATGAATTTGAATATAAATAGAGGCTTAATGATAAGAACTATATAGTACTTATAAAACAAAAACGGAGATGAGAAAAAATGATGATAGATATAGTGCTAATCCTAATAATATTTGGCATTATTTTGTTAATAAGTAAAAAACGGCCACAACGAATTTGGCTCTTGTTAGCAATTATTTTTATAGGATTTAGTATAGCAAATTTTATGTTAGTCTACTTTTCAAAAGATAATTGGGATTTAGCTTTATATGCAATCAGTTTTTATAGTTTGATTTTTGGTTTAATATTTTTAATTATTTTTTTAGTTAAAAGAAGGAATAAAAAATAATGAAAATAAAAAATTATCTTGTCATTGCAGCTGCTAGTTTAGGATTATCTTTAATTTATTCTAATCAGGTTCAAGCGGATGAAATGCCACCAACTAATCAACAATCAGTAAATAATAATCTATCTCAAACTGATATAAATGAATTAGATAAATATGTTAGTGTAGAAAATAATACATTTGTACTAAATGTTCCTGAAAATTCTAATATTTCTTCTGAAAAAGTACAAATGGCACGACAAGAAATTGAGAGTGTAAACAATAGTATTAAAAATAATAATCTTTTAAAGGAAAAATATATCTTTCTGATATGTAGAAAATTCGTATTCTTCTACATATTTCTATGTTTTGTATAGCAGTAGCATGGCAATTAGAATCATATAATAATACTCATAGAAATAGTAAAATTTATATGGATATTAATTGGGCCTATGTCCCTTCGTTTGGAACGTGGTAAAAAGAGAGGATGAAAATAATCATCCTCTTTTCTATTGAAAAAATAGATGATATCCTAAGATTTATTTTAGAAAGTTTGAGTAGTTATAATGTTTGCTATTTTCACTTATTTGCTATTTCTATTTTCCTATAGTTATCAGTTATTAATATTTTATGAATTAAATCAGTATAGACTAGGTAGTATAAAGGATATACTAAAAATTATAATAATTTTAGTGATTAGTATAATTATTCTAGATTTTATAATTGGGCAAGCTATTTTTTTGATTTTAGTAATATTTTTTTATAGTAAGAAAAGCCAGTTAAGTAAAATAGTTAGTACAATTTTATTTGCTAATTTGATTACTTATGCGGCTGATTTGTTTATACGATTAATTGGACTGTCATTTCCAATAATTACATCGTATTTTGTGCCAATAGCAGTTACTTATTATGTTTTGGTTTATTTTTTAATTAAAAGAGTAAAATTATACCAATTATTCATTAAAGAAAAAAACTATCTTCTTCTTGGATTAATTGTTTATGCATTTATAGCGCTCCATATAATTGGCTTAATAAGTATGAAAGCAAATCAAGATTTAACTGGAATTTTAATTACTGCGCTCCTTTTATTTATTCAATTTTTGTTTATGATATATGCATTCTATATTCAGAATAAGTTATTTGATAGACGATTAGAGGATAGACTTAATAAAGAAAGAGAAAATAACCTCAAGTCATATTTGAAAAACTTAGAATATAGTGAAGAAAAATTACGTAGATTTAAACATGATTATCGAAATATGTTAATAAGCTTACGTAATGCTATTAAAGAAGATAATAATGATATATTAATTAATAAGTTAGACAGATATTCAGAAAATGAATTAGATCAAGAAAATTTTGAAGAATACAAAGATTTGATAAGAGTAAAGGATCTGCAAGTTAAAAGTATTTTGATTAGCAAAATAAATGAAATTGATAGAAATAATATAAAATTTAGTTTTGAATGTGCCACTAAGATTGATAATTTAGATAAACTAGTTAATCCTTTTGATTTAAGTAGAATTATTGGAATTGCTTTTGATAATGCAATTGAAGAAAGTAAAAATAATCAAATTGGTGAAATAAATGCATATATATTTCAAAATGGAAAAACATTTACTTTTGAGATTAGAAATAAAATAAAAAATATTCCTCAACTGTCTAAAATTCAACAAACTGGTTTTTCTACTAAGAAGAATCATCAAGGATTAGGACTTTCAAATATTAATCAATTAAAACAAAAATATCCTACATTATTTGTAAATTATCGAATAAATAATAATTGGTTTATTTTTACTTTAAATATAGTTGGAGTAGATGAATAGATGAGAACTTTTAAAATCGCTATTTGTGAAGATGATAGAGATCAAAATGAACATATCAATTATATGATTAAAAAATCATGTATATTTTTATCTAGTGAACATCAAAAATTTGAGATAAGTAACACTTTTTATTCCTATGAGTCAATATTTCAGTTTATTAATTCTAGCTCTAAACTTCCTGACATTTATTTTTTAGATATTCAATTGAGTTCGAAACCAGATGATAAAAATGGAATTGAATTAGCAAATTTAATACGTAACAAGCAGAAGACCGCACAGATTATATTTATAACTACTCATGATGAATTAGCCTTATTAACTTTTGAATATCAAATAGAAGCATTGGATTATATTGTAAAAAGTAATGAAGAAGCTAAAATTCAAACTAAAATAACACAAGATTTAGAAAAATCAGCTTATAAATTAGAAGAATTTCTTGAAAAGAAAAATAATATTTTTACTTATCAAATAGGTAATAATTTTTATAGAGTAAATACAGACGACATTTATTATATTTCTACTACGCCGTTTCCGCATAGATTGAAAATTATTGCTAAAAATGAGATTAGTGAATTTACGGGTGATATTAAGAATATACAAGATAAAATACCCGGTTTTATTAAAGTTTCTCAATCTTATTTAGTTAATATGAAAAATATTACAAGTATAAATTTGAAGAAGAGATTGATTCTCTTTCCTACTGGTGAAGAAATTCAATTTGCATTTAGTGCAAAAAGAAAAATTAAAGAATATTTGATGGCTGATTAATAATTTAGGGGTGTGCGATAAGATAAAAATAAAAAAGGGTCAAATTCCATATTTAATGTCTTAAGTTAATGATATTACTATTTGGATAGGATGACTTTTTGTTTTTGCTATTTTTAACTAAAATAAATTTGAAGACAGATATTACAGAAAGTGTAAGTAAAAATGTCAGAACCAAATTATCCACATCTAGATAAAAATAAGCCTTATCCGTTAGCTGGAATCTTGGTAATAGATTTTACCCATGTCTTATCCGGTCCAACTTGTAGTAGAATGCTCGCCGATGCTGGAGCTCGCGTTATCCATGTTGAAAGAGAAACTGGCGATGATACACGTCACATGGGACCTTATCTTGTTGACGGTTCTAGTGAATACTTTAGAATTTGCAATACTGGTAAAGAATCGATTGCCTTAGATTTAAAGAACGCCCAAGATCATGCTTTGGCAGAAAAGATGATTGCTAAAGCTGATGTAGTAGTTGAGAATTTCCGTCCTGGCGTAATGACTCGTTTAGGTTTTGATCCTGAAGAAATGGTCAAAAAGTATCCTAAATTGATTTTTGCTTCAATTTCAGGCTTTGGACAATACGGTCCTTTTGAAGCAGGTGAGACAGAACGGGATGCTGCAAGGAGGGAAGTCTTTGAAGAAGTAGGATTAAAGCCTAAATTTGATTTTGATTTTCAGGAGAGTTATTCATACAAGGTCACTAGCGAAATTGAAAAAACAGTAACTCTATTTTTAGCAAAATATAAAGCTGATCAAAAAATAAAACGTCAAGAAAGTGAAATTAGGTCGACTGACTGGTTAAATTATCAAGCTGCTCAAGAAAGAATTAGTAAGCAAAACTTTAAGGAATTTAGATCTGAAGACTTGTCAGCAATTTTGGCTAAGGCTAATGATTATTTGGTGAGTCGTGAGGGATAGAAGGAAACACAAGTTTTGAAAAATTAGACAGAAACTTAGGATTGTTTTTAAACCAGAGAGATGGAGGCATTAACAACCAAAAGTAACTAATTAACATGAGTCAAATTAATCATCTAGGTAAAGAATTCAGTTTTCTGAATTCTTTTTTTGTTATAAAATTAACAAAAAATAAATAAAAGCAAATAAGGAGATGAGATTATGAAAATTGGACAGGCGTTAAAAGAAGAACGTCAAAAATTAGGCTTAACTCAGGAACAGATGATAAAGGGTATTATTAGCAAGGGTCATTATTCAAAAATAGAGCGTGGATTAGAAAGTATTTCAATTGATACTTTATTTAGAATTATTTTGAAACACCATATTGATATCAGTGATTTTTTTAATAAAGTTAAGTATGATTACTATACGTCTGAAGATAAAAAAGCTGAAGAATTGAAGCAAAAGATGTTGCATGCTTTTAATAACAATCAAAGGGAAAAAGTAGGAATTTATTTAAATGAAATCCTAGATTTAAAAGAGCATCAACTTTTTAAATATCGAACAATAATTGCTATTGCTTCTTTAGAAAATAGCTTATCTGACTTAAGTTTAGCCTTTAAAAATAAAATAGTTACTAGATTTTCAGAACATGAAAATTGGGTGGAAAATATCGGTGCATTACAATTATTTTCTGATTGTATGAAGATATTTTCTTTAGAGCAAGTAGACTATTTTCTTGGTCAATTATTAAAACATTATCAAAAGAATTCTTGTTCTGAGAGTATGAGGGAAAGAGTAGCAATTATTTGTAATAATTATCTTTGTTATTGCTATAAGCAAAAATTAAACGGAGATAATATTGAAGCTGCATTAGATTATTTAGCGAGCTTAGAAACGACTACTCATTTTTTGCTTTATCGAATTTGTCATGAGTTATATTTTAATTTATTTAGTGGGAATACAGAAAAAGCAGCTCAAATAAAAAAATTGCTGATGAAATGTGGATATCAAGAATGTATGGAATATTGGCAAATTTAGTTGTGTATAGCACAACATAATGAATAAAAACTGAAAAAAGCTGTGATAATTATAAACAACAAATGATAAAAATAAATTTATTATTTGTGTAAATATTTCTAGATAGGAAAAGTGAGCTATGAAAAATAAAAAACTATTTGTGGCTACTTTTGTAGCATTATTGCTTTTCGTTGGTGGAGGAGTATGGTTTTATCATAATCAGACCACGGTTCCTGAGGAATGGGTTGGTCAAAGCCTAATGACTTTAGAAAAAGAAGATAATAGGTTAAGTAATTCTTTTTATTTAATGTTTGATAAAAATACTGCTTATATTGCCACACGCTTAGGTGGCAATGAAGAGAGCAGGTCATCAAAATTAAGTAAAGATATTTTAAATGCCTTTTCGAAGAATGGAAATACTCGACCACAAGCTGGTGAATGGGTGAAATTAGGACGGGTTAAAACTGAGCGATTGAAAGATGGCTATAAAATTAAAACAAGGAAAGTAACCTTTGATTTTAAAAAGGCTTCTAATGGAGCATACCAAAGTCAAGATGGTACTTATTGGCAATTTGTCCCTAAAAAGGTGGTGGAAAATAAACAATAAAAATGGACATTAGCGATATTAATATTAACCGTATACAAAAATATGCCTGATTAGACCAAGATAGATCTAATTAGGCATATTTTTTATGGCTCTTTTGCAAATCCTGTTGATGGATAATTTTAAGAAGGAATTAAGCAGCTA
>CAJUTO010000006.1 GCA_910589675.1 uncultured Lactobacillus sp. | reverse complement strand
TTAGATCACATCTATCAAGCAGCTTAAGTGTTCAATTTATTATTGCAATTTACGTTACTCTTTTTTTCAAAAATAAAAAGGAAACTTCTCCTATGAAGTTTCCTTATTTTATTATTAGTATATTTTTCGAACGTGATCTTGAATAGTTGGGTTATCTAAAAATTCATCATAGCTAGTATCTGCACGACTAACAATTCCTTTAGGGCCGACCTCAATAATATGATCTGCGATAGTTTGAATAAATTCATGATCGTGAGATGTAAATAAGATTGAACCTTGGTAGTCCTTCAAAGCATCGTTAAGAGAAGTAATTGATTCTAAATCCAAATGGTTAGTAGGATCATCCATTACCAAAACATTAGCTGGTTCAAGCATCATTCTTGAAAGCTGGCAGCGAACCTTTTCTCCCCCAGAAAGCACCTTAATCTTCTTGTCGATCTCTTCACCAGAAAAGAGCATTCGACCTAAAAAGCCACGTAAAAAAGTATTATCATCTTGTTCCTTAGTAGCATATTGGCGAAGCCAATCTAAAATCGTTAATTCATCATTGTTAAAGTTCGCATTCAAATCACGTGACATATAGTTATAGGCAGTAGTTTGACCCCAAGTTACGGTACCACTTTCTGGCTTAATTTTACCAGCAATAATATCCATCAAAGCAGTGGTTGCCAAAGTATTACGTGATAAAAATGCAACTTTATCACCAGGACGCACTATAAATGAAACATGGTCCAAAATCTTTTCACCATCAACACTATAAGATACATCTTCTACTTTTAGTAAATCGTTTCCTAGGTCACGGTGCATTTCAAATTTTACATAAGGATATTTACGAGAAGATGGTCTAATATCATCAAGGGTAATTTTTTCTAATTGTTTCTTTCTTGAAGTGGCTTGTTTTGATTTAGACGCATTTGCTGAGAAACGAGCAATAAATTCTTGTAGTTCTTTTATTTTTTCTTCTTTTTTAGCATTTTGGTTAGCTGCTAATTCACTTGCAAGCTTACTTGATTCATACCAGAAATCGTAATTACCCATGTATAATTGAATTTTGCCATAATCAACATCACACATTTGTGTACATACTTGATTTAAGAAGTGACGGTCGTGGGAAACTACAATAACAATATTTGGATAATCGGCTAAAAAGTCTTCAAGCCAGTTTACAGTATGGACATCTAAACCGTTAGTAGGCTCATCAAGTAAAAGAATATCAGGATTACCAAATAAGGCTTGTGCTAATAATACTTTAACTTTTTCAGCTTCTGGTAATTCACTCATCTTACTTTGATGCAAGTCTTCTGGTATACCTAAAGACTGCAAAAGCTTAGATGCGTCTGCTTCGGCATTCCAACCGTCAAGTTCAGCAAATTTAGATTCTAGTTCTGCAGCTTTAACTCCATCTTCATCGCTAAAATCAGCTTTAGAATAAAGTTCGTCCTTATCCTTCATCACTTGATAAAGTTCCTTATGCCCTTGAATTACTGTATCTAAAACAGTAAATTCTTCGAAAGCAAAGTGGTCTTGATTCAAGCTAGACATTCTTTCATTAGCATCGATAGAAATATTACCTGTAGTAGGTTCAATCTTACCTTCCAAAAGTTTCAAAAAAGTTGACTTACCGGCACCGTTAGCACCAATTACTCCATAACAATTACCGGGAGTGAATTTCAAGTTAACATCTTCGTATAAGGTACGACCAGATAAATTTAAACTTAAATCTGAGACAGTAATCAAATTATTTTCCTCTCTTACATTTAATTTTTAGTTATAACACATTATAGAAAGTCTTTTTATGAAAATTTAATGCAAACTGGTAATGAATGTAGCTAATCCAAATAAAATCCCCGGAAAGTTAGCTACAAACAACGGCCAATCCTTTTTCTCTCTTAAGAGCGCATACAGAACCCAAATAAGGCAGTTAATGGCTGCAACTAATGGCTGAATAGGATTGCCGTAATTTCCTTGCAAATTATTCATAATTTGTGGAATATAAGAAACATACATTAGAACAGATAAAACTGAGCCAATTCGTCCAATCGTTAATACAGTCTTATTATCAAAAGATCTAATTTTCTTTTTCAACTAATCTTCCTTTCTATACTATGTTATCTAGTTTACTTACTTTTTATAGTTATCTCAAGCACAAAAAAAGAGATTGATTTTTGATCAATCTCTTTTTTTAATATCAACTTATATTAATCTAAGTCAACGTTGTCTGGGAAGAATGCTAAACGTTCACCCTTACCAAGTTCTTCTTCGATTTCAAGTAAACGGTTGTACTTTTCAACACGTTCTGAACGAGCTGGAGCACCAGTCTTCAATTGACCACCGTTAACAGCAACTGCGAAGTCAGCGATGAAAGTATCACCAGTTTCACCTGAACGGTGAGAAATCATAGTGTTGTAACCATTCTTACGTGAAAGACGAATAGTTTCAAGAGTTTCAGTAACAGTACCGATTTGGTTCAACTTGATTAATGAAGCGTTACCAGCACCTTCGTGAATAGCCTTGTTCAAAAGCTTAGGGTTAGTACAAATGAAGTCGTCAAGAACGATTTGGATACGGTCCTTGTGACTTTGAGTAAACTTAACCATACCTTCAACATCGTTTTCATCGTATGGGTCTTCCATAGAAATTAATTCTGGGAATTCGTCAAGTAACTTGTCGTAGTAGTCTGCCAATTCTTCGTCAGTAAGAACTTTACCTTCAAGGTGGTACTTGCCGTCTTCTTTGTTGTAGAAGTATGAAGCAGCACAGTCACATGCAATAGCAATATCTTCACCTGGCTTGTAACCAGCCTTGATGATTGATTCATGTAATGCCTTCAAAGCTTCTTCTGAGTTCTTCATGTTAGGAGCGAAACCACCTTCGTCACCTAAGCCAGTTTCGTAACCCATATCTTCAAGAACTTTCTTCAAAGTGTGGTATACGTTAACGATCTTTTCAAAACCATCACGGAATGAAGTCTTAGCAACTGGGGTAATCATGAATTCTTGAATATCGATACCGTTGTCTGCGTGTTCACCACCGTTAATAACGTTGTGGAAAGTTTGAGGCATTTCAAGGTCAGTACCGCCAAGGTAACGGTATAATGGTTGGTGGTTATCCTTAGCAGCTGCAGCAGCAGTAGCCATAGATACACCTAAGATAGCGTTAGCACCAAGACGACCCTTGTTTGGAGTACCATCTAAAGCAATCATAGTTGCGTCAATGTTTGGTTGATCGTGTGGATCTAATCCCTTTAAAGCGTCGTTGATTTCAGTGTTAACGTTGTTAACAGCGTTCATAACACCTTTACCACCAAGACGTGAACCACCATCACGTAATTCAACAGCTTCGTTTTCACCAGTTGAAGCACCAGATGGAACTTCAGCCTTACCTACAACACCGTTTGAAAGAGTAACGAAAACTTCAACAGTTGGGTTACCACGTGAATCAAAGATTTCAAGTGCATGTACATTCTCAATAACTGATTTGAGCATTAAAAAAATCCTCCTTAAATTTGTGGCGAAAAATACAAACTAACCGAATTGGCATCTAGTCAGTGTTTTTCGTCGCTTTTAGGCATAGCCCTTTTGACTACAGATTTATTTTAAAGCAACTTTGTGAGTATGTAAACTAAAGAAAGCAATTATTTTTTATAAAAAAAGATCGACCATTAAAAGGCCAATCCTAAAAGTTGCTGTGCAATTGTAAAACAAAATAGGGCTAAAGTTGTTGCTCCTAAAACATCAGATGGATAGTGTGCACGCATATTTAAACGTGACACTACTACCAGTCCCCATGCGATTATCAAAGTAATTAAGAGCCAGATTCCCATAATGTGCCCAAAGATTTGCCATAACATTAATGACATAATAGTTGCGCTTAAGACATGTCCACTAGGAAAGCTATAGCCATCTCGATAGGTTCTCATTGACAAGGGTCTTTTTCTTTTAACTGAATGCTTCAAAAAGATTCCAACTGCATCAGTTACTGCCAAAGTACCTAAAGACCAAAGAGCAAGCCAAGGGTGATGAAACAAAACTAAAAGTCCTGCTAATAAAAAGTCCCAAACAACAATTACCTTAGGCTCATTTAAGACTGTAATAACTTTCCAAATTTTACCGTCTCTATTTTTAACAAGTTTATGGTGCAATAAATGATCATAAAAATTAAATAGACGAGAATTTCTAATGTTAAATATTAATCCTAAAAGAATCAATGCCGAAATCAGCAATTGAATTAAACAATGCAATTTCACTTTTACTTAACCTCAATTAATTGTGCTAATAAATATTGTAACAGCAAAAAAATAAAGCACATACGTTTTTAAATTTTATTTAACTATTTCAATAAAAAATAAGAATAAGATTTCATCCTGAGCAAATATTTAGCGATCAAAGTGTATAAAAAAGCCCGTAAGATTACTACTTACGGACCAAATTTAAAGGAGAGTACAGGATTTGAACCTGCGCGCCGGTATAAGCCGGTTCGCCGGATTTCGAGTCCGGTGCATTACCACTCTGCCAACTCTCCAATTACAACGTTTTTATTATAGCAATTAAAAAATAAATGGTAAATACAAAATAACTAATTCTAAAATTAATCTTTAAAAAGTCATCATTCTTTCATAGTTTTTCTGTATCTTAAAGCTATACTAATTGATAATGAAAGGACTCGTATTATGGCAAAGATCATTATTTACAAGCCCCGCAAAATCAAGTTGATGCGCCAGGCTGTTGAGCGTTATCTAAACTATAAAATTGTTAAACATAATTAGATTTTTTAGCCAACCAAAAGTGGTTGGCTTTTTTAATTTAAAACATTTCAATAATCTTTTCCATTAGTGGCGTCACTTCTCTATCTTTACGCCATACTAAATTTAAGTGGGTAATCCAGTTAGTATGCTTTACTGGGATAAGCTTACTTTTTGCATAAGTAAGGGCGATCGATTCCGGAACTAAAGCTATCCCCAAGCCTTCATCGGCCCAGTGAATTGCTGTTCTTGCATCATCACAAGTTACTGAATAGAACGGCCTTATTCCCTGGTGCCGAAAACTACGATTGAATATTTCTTGAAATCTTCGGTATAAAATTATCGGCCTATCTTTTAATTCATTAAGATGTTTAATTTCTCCTCTTTCAAAAAATTCTTCTCTTGTCACTGCTACCATTGGTTCCTGGTGAAAGTCTTTAAAATTTAGTCCTTCAAGATTAAAAGGTGTCCTTACTATTCCTAAATCTAATATTCCATCTTGTAGTTGTTCAACAATACCAAAAGTGTTTGCTTCATGTATTTCAAATGATACATTAGGATAGTATTTTACTAATTTTTTAAATTGTTCATTTGGGACAACCCCTCCACAAGAAGAAATGACCCCAATTCTAATTTTTCCTAATTCACCCTCTTTAATTTGATGGATTTGGCCTTGAGCAGATATACTCAGAGCGACAATTTTTTCAGCATATTTTTGAAATACTTTTCCCTCTTCTGTCAGTTCTATCCCATGAGCAGTTCTAACAAAAAGCTGCACCCCTACTTCTTTTTCTAATTGTTTTAACTGATAACTTAAAGGTGGCTGAGCAATATATAACTTTTTAGCAGCAGACGTAATCTGCCGCTCTTCAGCAACCACTAAAAAATATTTTAATTGTTTAATATTCATTATTAATACCTTTTAACTTATTATCTATATTTTTAATATCTCCTATCTTAATTTGATATTTTCTTAATAACAAGAACTGCGCTAAAATATTTTAAGAAAATAGAGAATTAACGGAGGATTTTTATGGAAAATGAAGAACTGCAAGGGTTAACCGATGCCCAGGCAGAAGAGCGTCTTAAAAAAGATGGTCTAAATGAAGTTCCCGAACCTGAATTTAATTTCTTTAAAGAATTTATGTCCAAGTTATGGAACTTATCGGCCTGGATTTTAGAAGCAGCCTTATTATTAGAATGCATTTTAGGTAAATGGATCCAGTCCTTATTTGTTTTATTAATGCTTTTATTTGCAGCGTTTAATGGAGCTACACAAAAGAAAAAGTCTCGCAGAGTTCTAAATACAATTTCTCATGAGCTAACTCCAATAGTGTCTGTAAAAAGAAGTGGAAAATGGAAACAAATAAATTCAAAATTTCTTGCTGTTGGGGACTTGATCAGCTTAAAACGTGGGGATGTTTTAGCAGCTGACGTAAAAATTGCTCAAGGACAGATTACAGTTGATGAAAGCTCAATTACTGGTGAATCAAAAGCCATTAAAAAATCTGTTGGTGATACTGCTTATGCCGGAACTACCGTAGTGGATGGGGATGCCCTAGCAGTAGTAACGGCAACAGGAAGCAATTCCCGTTCGGGAAAAACTATTAATTTAATCAACAATTCTGCTGCTCCTGGTCATTTACAACAGCTATTAACCAAAATTATCTATTACCTCTGTCTCTTAGACGGTGTATTAACTTTAATTTTAGTAATCGCAGCATTGATTCGAGGACAAAATGTCATTGAAATGCTCCCATTCTTAGCCATGATGTTTATCGCCTCTATTCCGGTTGCTATGCCATCTACATTTGCTTTATCTAATTCTTTTGAGGCAACTCGTCTAAGTAAAGAAGGAGTATTAACATCTGACTTAACCGGTATTCAAGATGCGGCAAACTTAAACTTATTGCTACTTGATAAAACTGGAACAATTACTGAAAACAAGACGGCCGTCTCTCAATGGGACAATCTCAGCAACCTTCCCAATAACGAAGTTCTTGCCTTAGTTGGAGCAGCTACTGATAAACGTAGTCCTAGTATCATTGATTCTGCCATTGATGAATACCTAAAAGAAAAAGATATTAGTCCTGATACTCCGGAAAAATTTGTCCCCTTCACATCTGATACTGGATATTCAATGGCTATTGTTGGTAACTACAATATTAAGTTAGGTTCTTTTAAGCAACTTTCTTTAATAGATAAAAATGCTGATAAAGAAGCTAAAAATATTGATTTTACTGCTGGTCGTTCAGTTGCAGTTCTAATTAATGACAAACTAGCTGGAATATTCATTTTACGTGATAAAGTCAGGTCAGATTCAAAGAAAGCTCTAGAAGAACTTAAAAAACGCGGAATCAAACCAATTATGTTGACTGGAGATAACCGCAGAACTGCAGAAGCTGTTGCTAAAGAGGTTGGCTTAAAAGGAAAAGTTATCTCAATTCACGATTTCAATGATAAAACTGACGTTAATGATTTAGCCGGAATTGCTGATGTTTTACCGGAAGACAAGCTTAAGATGGTTAAACTATTCCAAAAAGATGGCTATATTGTGGGGATGACTGGTGACGGAGTTAATGATGCTCCCGCATTAAAGCAAGCTGAAGTTGGAATTGCCGTTTCAAATGCTGCTGATGTTGCTAAACGAAGTGGTAAGATGGTTCTCCTAGAAGATGGTTTAACCCCAATTGTTAAAATTCTTGATGCCGGCCACAGAGTTTACCAAAGAATGACAACCTGGTCATTAACCAAATTATCTCGGACAGCAGAACTAACAATGCTTTTAACATTTGGTTACCTATGCTTTAACTATATTCCAATGGCATTAAATGCAATGGTTATTTATACCATTATGAATAATATGGTAACTATGATGATTGGAACCGATAATACGCATATTACCTATAAGCCTGAAAGTTGGAATATGCTTAAATTAGCTAAGATTGCTTTCTCTCTTGCTGCAGGATGGACTGTAATTGGTTTTGGCTTTGTTTGGTACCTTGTATCTCACCACTATGCTCAAGGAACTGTTTCTACAATGGTTTATGTTTACTTAGTTTTAAGTGCAATGTTGATTGTATTAATTACTAGAACTAGAAAATTTTTCTGGCAGTCAGCTCCATCAAAATCAGTTGCTATAGTTCAAATTATTGATGTCTTGCTAACTTTTGCTTTAGCATTATTGGGTTTGGCTATGACTCAAATTAGTTTTGTAAATCTTGCCTTAACCATAATTGTGGCCTTAGTTGCAGCAATTATAATTGATTTATTCTATCAACCAATTATGAAAAACAAGTAATAACCCATACTAAATCCATAGAAAAATAGGTTACTTTGATATGTTTATCAGAGTAACCTATTTTTAATAAACTTTAGTTTTTATATGTTTCCTTAATAAACAGCACACAAACTGCTGCTAAAACACCCGAAATTCCTGCAGTCAGCATCATCGCCGGCATTGAATATTTCATTAGTGGAAATAGTATAAAGCTTAATAATGAAGCAATTATTTGAGGTAAGCAAATGGAACAATTAAATAAACCTAAATACGTCCCCATGTGTTTACCGGATAAGGCATTAGAAACCATAGTTAGTGGATAAGTGTTCATAGCTGCCCAAGAAATTCCAATTAAAATAAATGATACAATCAAAATATTTTGAGAATGGATAAAGAAAATGGAACCATATCCTATTGCTCCTAATAATAAACTAATACCATATCCAACCTTATGATGATCATTTGGCACCTTTGCCAAAACATATGACCATATCACTGCGGCAATTGATTGAACAGCTGTTAAAACCCCAAACCAGTTTCCGCCTTCTTTGTTATCTTCTTCTTTAATACCATGATAACGAGCATAAGTTTTTGGATCATATTCATGAACTTTTGTTACGGTTAACAAACTTGTAATGACAAGTATTGTAGCTCCTACATAAAATGAAATTACAACTGATTGAGGTACTACACCCTTTTTAGCAGTATTAGCAACTCCTAGAACTGTTAATAGAAATGGGAAAAATGCTGCAATTACTGCACCTGAATTTGAAAGCATACTTTGTATACCATATGCATATGATTTTTGCTCATCATTAACCATATCACCAATCATCATTTTAAATGGTTGCATAGCCATATTTGCTGCTACATCTAAAATTGCAATTGCAATAGCTCCAAATACTAATGCTTCAATAGAGCCATATCCTAAGCCTAAACTCCCAATGTTTGGCAAAAATAACATCATAATCACTGCAAAGATCATCCCAATTAATAAGTAAGGTAATCTTCTTCCACCAAGTTTTGGAGCCCAAGTTCGGTCAGAGAATGATCCAATAGCTGGCTGTACCACTAACCCAGCCAAAGGCGGTAAAATAAAGAACCACCCTAGCTTAGTTGGATCAGCTCCTAAGGTTTGAAAAATTCGACTCATTTGTGATGTTTCAAGAGTAAAAGCAATTTGAATACCTAAGTACCCAAAATTAATCATCCAGATCACACTTTTTGTAAGTTCTGGTAAGCCAGATACTTTGTTATTTTCATCCATAATTTTCTCCCTCACTTTTCAGCTAAGCGCTTTCAATAATTTTATATTAAGCAAGAGTGAAAATGCTTTCAATACAGGATTAATTGTTACCGGTAACTAAATACATAAAAATGCTGATACCATTACAAAAAAGTAATAAATATCAGCATTTCTAAATAATTTATAAGTGAAGTTCCTTATATTCTCTTATACTCTAAAAAGTCGTAATCAAATTTATTATTTCCATTTGGATGATGACTTTCGGAATTTACTAATTTAAAGTCTTCGTACTTTAGTTCCGGCATCCATGTATCACACTTAAATATATGGTGAATTTTTGTCTTTTCAAGAACATCTACTTCATCCTTAAATTCTTTAAAAACTTCAGCACCCCCAATAATATCAATTGTTTCTTCAGTGTGATCTTCGATCCAATTTTTCAACTGTTTAATTTGTGAAAAAACTTTAACTCGTGAATTATCTTGATATTTACGTTGTAAAATTGGATTAGTAGAAAGGATGATATGTTTTCTTTTAGGAAGTAATCCTGGAAAACTATCAAATGTTTTTCGTCCCATAACGATAATATGATTACTAGTCAGCTCTTTAAAATGTTTTAAATCAGCGGGCAAATGCCAGGGCAAAGCACCTTGGTAACCAATACATCCATTTTCATCTTCTGCCCAAATAAATCTAATCATTGTTCTTTCCTCAACATTTAAACGGCTACCGGCGCCTTAATAGTGCCATGATGCCGGTAATTAATTAACTTGATATCTTTCATTTCAAAATCCTGTACTAATTTTTTATCCGGATTTAGCCAAAGCATAGGAGCATCATATGCAGATCGATTCAATAATTCTTTAACTTGGTTAAAGTGATTCTTATAAATATGAGCATCCCCTAAAGTATGAATAAATTCACCTGGCTTTAGCCCCGTTTCACGTGCAATTAAATTTACTAGTAAAGCATAACTTGCAATATTAAACGGTACACCCAAAAACATATCTCCGGATCTTTGATACAGCTGTAGGCTTAAACGACCATCATTAACATAAAACTGAAACAAAACATGACATGGAGGTAAAGCGGACGTTGGTACATCTTCTGGATTCCATGCACTCACAATTAAGCGGCGAGAGTATGGTGTTTTCTTAATTTGATCAATTACATTTTGAATTTGATCAATAAAACCACCCTCACGTTTCTGCCAATGTCTCCACTGGGCACCATAAACATCTCCTAAATTTCCATACTTTTCTGCAAAAGTTTGATCTGCTAGGACTTTTTGATCAAATTTTTCCATTTCTTCTTGATAGATCTTTTTAAATTCTGGGTCTTCTTGACTTCTAAGACCAAAATTAGTCATATCTGGACCCTGATACTCACTGCTCTCTACCCAGTTTTTAAAGGCCCATTCATCCCAAATGTGATTATTATGTTCTAGCAAAAAACGGATATTAGTGTCTCCCCGTAAAAACCATAATAATTCGCTCTTAATAAGTCCAAAAGGTATTTTTTTAGTAGTTAAAATCGGAAAACCATCATTTAAATCAAATCTCATTTGGGCTCCAAACAGGCTTCTAGTACCTGTTCCAGTTCTATCTTCCTTGTCATGCCCTTCATTCATTATTTTACTTAGTAAATCTAAATATGGTTGCTCTAAAGTTGCCATTTTATTTCTTCTTTCTATTCCGCGTCTTCATCTTAAAATACCATATATTTTGTGTATTGGTAAATACAAACACTACATTTTGTATATTCATCGGTATGGTAGAATTATATATTATAAACTTTTGGGGGAATTCTAATGATTTTAACTTGGGACATAATTAGAAGGATAATCGAAATTCTTTGGTTAATTAATGTTGGGCTAGCAATTTGGACTGTTTTTCGTAGTCATCGTGACATTGCTTCTACTTGGGCGTGGCTTTTGATTTTATGTATCTTACCGTATGTTGGATTTGTTTTATATTTATTTACTGGCCGACAATTATCACACGATGATATTTTCTCAATTGAAACTGAACAGAAAAAAATTCGTGATCATTTTCTTAATGAACAAAATAGGCTATTACGAATCCATGACTTGCTACCAAGTAAATCTCAGAATCCACGTGCAAGACGGCTAGTAGAACTAAATTTAAACAATGATGATGCCCTTTTAACTTTTAATAACGAAGTTGAGACTTTTATCGACGGACAAGTTTTGTTTCCAAATCTTATAAAAAATATTGAGGAAGCTAAAAGAAGTATTAATGTAGAATTTTATACATTTTATGATGACCAATTAGGAAATCAGGTCTTACAAGCTTTAGAAAAAGCAGCCAGTCGGGGCGTTAAAATTAGAGTTTTATATGATGCAAGCGGATCTCGTGGTACACGACCATCTTTTTTTAAAAAACTTCGTCATTTAGGAGGAGAAGCGCAACCTTTCATTTCAACAGCTGGAAACCGTCTTTTTACTACTCCTCGTGCTAATTACCATTTACACCGTAAATTAGTAATCATTGATAATAAAATTGGCTATATTGGAGGGTTCAATATTGGCGATCAATATATTAATCGAAGTAAGAAATTTGGACACTGGCGTGATACCCATTTACGCGTAGTAGGGCAAGCAGCCTTATTAATGGAAATTCGCTTTGCAATGGATTGGAATACAAGCTGCCGTAAATCTCATCTTCCAAAATATAATATTGATAGCTTAATTGAAACATTTGAATTAAAAGTAGTTCAATCTAAAGACTTGGTACCAATGCAAATTGTTTCATCTGGACCAGATAATAGTCATTTTGGTATTCGGCGAGCTTATGAAGAAATAATTGCTCAAGCACAAAAATACGTCTACATTCAAACTCCCTACTTAATTCCAGGTGATTCAATCCTAGAGGCTTTAATTATTGCAGCAAAAAGTGGCGTTGATGTACGAATTATGATTCCTTCTATGCCTGATCATCCCTTTGTCTACCGAGCAACTGAATACTACGCAAAGTACCTAGTTAATCAAGGAGTTAAAGTTTATAAATACGATAATGGATTTATTCATGCGAAAACTATGGTTAGCGGTTCTAATATTGCTTCAGTCGGATCGGCAAATCAAGATTTTCGTAGTTATCAATTAAACTTTGAAGTAAATGCTTTTACATATAGCGCAGCTCTCACCAAGGAATTAAAAGAAATTTTTGAAGAAGATTTAAAAGAGTCAACTTTACTCACAAAAGAGTACTTTGACAAACAATCTCATTGGCGTAAATTTAAACAATACTTTTCAAGATTATTATCACCAATTTTATAAAAAAAGAGACATCCTCAATTTTTAGTTGAGTATGTCTTTTTTTCTTATTTATTCTTCTTCATCAACTACAGTAACAGTTTTTCTTTCTTGATATGAATAATATATCCAAGCGATAACACCAAATGCCACTGGTCCAATAGCGGTCCAGAATGAAGTTGCATAATCACCAGTAAATAATGGCTCAATACAAGTAAAGACGATTCCTACTGCTACTACAAGCCAAACAACAATTGTTACGGCCCACACACGTTTTTTACCCTCAATAAAGATAAATGGGCGATCAATATCTTTTTTCATCTTAAAGAATGGATATGCACCAATCAGAAATAAGTATGGGGCAGATGAAGAAACATTCATCATATCCATTAAAATAGTATAGAATTGTCCGGCTGCGTTACCACCAAAGGAAATAAATAAAATAATAACACTAACAATAACAGCCTGAAGCCACATTGAACGCTCTGGCATTCCGTGTCGATTTAATTTAACTAAGGATTTAGGCAGAAGTTTTGGATCACATCCTTCAATAAAGGACTTAACAGGTGAATAAACCATTAAAAATGCTGCTGAAATTCCTGCTAAAACGTCAGCTAATCCAGCAAAACGGGAAAAAGCAGATCCTAAAGCTAATGCTGCGGAATGAGAAAGTCCAAATGCTTTACCTGTTTCAACTCCCAAATTGTTAATTAAAACATATTCAACATTAGCCAAATCAACATTTTTACCACTTAATTGACTGCTCCAGTTAGCAGCTACACCACACATCAAAATATTTAAAACATATAATGCCGTCATCCAAATCATTGCAGTAATTAAAGCCTTAGGAAACGTTTTTTCAGGTTTATCTACTGAATCAATCACACCAGCTGATGTTTCTAGACCACCGTAAGCAAACAAAGCATAAACAATGAAAGATACAACGGCAATTGGAGATTGGAAAGCCGGATTAGGTGAATGAACTAGTGATTGAGCTGTTAAAGGTTCTGCTAACTTTCCATGATTCAAAAAGAATACTAAAATTGATACCAAAGTAAAACCAATTGTAATGGCTAAAGTAAAAAAGCCCCCAACATTACTTACAGCTGCAATCTTATCAACACCTTTAGCAGCAAAGAATGTTACGACTACTAAAAATACTACTTCTAAAATTCCTAAAAGTTGTGTTGATGTCAAATTTAAAAAGTGCCAGCTTTGAGTAGTATCATGGCCTGAAATGGCTGTTGATACCGATACTAAGAAAAATTGTGTCGATGATACAAGCCAAACCACCCAAGCAGCTAACCAAATAAAAGTACCGATAAAAGCAGTTTTTTCACTAACTGAGCCTTTAAGCCAAGAAAAAATTCCACCCTTAACTCCTTTAAAAGCTGCACCATATTCGGCAAAAATTAAAGCTGATGGTAAAAAGAATAAAATTGCGGTTATGATATACCACACAATACTTGCATAACCCATTTGGTAATAGGCTGTTAAAGAATTACTAAAGCCAAAAATAGCTGAAAAGATCATCAAAACTAGACTCTTTAATCCGATTTTGACTGATTTGTCTTTTTTCATAAAAAACTAAAACACTCCCTCTTTCATACAAACATTAACTATTATGCGCTTTTTGTTAAATTAATACAAAAGAGATTAAAAATAAGCAAAAGAAAACGGAACTCAATCGAGTTCCGTTCAAGCATTAAGCATCACTGTACTTTACTAAAGAATATATGTCTAAATCTGGGAATTGTTCTCTTCCCTTAAGATCAGTTAATTCAATATAAAATGCTGCCCCTACTACTTCTCCGCCTAAGTTTTCGATTAATTCCTTAGTTGCGTGAAGAGTACCAGCAGTTGCCATCAAGTCATCACAGATTACAACTTTTTGACCTGGCTTAATTGCATCTTTATGCATTTCTAAGACATTAGAACCATATTCTAAATCATAAGAAGCACTTTCTACTTCGCGTGGCAACTTATGAGGCTTACGAGCTGGTACAAAACCAACTCCTAATTCTGTTGCAACAGGACAGCCAACAATAAATCCACGGGCTTCTGGTCCAACAATTACTTCTGCTCCACGACTTTTAGCATAATCAGCTAATTCATGGGTAGCAGCGCGATATAATTTCCCATCTTGCAAAATTGGGGTGATATCGCGAAAGACAATCCCCTTATTTGGAAAATCCTGTACACTTGCAATGTGTTCTTTAAAATCAATTGCCATTTAAAGAGAAACCTCCATTTTAGACTCTCATTGAAAAATTAGACCTAGCGGTCTTTGACTTGTATATTTTACCAAATTTTTGCTTTAAAATCAGGCTTAAACCGAACTTTTTAATAATTTATAACTAGTAATGATCACTTCAAATATTGTTTAACATAATTAATCAATTGATTTGATGGCATCGTTCTTAACTGATTAGTAAATTTTATCTGAGAGGATATACTATTAAAATATTTTGAAGCAGTTAGTTTTTTACTTTCGGGATTCTTATTCCCGATAATTTTTCCATCAGTAAATGAGACAAAATTCAATTCAAAAAATACACGTAAAATAAATAAAACAGCTTGATAATCTAAACCAAGATAAGAAGATACAGCCTGGTAATCATCAATACTTAAGTTTGGATGTGCATAGATATATTTTAAAGTTGCACCAAAAGCATCCCTACTTGGCAAAGTATTGATTGGTAATTGATCAAATAAAAAGCGTAAATAAAGCTGTTGATACTTTTTCTCCAAAGCAACATTTAACTCCATTTGATTGCGTGGCGTATCTAATAAAGCTACTACTTCAGAATCTCCATTGTAATCTTTTGCTAGACTAATCTTTCCTTCTGGGATCCCTAATCCATTCCTAGCCCACGGAATAATCTTTTTATCAAAAATCAAATACTTATCAGCAAATCCCATCACATAGTCTTCTTGCCGCATATCAATTACTTCATCAAAAACAGCTAATTTTGGAGCTCCATATTCAATCCCCGCTAGCATCCCTTGAACATTCGAAATATTTTTCCAGCTATTAAGAGAAAGAGTAACGTAAAGTTCTTTAATAAAAGGAAGTAATGTTTGATTTAAAAATCCCTTGTTAAAACCAACAATTGTAAGCTTCCCCGCATTTTTTTCTGCTGTAAACTTTACATGATTTTTATCTTTTCCCATTTTAAATAGACTCTTAATATGGGGCTCACTAATACTAAAAATTGGTTCAGGATTACCTGTTCCAAATGGACCAACCAGATTAATCTCAGCTATGGTATCAGGCGTAACTTCTTTTAAATTTAATTCAAAGTCAAAATCTTTTACCTCAAGATCAGTACTTGGTTTAAAACTATCCTCAAAGCGTACTCGTAATTCTTCAAGCTTGTCGGCTTTTAAAGATAAGCCACAGGCAAAATCATGACCACCAAATTTATCTAAAAGATCATCCTTCATTGGCTCTAGAGCATTAAACAAATTAAATCCTTCGCTTGATCGGCCAGATCCCTTTAATTCACCAGTTTCATCCTTAGTGAGGACAAGAGTAGGTTTATGCAACTTTTCGACCACTTTGTTTGCTACGAGTCCTAAGACACCTTCATGAAAATCAGGATTATAAATAACTAGAGTATTTCGATGCTGCCAGCCATTCTTTTCAACTTGAGCTAAACAATCGTCATAAACTTTACTTGTAAGTTCTTTTCTCTCATTATTTAATTCTTCAATCCTAGCGGCTATTTTTTCAGCTTGTTCTTCATCATCACTTAAAAGTAATTCCACGGCTAAACTAGCATCTGCCAAACGTCCAACAGCATTTAATCTAGGTGCAATATTAAAGCCAACATCTGTTGCCGTAATTTCTCCCATAGTTAGACCCGCTTGTTTAATCAAAGCGCGTAATCCTGGTCGTTCAGTTTGATTCAGAATATCTAAACCACGTTTTACAATAATATGGCCTTCACCAGTAACCTTTACCATATCGCCAATTGTTCCAATCATGGCCAAATCTAATAGCTCAGGCATTGTATCTTGCATTAATGCACGGCAAATTGTATACGCAACCCCTGCTCCACAATAATCATCAAATGGATATTTCTGGCCAGGATAATTACAGTGAACAGTACTGAAGGCTGCTGGTTTTTGATCTTGAAAAGTATGATGATCAGTTAAAATCACATCGACACCATGTTCTTGAGCGTACTTTATTTCTTCTACACCAGTTACACCATTGTCAACAGTAATAATTAACTTAGTTCCATCTTCTACTATCTCTTGATAGCGAGTCATGTTCGGTCCATAACCATCTTTAAATCTATCGGGAATAAAAAAATGGACATCGGCACCCAAAATTTCCAAAGTATCCATCATGATACTAGTTGCTGTGATTCCATCCGCATCATAATCACCATAGATGGTTATCTTTTCACCATTATCAATTGCTTGATTAATTCGATCAATTGTCTTTTCCATATCATGCATCAAAAAAGGATCAGCTAGATCATTTTCGTCTGCATTTAACCAAAAATCTAATTTTTCTGCAGTATTTATCCCTCTTAAAGCAAAAAGTTTAGCTTGAATATCAGTTAAACCATAATCCTTAATTAACTCTTGATCTAAATTAGTTGCTTGTCTTTGTTGCCATTTCATTATTTTCTAGTTCACCTAAATCATCTATAAACATCTAAGTTTCTATTATAGCAAAAGTTAAAAAGGATTTACTTCCTTTCAATTAAGAAGTAAATCCTTTTATTTAAGCTTGAACACTTGAAGGTTTTTGTCTGTTGCTGGTTCTTCTGCAATTAATTTTCCTCTAATTGCCCAGCGATTAACTCCGCCATCAGCACAAGTAATTAAAGTAACAATATTTTCCTTAGTATTATCAACTAGCCAAACCGCAGTTGGATCAACAATTTTTTTCATATATATTCGATAGACATAAATCTTATCTAGATTAGTCAAATATACTCTTTCACCTATTTTAGTGTTTTCTAGTGGTGAAAATAATACTCCCTTAGCAGTCATATAGTGTCCAGCTAACGGATAGTTTCCCTTTCCCATCACTTGATCAGGTCTCATAGTTCCTCCGCCAGTTGACATGGCATCGTCGCTTAACCCTTTCATAATTGGTAAGTACATGTTTACGCTGGGAACCGCAATCGCGCCAATTGCATCCGCTGTATTATTGACACGCGATTTTGTTACTTGACCAAAGTCGATTTCCTCTACCTTAGAAAAATCAAACATTCCTTTTTTCTTTTGATTCTTTTTAACAGTTTCTTTATTCAACTTTTTTAAGGCAGTCGTTTGATTTTGTCTAACCATCATATCTCGGATCTGACTATTGAAAATCATCCCTAATCCGATAATTAATAAAATAATTGCAGCAATTCTAATGATCCAAGTTTTCTTGGAATTATTTTTCTTTGTTTGTGCCATTTTTTCTATTCCTTAATTAATTGATACTGTTATAAATTCTAACACAAATTTAGAAAAAGAATATCAATTACCTTAGCGATAGATTTTTAACAAAAAAGACGTACCAAAACCTTGGTACGTCTATAAAGTTATGTTACTTATTTACCTTTAATATCGTCATCGTTCATTTTTAAAACAGCCATAAATGCATCTTGAGGCACTTCTACTCTACCAACTGCTTTCATTCTCTTTTTACCACGACGCTGTTTCTCAAGCAATTTTGCACGTCGATCAGGGTCACCGGTATGAATCTTCCAAGTAACATCTTTACGATATGGTTTAATGGTTGCACGAGAAATAATTTTAGCTCCAATGGCACCTTGAATATCAACTTCAAAGTTCTGACGCGGAATTAATTTCTTCAGCATTGTTGTCATTTGACGAGCACGATTTTGTGCTTCTTCACGGTGTGCAATAAAGCTGAGAGCATCGATAGGTTCTTTATTAAGAAGCATATCAATTTTAACTAAGTCCGTTGCACGATAACCAGTTATCTCATAATCAAGGGATGCATAGCCCTTAGTTGAAGATTTTAATTCATCAAAGAAATCATAAATAATTTCGGCTAATGGCATATTGTAAATAACATTTACTCGATACTTATCTAAGTAATCCATAGTTACAAATTCGCCGCGCTTTCGCTGACATAATTCCATTACTGGTCCCACAAAATCATTTGGCACCATAATTTCTGCTTTAACATAAGGCTCTTGAACTTCCTTATATTCACCAGCATCAGGCAAATCAGCTGGGTTATCAATCAGCTTAGTTGATCCGTCGTTCATAATAGCATGATAGTCTACACTTGGTGCGGTCATGATTAAATCCATACCAAACTCTTGCTCAAGTCTTTCTTGAACAACGTCCATATGAAGCAATCCTAAAAATCCACACCGGAAACCAAAGCCCAAAGCTTGAGATGTTTCAGGTTCAAATTCTAAAGCAGCATCATTCAATTGTAACTTTTGAAGCGCTTCTTTCAAATCATCATACTTTTGATTGTCAACTGGATACATACCAGAGTAAACCATTGGTGGAATTTGACGATAACCTGGAAGTGGCTTTTCAGTTGGAGTTTCAGCACTAGTAATGGTATCACCAACACGAGTTTCACGAACTGATTTGATGTTAGCAGTTAAATATCCTACGTCCCCAGCAATAAGCATATCTTTTTTAACTGGATGTGGACTTGAAACACCTACTTCTGTTACTTCAAATTCTTTTCCAGTATTCATAATACGAATTTTATCGCCTGGTTTAACCGTTCCCTCTTCAATTCGAACAGATAAAACAACACCGCGATAATCATCATATTTTGAATCAAAAATCAAAGCCTTTAATGGGGCATTGAGGTCACCGTCAGGTGCAGGTACTTTTTTCACAATTTCTTCTAGTAATTCAGGAATACCTTGACCTGTTTTTCCTGAAACTTCTACTGCATCTGAAGCATCAAGACCAATCATCTCTTCAATTTCATTTTTACACATTTCGGGATCAGCTGATGGTAAATCGATCTTATTAATAACTGGTAAAATTTCCAAGTCATCATCAATAGCTAAATAAGTATTAGCCAAAGTTTGTGCTTGTACACCTTGAGTGGCATCCACTACTAAGAGTGCCCCCTCACAGGCCGCTAATGATCTTGAAACTTCATATGAAAAGTCTACGTGGCCTGGAGTATCAATTAAGTGAAAGATATATGTTTCACCATCTTTAGCGTGGTATTTTACTTCTACAGAATTTAGCTTAATAGTTATACCACGTTGCCGTTCTAGTGGCATATCGTCAAGTAATTGATTTTTCATTTGACGTTCAGAAACAGTATCTGTTAATTCTAAAATACGATCTGCAATCGTTGATTTTCCATGATCAATATGGGCAACAATTGAAAAATTTCGAATATGTTTTTGATAATCTTGTAATTTTTTTATATCCATGTTCTCACCCTTTTCGCTTTATTAATTATATCAAAGGCCTACGACTAGATAAAATTCTTAATGCAACATTTTTATTGAAGTAATTATTTATTACAAAAATAAAACGCATACCTCAAGACTTATAGAGATATACGTTTTCACTTTTATTCTCCGTTTAACTTATCTTTTAAACGTTCGAAGAAATTCTTTTCTTGTGGGGAAATATTACCGCCACCAGCTTTAACGTAATCAACCAAAGCTTCCTTCTGCTTATCATTTATCTTCTTTGGAATAACTACTTTAACTGTTACTTCTTGGTCTCCATTGCCTGTACCATTTATCTTTGGTACACCTTGACCACGTAATTTAAAGTTAGTATTAGGTTGAGTTCCTGCCGGAATAGTTAAATCAACTGGACCATGAACTGTATTTACACGAATTTTATCTCCTAAAGCTGCTTGAGCAAATGAAATTGGAGCTTCAGTATAGATAGTTGTACCATTTCTTCTAAATTCTTTGCTTGGTTTAACTCTAAATACAATGTACAAGTCACCGTAAGGACCACCATTTTTTCCAGCTTCGCCTTGACCACTTAAACGAATCTGTTGTCCATTATCAATACCAGCTGGAACAGTAACTTGAAGAGTCTGCTTTTTGTCGACGGTGCCCTGACCATGGCAAGTTTGACATGGATGTTCAATAATTGTTCCGCGTCCTCCGCACTTGTCACAAGTAGTTTGTTGTTGAATAACACCGAGTGGTGTTTGACGAGTTACCGTCATTACCCCACTTCCATGACATTTATCACACGTAATTGGATGAGTACCTTTTTCAGCACCAGAGCCGTCACAAGTAGGACAAACTTCACTTCTAGTATAGGTAATATCGGTCTTTTTACCCTTGATTGCATCCATAAAGTCAATCGTCATTGTATAATCTAAATCTTGACCTTTTTGCGGTGCAGTTGGATCTACACGACTTCTGCCTCCGCCAAATGCTGAACCAAAGATATCACCGAAAATATCGCCAAAATCACCAAAGCCTTGAGATGAGTATCCACCTTGGCCGCCAAAACCGCCAAAGCCTTGACCACCAAAGCCACCTTGACCATTTACACCTGCTTGGCCAAATTGGTCATACTGAGCTCTTTTCTGTTTATCATGGAGAACCTCATATGCTTCATTTACTTCCTTGTATTTTTCTTCAGCACCAGGTTCATGGTTTAAGTCTGGGTGATATTTTTTTGCTAGTTTACGATATGCCTTACTAATTTCACTTTCACTAGCATTTTTATCAACACCCAGCACATCATAATAATCACGTTGTGCCATCTGAAAACTCCTTTATTCATAAAAGAAAAGAACTACAATCACGCAGTTCTTTTCTTGTTTGATTTAATTATAAAACTTTTTACTTATCAGGGTCTACCTTATGAAAGTCTCCATCAACAGTTGAACCACCTTGACCGTTGTCTGAGCCATTATCATTGTTTGGTTGACCACCATTTTGTGGGCCTTGAGGGCCAGCTTGACCAGCTGCACCTTGAGCACCACCATTTTGTTGGTAAAGCTTAACAGCTAAATCTTGAGCAGCCTTTGATAAAGCTTCTTTCTTTTCTTTCATTTCATCCAAGTTGTTGTCTTTTTGAGCCTTCTTCAAAGCATCTAAAGCATCTTGAACATTCTTAGTTTCAGTTTCAGGAACTTTACCCTCAGTTTCCTTTAAAGTCTTTTCAGTAGTAAAGATTAATTGATCTACTTCGTTACGTAAATCAACTTCTTCTTTACGCTTTTTATCTTCTTCAGCATGCTCTTCAGCATCCTTTTGCATCTTCTTGATTTCTTCATCTGATAAACCAGAAGAACTCTTAATGGTAATCTTTTGTTCCTTACCAGTACCCATATCCTTAGCAGATACGTTTACAATACCGTTCTTATCGATATCAAAAGTAACTTGAATTTGTGGAACGCCACGTGGTGCTGGTGGAATATCAGTTAATTCAAAGCGTCCCAAGGTCTTGTCATCAGCGGCCATTGGACGTTCACCTTGTAAAACATGAACATCTACTGCTGGTTGGTTATCAGCTGCAGTTGAAAAGATTTGGCTCTTTGAAGTTGGAATAGTAGTGTTTCTGTCAATTAACTTAGTGAAGACACCACCCATAGTTTCAATACCAAGTGATAATGGAGTAACATCAAGTAAAACAATGTCCTTAACATCACCTGAGATAACACCACCTTGAATTGCTGCACCTAAAGCAACAGCTTCATCAGGGTTAATTGAGTGATCTGGTTCTTTTCCAGCCCAATCCTTAACAGCCTTTTGAACTGCAGGAATACGAGTTGAACCACCGTTTAAAATAACTTTGTCAATATCATTTACAGTCAAACCTGCATCACTTAAAGCATTGTCAAATGCTACCTTAGTCTTTTGAACTAAATCATCAGTTAATTCATCAAACTTAGCACGAGTCAAATCAGCTTCAAGGTGAAGTGGACCAGCTTCTCCAGCAGAAATGAATGGAAGTGAAATGTGAGTTGAGGAAACACCAGATAAGTCTTTCTTAGCCTTTTCTGCAGCATCCTTTAAACGTTGTAGTGCCATCTTATCGTTAGATAAGTCAACACCATTTTCTTCCTTAAAGTTTTGGATTAACCAATCCATAATTCTTTGGTCAAAGTCGTCACCACCAAGGTGAGTATCACCATTAGTTGATAATACTTGGAAGACTCCATCACCTAATTGCAAGATCGAAACATCGAAAGTACCACCACCAAGATCGTATACTAATACTTTTTCATCATTTTCATCTTTATCAAGACCATATGCTAAAGCTGAAGCAGTTGGTTCATTGATAATTCTTTGAACATTTAAGCCAGCAATTTTACCAGCATCTTTAGTAGCTTGACGTTGTGCGTCATTGAAATAAGCAGGAACAGTAATAACTGCGTCAGTTACCTTTTCACCCAAATAGTCTTCAGAGAACTTCTTAATGTATTGCAAAATGAAAGCTGAAATTTCTTGTGGAGTGTATTCCTTATCGCCAACTTTAACTTTGTAGCCTTCTTCACCCATATGACTCTTGATTGAAACAATAGTGTTAGGGTTAGTGATTGCTTGACGCTTAGCTACTTCTCCAACTTGAATTTCACCATTTTTAAAAGCAACTACAGAAGGAGTTGTACGGTTACCTTCTGGGTTAGTAATAATTTTAGGTTCTTTACCTTCAAGTACGGCAACAGCAGAGTTAGTCGTACCTAAGTCAATACCAATAACTTTTGACATATATGGAACTTCCTTTCTTATTGAGCCACTACAACCATTGCTGGTCTTAATGTTCTATCTTTATATTGATATCCTTTTTGTAAAACTTTAACTACGCGATCTTTTTGTTCATCATTTTCTGCTGCTACAGTTTGAACAGCTTGATGAAGAGAAGGATCAAAAGTTTTACCCTCAGCTTTAATTTCAGTAATTCCTTGATCTTTCATCGATTTAACTAATGAATCAAGAGTCATCTGAACGCCCTTTTGGAGTTGCTTAGCAGCTTCATCATCGGCTTTAACAGCTAATGCTCGCTCCAAGTTATCCATTGCTGGCAAAACTTCTTTAGCTAGGCTTTGAGACTCATATTTTATTAACTGAGCACGTTCTTTTGCATAGCGCGCTTGCATATTTTGAATCTCAGCTTCACTACGTAAGTATTTATCTTCAAGATCCTTATTTCTAGCAGTTAATTCAGCAATTTCTTTTTCATAATTCTCTACTGGATTTTCCTTAACTTCCTCTTTCGGAGCTGCTTTTGGATCTTTTTTTGGTGCCTTATCTGGGGTCACCTCGTCCTTTAAATCTTTTTCATGCGGAAACTCTTCTTTACTCACAGCTAACCTCCTTACTTAAATCTACCATAATAATCTAACAATTTCTTTGCTAGTTCATTCCTAAAATACTCGAGTAATCCGATCATCTGCGAGTATGGCATGTTTGTTGGCCCTAGTAGTGCAATTGTTCCTTTACCATATTTTCCAACACTATATTGTGCAGTTAATAAGCTATAATTTTCAAGTAAATCAGATGGTAATTCTGAACCTAATTTAACCTGAACTTTAGAACTAGAATCATTTTTCAGTTCATCTTCAGGATTAAAACCAATTAAACTTGAAAGTGCATCATTTTGATCAATTAACTTATAAAGTGATTTTATCTTGGTTAAATCATCATTTTCATAATTACTCAAAAGATTAATTTGACCATCAACATACATTTGCTCACTAGCCGCATCTTTAATGACATCTTGTAAGAGATCCAATATTTCCGGTGCAGATCCTCGAGCAATAAGATGATCAGCAATTCGCTTGAGTAATACTTCATTAATTGAACTAAGTGATTTTCCAACTAATTGATCATTAATCAATCGAACAGCTTTTTCAATTTCTTCCCCGTTAGTGTGATGAGGCAAAGTATAAATTTGATTCTTTACATTACCATCATCAGTGACTAAAATGGCCATCACTTGATGACTAGATAGAGGAACAATTCTAAAACCCGTAACTTTTACCGAATGGGTTTCAGGTCCTGCTGCAAAAGCTGTATAGTTAGTCAAATCAGATAAAATCTTCGCAGCTTCCTGCACAATTTCATTAACTTGTTGAAAGGGTTGGTCTAACTGGTAAACAATTTGATTATAGACAGACGCTGGTATTTTTACTGGATTAATTAAATGATCCAAATAGTATCGATAGCCAGCAGTAGAAGGAATTCGTCCACTTGAAGAGTGTGTCTTTTCAAGTAGCCCTTTCTCTTCCAAAACCGCCATTTCATTTCGAACCGTTGCACTGGAGACCTTGACAGGCAGTTGATTCATCACGGTCTTGGAACCTACTGGCTCATGTGTCTGAGTAAAGTCCATAATAATAGTCTTTAAAATAAGTTCTTGCCGTTCAGTCAACATTTTCTCGCCCCCATCATTAGCACTCTTCTTTCTTCTGTGCTAACAATTTATATAATACCATACTTTAGCAATTGTTCAAGTAGAGTGCTAAATCAATTTGATTTTTAACAAAAAAAGCAAGTACTTAGTACTTGCTCAAATTTATTTAATCGGTAGTCTGATTACAGTTCTTACACGATCTACTCTAGTTCTTCGCGGATCACTTAAATATATTTCATGATGATAGCGTGGATTTTTTATATCAATTTGATAATTTTCTGACTTAACAAATTTATGCATATTTTCAATTGTCGTCGGTTCGTCATCATAACTACCAATATGCATTTGCTGGACACATAGTCCTTCGTTATATTTAAAAAATTTTACTTTCGAGAAATCTTTTTTCTTCTTTTCACTAGCAGTTTTAACTGCCCAATCCAACTCTTTAGGAGTAACAAAGTCGGGTAAACGAATCATTGAAATCCAAGAAAAGTTTTCTTTATGAGAGTAGTCGATTTTTGAATCATCCCTCATCCACCAGAGACCTTCAAGAGGTGGAACAACAAAATCAAAATAACCTAGGATTTTGTGTTCTCCTTTTTTACTCATTTTAATGGTATAAGCGACACTATACAGCATTTCTAGAGCATTTTTATATGTTCCATCTTCTTTATTTGGATCCCCGCTTCCTGAAACTGCTAGATAGTTCATTTCAGTAATAGTTATTAATTCAGGCTTCTTTTTTGGAAAATATAAATCTTTATATTCTTTTTTATAGTCAAATACCAATTTTTTCTCCTTTAATTATTTAGCTTTTACATCTCCTAATTTTATTCGTTTATCTGTAACCTGACTAATAAAATACTTATCATGTTCAATTAATAGCATTGCCGGTTGTTCTTTTCTTAACATGTTAATTAACTGATCCTGGTTAAACACATCTAAATAATTAGCTGGCTCATCCCATAAATATATATCTGCTTCTTCTACCAATGATTTGGCAATCGCCACTCTTTTTTGCTGTCCCATACTCATTTCTTCAATTTTTGTGACAAAGCTTTCTCTCGGAAAACCCATTTTTCTAAGAATATTTAATAGATTTTCATAAGATATTTTTTCTTTTTCTGCAAACTGAGATAAAGTACCAGAATATTCAATAAAATTTTGTGGTAAATATGATATCTTTAAGCCATTAACAATATCAAGCTTTCCTTTAGAAATCACATTTTTATCTGGTTTTAAAATATTTTTCAAAAATGTAGACTTTCCAGATCCATTTTTTCCTTCTAGAGCTACAATCCCATGATTTTTAATAGTTAAATTTAAATCTTCAAACAATTTCTTATTTTGGACTGTAAGATCTAAATGCTGCGCTTCTAATAGAGTTCCATGATAGTTGGGATGAAAGTTCATTTCTAATTCAGAAATAGACTCAATATTTGTCATTAAGCCTTTTTTATCTTGAATATTCTTATCCATTCTTCTTTCAAGATTCTTCGATCTTTTCATTATTTTAGCCGCTTTATGACTAAAGAAACCTTTATTAATGAATGCATGGATTTCATTTTTATGAGCACTTGCTTTTTTATTGTTTTCTGATTGAAGAGAATATCCTTTTACTCGCTTTCTACTTTCGTTCAAACTTCTAATTTGACCTTGAAGTTTTTCATTCTTATCTTGATTAAACTTATCTCGCTTTGTCTTTGTATCTTCATAACTGGCAAAATTTCCCTGATACAAATGAATTTCGGTATTTTCAATTGCTAAGATATGGTTTGTTACTTGATTTAAGAAAGCACGATCGTGACTCACCACAATGTAGCCATTAGAATGTTGTTGTAAATAAGCTATAACCTGCATTCTGGAGTCTTCATCTAAATGATTGGTGGGCTCATCAATTAAAGGAAAACTATTTTTATTAATGAAGGATAGTGCCAACAAAATCTTAGTCTGTTCTCCACCACTTAAAGAATTAAAAGGCTGCCAAATAAGTTCAGGATCAACTTTCATTAAATTTAATTCACGTTCAAGCTCCCACTGTTCAAATGAAACTTGTTCTTGCAGCGCATATAAAGTTAATTGATCCTGATTATTAACAGTAAGTGGAAAATAGTTAAATTCAAGTTTAGCTTGTATCTTTCCTGTTCCCCTTAAATTACCTCGTAAAAGATTTAAGAAGGTTGTCTTTCCCCTTCCATTTCTTCCTACTAAACCTAATTTCCAACTACTATCCAAGTCTAAATTTAAATTATTAAATATATTATCTGAGCTATCTTGATATCTAAAAGAAAGATTTGAAATATTAATATTACTCATATTAATCACCTCACGAAAAAAGCCTACACTTTTGACAAGTGTAGACTTTCTCCTAGTTAAGCAAAAAAAGAAGATCCCCATCTACGTTTAATCTTGTCAAAAGTGCACAGTTGTCCTTATAAAAGAAAATAATTATTAAAATTCAACTATGCTATTTTGCAAGATTAAAAACGCAACGGCGTAACCTTCTTTCAAATATTAAATTTCAATTGATAGAAATATTCTATCACATAGATTATATAAAAGTAACCCTAAAATTAGTTTTTCAATTTATAAAAATATTGTTTAATATCACGCTTATCCTGATCTAATTGATGTGAAAGTTCTTCTATACCAGAAAACTTTTTATTTTTACGGATAAACTTGTACCAGGCTAAAGTTAGTGGCTTACCATAGGCTTCTTCATCAAAATCAAAAATATTAGTTTCAATTGTCAAACCATGATTTGTTTTGAAAGTTTCATTATAGCCAACGCTAGTCATAGCATCATGCCATTTTCCATTTACCTTTGCTCTAGTTGCATAAACTCCCTCAGCTGGTAAAACTTTAGAGCCAGAAATTTCAAGATTAGCAGTTGGAAAGCCAATTTTATGTCCACGTCTGAATCCGTGAACAATAATGCCAGAAATTTCATAAGGCTGGCCAAGTAACTCAGCTGCTAGTTCAACATTTCCATGCTGAATAGCTTTTCTAATATAAGTAGATCCCACTTTTATTTTATCTATTGCTTGTTTTGGCTCCACTACAATTTTAAATCTATCTTTAGCAAATTTAGGTAGATTTTCTACATTAGCAATATCTTTGGGGCCATAAGTATAATCAAAACCAACGACTACTGTATCAGCTTTGAGTTTCATTACCACCTGATCAACAAAATCTTGAGGCGAAAGCTGGCTAAATTCTTTAGTAAATTTAATAATTACTAAGTAATCTACTCCCAGCTTCTCCATTTTACGCTCTTTTTCTTGCTCAGTTTCTAAATAGACAAATTTATGATCGTTTTTATAAATTTCTTTAGGATGTTTATCAAAAGTCATTACCATTAATGGTAAGTGCTTTTGTTCTGCTATTAGCTTAGCATCTTTAATGAGTTTTTGATGTCCAATATGCACCCCATCAAAAAAACCTAGCGTTAAGATTACCTTTTTAGTCGTGATAGGTGCAGAAATAGGATAATCTAAGGTTATTACTTTCATTTTTTACTCTCACTATTCATTTTTTAAAAGCATCATTTCAGGACGATAAATTTTACCTTGTCGTTGATAAATAGCTTTTATATGTCCATTATAAACCAAAGCTACCTTGGCATAAGTGGTATTCAATTTAATGCTTGCTCCATTTGAAACTCTTTTAAATTGATCTGGTGATATTTGAAGTTGGGGTAAATCTACGAAAAAGCTATCAATTGGTTGAAGCCATTTTTCAGGATAATCTATTTCTTTTTCAATAGTTTCTAGATCTACCGCTTGACTTAAATCAAAACCTGAACTGCTAGTTCTAGTAAGACTGGTCATTACAGCTGGAACTCCCAATTCCTCTCCCAAATCATTTACTAGGGATCGTACATAGGTTCCTTTAGAACAGCGAATAGCAAAATTAAAACTTTCAGTTTTTTCTAGTGGATCATATTCTGGATCTTGAGTTAATTCATAACTATAAATGTTTACTTTTCTTTTCGGACGTTCTACTGGGATATTTTCTCGAGCATATTCATAAAGTCTTTTACCATTAACACGGACCGCAGAATATATTGGAGGAACTTGATCAATCTTTCCAGTAAGTTTTTTCATTCCACTAATAATTTCATCACTTGTAAATGGAGTAACTATCTTTTCTTCTGCAGTGGTTGTTCCATCTAAATCATAGCTATCGGTTGCTTTACCAAACATTCCACTTCCAATATATGACTTTGGTTTTTCATGCATCAATTCAATTAGCTTTGTGGCTTGGCCAATTGCAATCGGTAATACCCCATTTACTTCTGGATCCAGTGTACCTGCATGTCCAATTTTTCTAATTTGTAAAATTTTTCGTAATTTATAAACACAGTCACTACTGGTTACTCCGCGTGGCTTATTTACTACTACAATTCCATTTAGCATTATTTAATCTCCAAAATAAAAGACGCCTTTCGGCGTCTCTTTCATTTATTTATTTTTATTCTCGCGTTCTTGATCTTGCTTCTTGACTTGATTAATTAACTTATCAATCTTAGAACCATAAGCAACAGAAGTATCACGTTTAAAAATCAACTCAGGAACCTTGTAAACAGTTAAAGTTTGACCAAGCAAGTGACGCATCATACCTTTTGCTTTATCAAGTCCTTCAGCTACTTCTTTTTCCTTTGCTGGATCATCTGTCAACATACCGTAGTAAACAGTCGCATATGATAAATCATTTGTACATTCTACAGCTGTGATAGTGACATCATTTAAACGTGGATCACGAATATCTTTACGTAATATCTTTGTCAATTCACGTAAAATTTCGCCTTCTACACGACCAATTCTATGTTTCATAATTAAGCTCCTTTTTGTGAAAAAAGATGCCTATTTAACAGGTACCTCTTGCATCTCGTAGGCCTCAAGTTGATCGTCAACTTTAATGTCATTAAAGTTTTCAATTGTGATACCACAATCAAATCCTTGCTTAACTTCCTTAACGTCATCCTTGAAACGCTTTAGAGATGCAACTTTTCCATCATATTTAACAATACCATCACGAATTACACGAATACCTGAATCTCTAGTAACATATCCGTTATCAACAAAGGCACCAGCAATTGTACCAATCTTAGATACCTTCCAAGTTTCACGAACAGTTAAGTTACCAGTAACTTTTTCTTCGTATGTAGGTTCAAGCATACCCTTCATTGCAGCTTCTACATCATCCATAACCTTGTAAATAATGTTATATAGACGAATATCTACACCTTCAGAATCTGCTTGACTCTTAGCAGTATTAGTTGGTCGAACATTGAAACCGACAATAAATGCATTTGAAGCACCAGCTAAAGTAACATCAGATTCATTAATGGCACCAACACCAGAGTGAATAATGTTAACTCTTACACCTTCAACTTCGATCTTTTCAAGAGATTGTTGCAATGCTTCTGCTGAACCTTGAACGTCAGCCTTAAGAACAATGTCAACTTCCTTCATGTTCTCTTTCTTCATTGTATCAAACAAGTTGTCTAAAGTAACATGTTGGACATTTTCACGTTGTTTTTCTAAGGCATTCTTAGCACGTTGTTCACCAACGCTTCTAGCAGTCTTTTCATCATCAAAGACAACCAATTTATCAGCTGCTTCTGGAACATCATTTAAACCGGTAATTTCTACAGGAGTAGATGGGGCAGCCTTCTTCACTCTACGTCCCTTATCATTAGTCATAACACGCACACGGCCAAATGTATCACCAACAACAATTGGATCTCCAACCTTTAATGTACCTTGTTGAACTAAAATATCTGCTACTGAACCACGGCCCTTATCAAGACGAGCTTCAATTACAGTACCAATTGCTTTTTGATCTGGATCAGCCTTAAGTTCCATGACATCAGCTTGAAGTAAAATCATTTGCAAGAGCTCTTCAACATTTTTACCAGTCTTAGCAGAGATCTTAACAAAGATTGTATCGCCACCCCAATCTTCAGGAACTAAACCATATTTCATAAGTTGTTCCATAACATGATCAGGATTTGCGCCTGGCTTATCAATCTTGTTCACAGCAACAATAATCGGAACCCCAGCACTCTTAGCATGGTCAATAGCTTCAATTGTTTGTGGCATTACACCATCATCAGCTGCAACTACTAAGATAACGATATCGGTGATTTCAGCACCACGGGCACGCATATTTGAGAAAGCGGCATGTCCTGGAGTATCTAAGAAAGTAATTAAACGATCATCGATTCTTACTTGATAAGCACCGATTCTCTGAGTAATACCACCGGCTTCGTGTTCAGACACGTTAGTGTGACGCAATCTATCAAGTAAAGTAGTCTTACCGTGGTCAACGTGACCCATAATTGTTACAACTGGTGGACGTTTTTCTTGATGCTTAGAAGCTTTAGATTCTTCCATTTCCTTAGTGTATAAAGTATCAATATCAGAGATATCTTCATGCACTTTTTCTTCAGCTTCAATACCATATTCAGCTGCTAAAAGCTCAATAGTATCCTTATCTAAAGATTGGTTTTGGTTAGTCATAACACCTAACATAAATAGCTTCTTAACAATTTCTGCAGGCTCTCTATGAAGAAGTTTTCCTAAATCTTGAGCATTCATGCCTTCTTCATAAACTAATGTTTCTGGCAATGGACGTTCCTTTCTTTGAGTTGGTTGCTTCTTGACTTCTTTACTTTGGTTGATACGTTTATTCTTTTTATTTCTACGACGACGTGCCTTATCTGAATGTTCGCTTCTTTCACGTTCATAATCTGGCACTTCACGTTTCTTACGAGTAAAGTCTTTCTTACGAGTTGGCTTTGTTTCTTCTTTTTGAGGAGCAGGTACAACTGGAGCGATAGGCTCTACCTTTTTTACAGTAGGTCTCTTAGCCTTATTTCTAGCCGGCGATGGTTTAATAATCTTTGGACCAACTGGTTTTTGTGAAGCTTGAACACGAGCTTTTACAGCTGCAGCTCCTTCGAGTTTTTCTTCTTTTGGCTTACGAGTATTTTCCACTTTTTTAACCTTTGATCTTTGAGGATTTTGTTCTTGATGCCATTTACGGCGGGAAGCCTCAGTCTGAGCGTTTAATTCACTAGCTTCGGCTCTTTGTTTTTTCTTAAATTTATTTAATAAATCACGTGCTGCTGGTTTAGCAGAAGTTGTCTTTTTATCTTCATTCTCACGTCGATTATTTTGTTGTTTTTTAAAATTATTATTTCTGTGCTTGTTATTTCCGTGACGATTATCATGTTCATTTTTATTATCACGACGACGAATTGCACCCACAGAAACCTTTATTTTAGCTTTTTCTTTACGACTTGAATTTTTAGAATCCTTTTCAGTAGATGGCGTAGTATTAGTAGACTTCAAACTATCTACTAACTTAGAAACTTGCTTATCATCTAGGGAGGACATGTGGCTCTTTACATCAAAACCCAAATCTTGTGCCTTTTTTACAACAATTTTGTTTTCAATGTCTAATTCTTTCGCTACTTCATAAATACGTTTTTTAGCCATCAAATCACACTCCTTCGTTTAAATTCTTTATCATTGCTTTGCTGAAACCGGAATCCGTAACAGAAACTAATTTTCTTTCTTTTCCAAGGGCCTGTGTTATTTCAGCACTAGAAAAAGTGTCTACTAGTTTGACATCTTTTTTTCTTATAAGGAAATTCAGTTTATCTTTAGTATTTTGACTTACATCATTCCCAATAAAAATCAATTTTGCTTGATTTTTGCTTAAAGATATTTTTACTGCATCAAATCCCGTTGCTAACTTTCCAGCTTTTTGCGCTAATCCAAGTAAATTTAAAGTTTTTTGTTTGTTTTGCAAAATTACTTATCACCAAACAATTCTTTTCTTGCTTTTTGATGATCAACATATGCATAAAGATCATCATAAAAATCAGCTGAAACTTTAACCCCTAAGCTTTTTTCCAAAACTTGATTTTTTTGTGCTTCAGCAATTTTATCAGGTTCTAAAGATACATATGCACCTCTGCCTGATTTCTTTCCAGTCGGATCAACCGAAATATTTTTATCCTTATCAACAACTACTCGCACCAATTCTTTTTTTGGTTGCATAGTATTTGTTAACAAGTCTTTACGCATTGGAATTTTTCTTTTCTTCAAAGAAAGTCACCTATTCCTCATCTTTATCTGCATCATCATTTAATGCTGAATTAACGTCTTCTCCATTTGGAAACTTATCACTTGGATCGTCTTCAATTTGTTCAGCAATAGATTCTGGTGTTTCTTCATTTGAGACATTATCATTTGTAGTCTCTTGATCTGCTTCAACATCATCACCTTCAGAATCAACAAATTCAACTTGTGATTCAGGTTTAATGTCAATCTTATAGCCAGTTAAGCGAGCAGCAAGGCGTACATTTTGACCACGTTTACCAATGGCCAATGACAATTGGTAATCAGGTACAATTACCAAAGCATTCTTATCATCTTCATCCCCGCTAAATTGAACTGCAATTACTTCTGCTGGATTCAAAGCATTGGCAATAAAATCAGATGGATTATCTTCATATTTTACAACATCAATATTTTCTCCACCCAATTCATTAACGATGTTTTGAACACGAGCTCCCTTTGGTCCTACTAAGGTACCGACTGGATCAATATCAGAATCATTACTCTTAACTGCAATCTTGGTTCTATCGCCTGCTTCACGAGCAATGGATACAATCTCAACAGTTCCATCGTAAACTTCTGGTACTTCTTGTTCAAAAAGACGTTTTACTAAATCAGGTGCTGTTCTAGAAACTGTAATTTGTGCTCCCTTTGAATCAGACCCTACTCTAGTAACCAAGACACGAACTTTATCTTGAAGATTGTAAGTTTCACCTGGTAGTTGATCATTATGCGGCATTACAGCCTCTACATTTCCAATCTTCACATAAACGAAGCGATTGTCACGTCTTTCAACTGTACCAGTAACAATTTCATCTTTATATTGAGAGTACTCGCTAATAATATGTTCTCTTTCAGCTTCGCGTAAACGTTGCATAATAACTTGCTTAGCAGTTTGAGCAGCTAAACGTCCGAAGTCTTTAGGAGTTACTTCAAAACGAATTTCGTCACCAACTTCGTAAGCACGGTTAATTTCAAGAGCATCTTTCAAACTTACTTCGAGACGACTATCTTGAACTTCATCAACTACAGTCTTAATTGCATTAACTTTGAAGTTACCTTTCTTTTCATCAAAAACAACTTCTACATTTTGAGCTTGGTTATAATTTTTCTTATATGCAGCTACTAAAGCAGCCTTAATTGCATCAACAATAACTTCTTGTTTAATGCCTTTTTCTTTTTCTAAGGTTGCAAAGGCTTCCACCATTTCTTTAGACATAAGTTTTTGATCATCCTTTCTAAAATTCAACTGCAAAGCGACTAGAAGCAATCACCTTTCTAGGGATTGTGATGTCTTTGCGTCGTGTTTTGATCTTTACTTCTAAGACGATCTGATCTTGATTGAGATCTTTTAAAGTACCTTCAAAAGTCTTTTCACCATCAATTTTTTGATAAAGACTAACATGAATGTAGGATCCCTTGGCACGTTCCCAATCTTTTTCATTCTTAATTGGACGTTCTAAACCAGGAGATGAAAGCTCTAAAATATACGGTTCGGGAAAAGGATCAGGATCTAATTCATCTAGTTTTTCTGATACCAATTCACTTAAATTTGCGATCTCTTCAATATCAATTCCGCCTGGGCGACGATCAACATAAATGCGAAGATAATATTGCTTCTTTTCCTTTACATATTCAACATCGACCAGTTCATCGCCTCTTGCTTCGGCTAAAGGCGTAACTACGTCTGCCACCAATTCGGTAACTTTTGTCAAATCTCTTCCTCCGTAATAAAAAGAGTGAGCATTACTGCTCACTCGAATTTGCTATTCGAACTTCGTTCTTAGAATAGCATATTTACTGCAATTTGTAAATTATCCCACTAAAATAGTGATAATTGATTCTGATCCGGCATCCCTTCAAGAACACCATTGTTTTCAAAATAATCCATAATTGTTTGAGATACCTTACCGCGAGTTGCAAGATCTTCTTTGGAAAGGAATTTCTGCTCCGCCCGGGCAGCCACAATTTGCTTTGCAGCATTATCACCTAACCCAGGAACAGCATTAAATGGTGCCAAGATAGTATGATCATCAATAATCTTAAAGTCTGTAGCTTCAGATTCGTTTACATCTACCATCTTAATCTTTATTCCACGCTCTAGGCACTCATTTGCAATTTCAAGTACAGTAAGTAATGACTTGTCTTTTGCAGAAACATCCATTCCCTTATCCTGAATTTCTTTCATTGCAGCTTTAACTGTATTCTTGCCGTGACTCATTGCTACCAAATCAAACAAGTCAGCACGAACAGAGAAGTAAGAAGCATAATAAATTACTGGATAATATACTTTAAACCAAGCAATTCTCAGTGCCATCAGGATATAGGCTGTAGCATGGGCTTTAGGGAACATATACTTAATCTTAAGACATGAGGGAATGTACCAATCAGGAATCTTGTCGTTCTTTTTCAAGATTTCCATATTTTCATCGCTAATTCCTCTACCATGTCGTACAGATTCCATTGTAAAGAAAGCAACTTCTGGTTTTACACCCCAGTGAATCAAGTCCATCATGATGTTATCACGACAACCAATCACATTCTTCAACTTACAAGTCCCATTATTAATTAAATCTTCTGCATTTCCTAACCATACATCAGTACCGTGAGATAAGCCAGAAATTTGCAATAATTCTGAGAAAGTAGTTGGTTTTGTTTCTTCAAGCATCCCTCTAACAAACTTTGTACCAAATTCTGGTACACCAAGTGTTCCCGTTTTTGATTGGATTTGTTCAGGGGTAACACCTAAAATTTCAGGACTTGAGAAGAGAGACATTACTCCCGGATCATCAGGAGGAATAGTTAATGGATCAACTCCGGATAGATCCTGTAGCATTCTAATCATGGTAGGATCATCGTGACCCAGAATATCAAATTTTAAAATATTATCATGGATAGAATGGAAATCAAAGTGAGTTGTAAGCCAAGCTGCACTTAAATCATCTGCTGGATACTGGACTGGAGTAAAGTCATAAATATCCATATCATCAGGCACTACAACAATACCTGCTGGGTGTTGTCCAGTTGTTCTTTTTACTCCAGAAGCACCGGCTGCTAGACGATCAAGCTCAGCATTTCTTAAATGTAGTTCATTTTCATCTTCATAATGCTTAACATACCCATAAGCAGTCTTATCAGCAACAGTCGCAATCGTCCCCGCTCTAAATGAATTGTCTGGACCAAACATAACTCGAATGTAGTTATGAGCTACTGGTTGATAGTCTCCAGAGAAGTTTAAATCGATATCCGGCACCTTGTCTCCATGGAATCCTAAGAAAGTAGCAAACGGAATATCTTGCCCATCTTTAACTAATGGAGTTCCACATTTTGGACACTCTTTGTCAGGTAAATCATAGCCTGACCCATATTCTCCATTCTCAAAGAATTTTGAATACTTGCAATTCGGACAACGATAGTGCGGAGCCAAAGGATTTACTTCCGTAATTCCAGACATCGTCGCTACTAAACTAGAACCAACTGACCCACGTGACCCTACTAAATATCCGTCTTTATTTGATTTGGCAACAAGCCTTTGAGAAATTAAGTAAATAACTGCATATCCGTTTGAAATAATAGAATTCAATTCAAGTTCAATTCTATCTTCTACAATCTTTGGTAAAGGTTTTCCGTATAATTCGTAGGCTTTATTATAGGTTAAATCCTTCATTTCTTGATCCGCATTTTCAATATGAGGTGGATATAGTCCACTTTTAATCGGAGCAATTTCCTCAATTTGATCGGCTAATTTATTGGTATTATCAATTACAATTTCTTTAGCTACATCTTCACCCAAAAAGCTAAATGCATCAAGCATTTCCTGCGTTGAATAAAAATGTAAATCCGGTAAATTTTTATTGCGATTAGGATTTCCCTTTTGAGCCGCTAATAAAATTTTACGATAAATTGCTTCATGCGGTTCAACATAGTGCGAGTCACTGGTAGCTACGACTGGTTTATTTAATTCTTTACCTAATTTATAAATATTTTGAATAATTTCATGCAGCTCGTCTTCATCTTTAATTAGATCATCTTCAATTAAGGTTTGATAAGCTGCTGGCGGTTGGACTTCAAGATAATCATAAAAACGTGCTTTTTCACGAGCTTCATCATATCCTTTTTGCATCATTGAAATGAATACATCGCCTTGCCAGCACCCACTACCAAATAATAAACCTTTATGATATTTTCTTAATTCCGACTTTGGGGTACGTGGAATACGATAGAAATATTTAGTACTTGCAAGCGATACAAGCTTGTACATATTTTTTAGTCCTTCTTGATTTAAAGCAAGAACACTCATATGACTTGGCTTAGCTCGCTTATAAACTTGACCATATTTAGCATAGTCATTCATTTTGCCTAAATCTGCTTCATGAAAACGTTCATTAAAAGCATCTAGCAATTTAAACATTAAATATCCTGTAGCTTCGGCATCTTGATTAGCGCGGTGATGATGTTCAAGAACAACATTGTATTTCTTAGCTAAAGAATCAAGGGTGTGGCGAGTTTGTTCAGGATGCAAAAGTCTTGAAACTTCAAGCGTGTCAACAACAGGTTGCGTAATTTCTTCTAGACCTGCACGGCGTAAAGCCGCATTTACAAACCCAACATCAAATTGAACATTATGTCCACAGAGAGGACGATCACCATAAAATTCTTTAAATTTCTTAATTACATCTTTTTCATCATCAGCTGCACCAACCATTTCATCAGTAATTGATGTTAAGTTAATCGTTGTATCACTTAAGGGATGGTGGGGATTGATAAACTCATCGAATCTTTCTAGGACCTCACCATTTTTCATTTTTACCGCACCGATTTCAATAATGGTGTCGTAAACAGACGATAGTCCTGTTGTTTCAACGTCGAAAATCACATATTCACGATCTCGATAATCCATTTCAGTAGGATTAAGGACAAGCAAAGCATGATCATCAATCATATTGGCCTCATAGCCATATAAAATCTTCATTTTTTCACTTGCACCAGTATGATAAGCTTCCGGGAAAGATTGCACATCTGCATGATCCGTAATTGCAATTGCCTTTTGACCAAATTTTTTCGCAGTTTTGATAAAGTCACTCGCCGTACTAGTTGCGTCCAATTGACTCATATTTGTATGAAGGTGCAATTCTACACGCTTTTTCTCTCCTTCATACTTTTCTTCTCGACCCTTATGTTCAATTAATTCTAAGTTTCGAATATTAAAAACAACGTCATGTTGATATTGATCATCAGCTGCATAACCTTGCATTCTAGCCCAAACGCCAGGTTTAATTCCCTTTAGATAATCAATTTGATCTTTGTCAGAAACAAATTTTTTAAAGCTAATTGAATCTGTATAGTCAGTAATCTCACCAGTAAAAATTACACTTCCAGATTTTAATTCATGAATATCAGTATTAAAAATATGGCCTTCAATAGCTACGTTTCCACTGCCATCTTCCAAGTCTTTAATTTGAATAAATTTAGCTTTTTTATCGACCTTTTTGTTGCCCATTCTTGTACTCTTAACAGGCATTTTTTTCTTAGGTTCCGCCGGTTGTTTTTCATAGAATTCTTGCATAGCAGACTCATGCTGAGCCTGCTCTTGTTCTAGACTTCTTAAATTTTCATCAATATTAGTTTCATCAACTTTCGTTGTAAACTTGATATTAAAGAAACCATAACGTCTGAATTCTTTATTTAGTTCTGCTAAAACTTGTTCTGAAAGCAAGCCATTTACTACTTGGTTTTGAGTGGGAATTAGCCATTTTTCTTTTTCTAAATAAGGAGCTTGTCCTTGTAAAAATTCCCGAACCGCTGGTTTTAGGTTAGTTGAATTCTGAATGGCATAAGTCCAGTAGGCCGGTAGTTTTTTACTACTTCCATCGCGTGTTTGAACTAATAATTCAACATTCACAAATGGTTCAAAAGTCTCATGAATAAGTTCATTAAGAGAGCGATAAGTTTCAAAATCTAATGGTGTATCAAAAAAAACGTGGATTTTCCACTTTCTTTCATTAGCGTATACATCCACGTTTTCAATTTCACCATTTTGGACAATATCGTTATCTTCAAACTTATCAGGAAACTTGATTTGATCTAATAGTTTTTTGAAAAGTTCGTTCTTTTTTGTCACAAAAATTATCCTAACTCTTTTGTAATCACAGCATCCAAATCAGAAATATTAACTTCAGTAGCCTTTTCATCCATTGGACGCTTTACTTCTACAATACCATCTTTTGCTTTTCGACCGATTGTAATTCTTAATGGTGCTCCGACTAAGTCAGCATCATTAAATTTAACACCTGGTCGTTCATTTCTATCATCGTATAAAACATCATACTTGGCTGAAAGTTCTTTTTCAAGTTTTTCAGCTAATTCAGTTTGAGTTTCATCCTTCATTTTCATTTGAATTAAATGAATGGCAAATGGAGCAATTTCTTTTGGCCATGCGATTCCATTTTCAGTTAAGTGTTGTTCAACTGCAGCTGACAGCATTCTGGTTACCCCAACTCCATAGGAGCCCATGATTACTGGCTTAGCTTTACCATTATTATCTAAGAAATCAGCACCCATAGTATCAGTATAGTAAGTACCTAATTTAAAGATATGACCAACTTCAATACTAGTAGTAAATTTCAATGGTAAATGATCAACTGGATCTGGTTCTCCTTCGTTTGCCGTACGAATATCCGCAAATTCGTCAACTTTAAAGTCGCGATCTAAATTAGCGTTTTGATATTGATAGTCGGTTTCATTTGCACCTACAACTACATTGTACAAATCTTTGACTGTTTCATCCGCAATAATCTTATCAGCCCAGTCAGCATTGATTGGTCCAACGCCGCCCTTTTCTGAACCAGTAATTTCTACTAATTCATCAGCATTTGCAGTTCTAACTTCGTCTGCATCTAAGATATGGCCTAATTTAACTTCGTTAATTTCCTTATCACCACGGATGAGAACCAAAACTTTTTGGTCATCTGCAATGTACAAGATACTCTTAACAATTCTAGTTGAAGGAACTTTAAGAAAATCAGCTAGCTTTTCAATTGTATCCATTCCTGGAGTGGCTACTTTAGCTAATTCTTTTGCTTCTTCTGGCTCTTGTTTAAAAGTATCAATACTTTTAGCCATTTCAAGGTTAGCAGCGTAAGTGCCTTTTTCATTAGTAGCAATTGTATCTTCACCAATTGCAGCAGGAGCTTGAAATTCAGTTGAGTTCTTTCCACCCATTGTACCTGAATCTGCAATAACAGGGTGAACAGTAACACCAGCACGATTAAAGATCTTTAAATATGCGGATTTTTGATCATCGAATTGTTCATCTAATTGTTCACGAGTTGCTGCAAAGCTGTAGCCATCTAACATGACAAATTCTCTACCACGGAGCAAACCGAAACGTGGACGATTTTCATCACGGAATTTAGTTTGAATTTGATATAGAGCAAGTGGCATTTGCTTGTAACTCTTTAAGTTCTTAGCAACAATTTCGGTGAAGGTTTCCTCATGTGTTGGTCCAAGCAAACTTTCACGTCCATGTCGGTCTTGAAGCTTAAACATTTCTGCGCCATATTTTTTATAACGACCAGATTCTTGCCAAAGGGTTGCAGGCAAGAGATGAGGCATGATCATTTCAGGTACATTAATATTATCCATTTCTTCTTCAATAATATTTTCTGCCTTGCGTAGGACGCGGTAACCCAAAGGTAAGTATGCATAAACCCCGGCAGTTACTTGACGGATATAGCCACCTCTAAGCATTAATTGGTGACTTTTTGCTACAGCATCAGAAGGTGCCTCTTTTAACGTTGGCATAAAAAATTTTGATTGACGCATTTATTCCTCCAAAAATTTACTTAATAAAATAGCGATAAATATCATTTCCAGTTACTGCAACAATTAACAGTAAGAGAATGACAAAACCGATTACATCTATAATTGCTTCCTTATCTTCAGGAATTGGTTTTCGAATAATGAGCTGAATCAGGTTAAGTAATAATTTTCCACCATCTAATCCAGGGATTGGAATCAAATTTACAATTCCCAAATTAATAGAAATCATTGCTAAAAATGCTAGCAAGTATGTAAAACCCATGTTTGAAACTTGAACGGTTTGCGAATAAATTCCTACCGGTCCAGAAAGCTTGTTCAAACTAAAATGTCTAAACAAATTACCTACAGCATTAAAGATTAAACCAGTTGTACTAATACTTGTATTCCATCCACGGCTAATTTTTGCACCAAGACTATTATCAGGCTTTCCATAAAAACCAAGTTGATAGACTTTTTGACCATCTATCTTATTAGCTTTAGGCTTTATGGAGAAATTTTTAACCTTATTATCTCTTTTTACCTTTACTTCAACAGTCTTACCTTTACTTTCAGCTAGTTCAGCAGCAATTTGATTGAAATTACTAATTTTTTTATTATTAATCGCGATAATTTCATCATTAGCTTTGATCCCAGCTACTTGAGCAGGTTGATGAGCAATAGTGCTACCTACTGTTGTAGTCGGTGCACCAGGAGCTGCTAATGACCAAATAATAAATACAACAAATCCTAAGACAATATTCATGAATGGACCAGCAAAATTAGTAGCTAGTTTTTTACCAACACTAGCCTCTTGAAATTGTGTATCTCGGGGTGCAATTAACAATTCAGTTCCATTTTGCTCAATGATCGTGGCATCATGATCAACAGAATAAGTTTTTAGCTGATCTTCATCACCATTTTCATATCCTTGAATAGTTAATGCATCTACTAAATCAGCGGCATTGACTTGTACTGGAATTCCTTCAATTGGCATTTGAGATCCTGATGCATCAATTCGTTTAACTTTATTTTGATCATCTAACTGCAATACTACTGTAGTACCAGGATCAATCTTTGCGGCATCATCAGGTCCCGCTAAGCGCACATATCCCCCTAAAGGAAGCCATCTAATAGTATATGTGGTTTTAGCACGCATCTTTTGAAACAATTTTGGCCCCATACCAATTGAAAATTCACGAACTAAAATACCGCACTTTTTTGCAACAATAAAATGTCCAAATTCATGAACAAAAACAAGTATCCCAAAAACAACTAGAAAGATTAAAATACCTTTCATTCAGTAGCTCTCCTATAAAATACCCATAAATGCAACAACAGGTAAAACGAAAAGCATGCTATCAAATCGATCTAAAATTCCTCCATGACCAGGCAAGATTTTACCTGAATCTTTCACACCATAAAAGCGTTTATAAGCTGATTCAACTAAATCTCCCATCTGACCAACAATTGATAAGAAGAAGGCTAGAACAATCATCATAGCATTATTCCTACCAGTAGGAACTAAGGTAACATAAATTGCTGCGATAATTACTGCACAAATTACTGCTCCAATAGATCCTTCCCATGTTTTATTAGGACTAATAACTGGCCATAATTTATGCTTTCCAATCTTACGTCCCACCATATACGCTGCAATATCCGTTGACCAAACAACTGCAAATACATAGCCTAAAATTGCTAATCCAAGATGGGCATTTCTAATAGCGGCCATGAAGTGAAAGCCAGTTCCGATGTATAAGGCAGCCAAAGTATAAACTCCGGCATCATCAAATGTAACCTTATTCTTAGACAAAACCGTTCTTACGAGCATCAACATTACGAAGATATAAAAAATATCATACTTATTTAAAAACGCAGGTAAAAATTTAAAGAATGAATCGGGGACTGCCATAGTCAAGGTTGCTAATAAGGCCAAGATAAAATCCCAAGAAACAATAATTTGCTTCTTCATAATAAAAATTTCGCTAATTCCAACTGCTGCAAACGCACAAACTAGGACATCAATCCAAATGCCGCCCATTAAAACAATCGGAATAAATAAAATTAAAGCTACAATAGCTGTTATTACACGTTGTTTCATTTAAAATTCTACAGTTCTAATTAAAATTATACTTTTCCAAAACGACGATTACGTCCTTGATAATCTTTAACTAATTCTTCTAAATCAGTTTTATCAAAATCTGGCCATAATTTATCTGAAAAACTAAATTCAGTATAGGCCATTTGCCACAATAAGAAATTTGATAAACGTTCTTCTCCAGATGTTCTAATTAATAAATCAGGATCTTCATATGGAGCTAAAGAATGAGTCAGCAAATGATCTGAGACCATTTTTTCACTAATATCATCAATATCAATTTCCCCGACTTTTACCTTACGAGCAATTTCTTGTACTCCAGCCGTTATTTCTCTACGCGATCCATAGTTAAAGGCAAAATTCAATACCATTCCTGTATTATTAGCTGTTTCTGCCATGGCTTTTTGGGTTACTAAATATGTCTTCTCAGGTAATTCATCTACAAATCCCATGATATTAACCCGAACGTTATTTTCCATTAGTTCCGGCATAAACTTATCAAAAAAGTCAATTGGTAAACGCATCAAATAGTTTACTTCGTCAGTCGGACGAGCCCAATTTTCAGTTGAAAAAGCATAAAGTGTTAAAACTTTTATTCCTAATTTATTGGCGGCAAGAGCAATATTTCGAATATTATCCATACCATGACGATGTCCGACAAAACGTGGTAAATGTCTTTTTTTTGCCCATCTACCATTTCCATCCATAATTATGGCTAAATGATTAAGTGGTTTTTTTGATTCTGACATATCTTATCAAGTCCTAAACTAACCCTGAGTAATTTCTTGACTCTTTTGATCTGCTAATTTATCAATTTCTTTAGTAGCATCATCAGTTACTTTTTGAACTTGTTTTTCTAAACTACGTTGTTCATCTTCAGTAATATCGCCATCTTTTTCTTGACGCTTTAAAGTATCCATTGCATCTCGACGAACATTACGTACAGCAATCTTACCTTTTTCAGCAAGCTTGCCTACTTGCTTAGCAATTTCTTGACGACGTTCACCAGTTAATTGCGGAATAACAATTCTAATTACAGTACCATCATTAGCTGGAGTAATTCCAAGATCAGAAGCTAAGATAGCATGTTCAATGTCATCTAAAGTTGATTTATCATAAGGCGTTACCATTAAAACACGAGCTTCAGGAATACTTACACTAGACATTTGTGTAAGTGGAGTTGGAACACCGTAGTAGTTAACCTTAATTCCATCCAATAAGCTTGCATTTGCAACGCCGGCACGAATACCACCTAATTCCTTTTGGAATACAGCGATAGACTTTTTCATATTATCTTTTGCTTTTTCAATTACTTCATTAGCCATTATTTATCACCTTTGATTACAGTACCAATATTTTCACCCATAACAACTTTCTTGATGTTACCAGGCTTATTTACATTAAAGACAACTAGTGGAATATTATTATCCATAGACAATGAACTAGCTGTACTATCCATTACTTTTAAGTTCTTTGAAATCAAATCAAGTTGAGTTAATTCAGAGTATTTCTTAGCATTTGGATCAACTTTAGGATCAGCTGAGTAAACGCCGTCAACTCCATTTTTAGCCATCAAAATTACATCTGCATTAATTTCAGCTGCTCTTAAAGCTGCAGTAGTATCGGTTGAGAAGTAAGGATTACCGGTACCACCACCAAAAATAACAACACGGCCCTTTTCTAAATGACGAACGGCTTTACGACGAATATAAGGTTCTGCAATTTGACGCATTTCAATTGATGTTTGTACTCGTGTTGGAACGCCCAAGTTTTCTAATCCATCTTGTAATGCTAGACCATTCATAATTGTTGCTAACATTCCCATGTAGTCTGCCTGAGCTCTTTCCATACCCAGATTTGCACCAGTTTCACCACGCCACATGTTTCCACCGCCACACACAATGCCGATTTCAACACCCATATCGTGAACAGACTTAATTTCTTCAGCTAGATGCTTAATAACCTCTGGGTTAATACCAGTACCTTTTTCACCAGCAAGGGCCTCACCAGAAACTTTTAAAATAATACGTTTATACTTAACTTGACTCATAAATTTACCTCCTCATTGCTTTTATCATTTTACCATAAAATCACTGCAATATATTATACCGAAAAAAAGGAGCAACGCCTAAGCGTTACTCCCATTTTTAAGTAAATAATTACTTCATTTGTTCACGTACTTCGGCAGCAAAGTCTTCTTGCTTCTTTTCAATACCTTCGCCAACTTCGTAACGTTGGAAAGCAACTAACTTAGCTCCCTTTTCCTTCAAGAATTCGCCAACAGTCTTGCTGTCGTCCATAATGTAGTTTTGTGATAAAACTGCAAATTGCTTATCAACTTGAGTATTATCATCAATAAAGCGTTGCATCTTACCAGGAATAATCTTATCCCAAATCTTTTCAGGCTTACCTTCTTCTTTAAGTTCAGCCTTAATGTCTTCTTTAGCTTTAGCTAAAACATCATCGCTTAATTGTTTTTCTGAACCATAAACAAGGTGTGGTAATGGCTTCTTGTTTACCAAAGCACGACTTTCGTTATCTTGATCAATCTTGTGGTTCATAACAGCTAATTGATCAGTGATGAATTCATCATCTAATTCATCAGGTGAGATAACTTTAGGACTCATAGCAGCAATGTGCATAGCTAAATGCTTAGCAGTAGCTGCATCAGCACCTTCTAAAACAGTGATAACACCAATTTGGCCACCATTGTGTTGGTATGCACCAAATTCTTGGTCATCAGTTTTTTCTTCTAAAGCGAAACGACGTAAGACGATCTTTTCACCAATAGTAGCAGTTGCATCTACGAATGACTGACCCAAAGTAGTACCATCAGCCATCTTTAATTCTTCAGCTGCTTCCATGTCAGCAGGTTTACCTTCAGCAATAGTTTTAGTAGCTTCATTAACTAATTTAACAAACTTATCGTTTGAAGAAACGAAGTCAGTTTCTGAGTTAACTTCAGTAATAGCTGCAACATTACCATCAACGTAAACGCCAGTTAAACCTTCAGCTGCAACACGGTCAGCTTTCTTAGCAGCCTTTGCCATACCTTTATCACGAAGGTATTGAACTGCCTTATCCATGTCACCGTCAACTTCTACTAATGCTTTCTTGGCATCCATAACACCAGCACCAGTACGTTCACGTAATTCTTTAACTAATTGAGCAGTAATTTTTGCCATTAATATGTCCTCCTACAGAACTAACAGTAAAAACAAATTAGTCTTCTGATTTTTCAACAACTACTTCGATGGATTCTTCTTCATCGTCTTCAGCTGCTGCTTTATCAGCCATTTCTTTTTCAACATCTTCGCTGTCATCTTGGCCTTGCTTACCTTCGATAATTGCATCAGCCATAGCACCTGAAATCAAACGAATTGCACGAATTGCGTCATCGTTTGCTGGAATAACAACGTCGATTGGATCTGGATCAGTGTTAGTATCAACCATAGCTACTACAGGGATACCTAAAATGTTTGCTTCGTGAACAGCGATCTTTTCTTTCTTAGGATCAACAACAAACATAACATCTGGGATTCTTGGCATATCTTCAATACCACCTAAGAATCTTTCAAGTTTTTCCATTTCCTTAGTCAAAAGTGCAACTTCCTTCTTTGGTAATACGTCGAAAGTGCCATCTTCTGACATTTGCTTTAATTCCTTTAATCTCTTAACACGGCTTTGGATAGTAGTCCAGTTAGTCAAAGTACCACCTAACCAACGTTGGTTAACGTAGTATTGACCTGCACGTGTAGCTTCTTCTTTAACAGCGTCTTGTGCTTGTTTCTTAGTACCAACAAACAAGAATACGCCACCGTCTTGAGCAACTGCCTTAACGTAGTTGTAAGCGTCATCTAACATCTTAATAGTCTTTTGTAAGTCAATGATGTAGATTCCGTTTCTTTGAGTGAAAATGTAAGGAGCCATCTTTGGATCCCATCTTCTAGTTTGGTGACCAAAGTGGACACCTGCTTCAAGCAATTGCTTCATAGTAACAACTGTCATAAAAAATTCCTCCTGGTTAATTCCTCTCAAGAGGTCGTATTAAATTCTGACCAATAAATGGCACCTAGGAATTTAATCGCTCTTGATGTGATATAAATTTAATATGCGAAACGCATACTTGAACATTGTAACTAATTAATTTTATAAATGCAATTAAAATTTTACATTATGTTCTTTTAAAAACTCTTCTTTCCATTTTCTTGAATGGTGTTTGAACCAATATTCTCTCTTTAAGGCCAGTTGTTTATCATCAAATTCTTCATGATAAATCATTTTTACTGGTCGACGTGTTTTTGTGTATTTAGCCCCTTTTCCTTCATTGTGCATCTTTAATCGATGAGCTAAGTCATTTGTAAAACCACCATAGAAACTTCCATCATTACACAATAAGCAGTAAAAATAATATTTTTCTTTTTTAGGCCCTTCTTCCTTATTTTCAGCGATAACTTTTTTTATTTCAGGTGTAAAGGATCCGTCTTGATTATGAACAACAATGGCATCCCTCAAAACTAAACCATCACTCGCAGTATTTCTAATTGCTTCTACCACAACTAAATTAGCATCTGCCTCTCTCTTAGAGACAAATGGTTGCACCCACTTTACACTCAGTTGATTTTCTAAGCAATAGTGCATAATTTCCCCCAAACGCTCAGGCCGATGAACCATAAACATTTTGCCTTTCATCTTCAGCATATCACTTGATACTTTAATTATTTGCTCAAGGTTAATTGCTAGTTCATGTCTTGCTAAGGCCTTTTTTTCATCCGGATTAACAATATGACCTTTAGGAACTTTGAAATAAGGAGGATTAACAACAACTACATCATACTTATCTTTACCTAATTTTTTCGCGGCATCTAATGCATTCAGACAATGGACTTCTATCCGATTTTCTAATTTATTCAATTTAATACTTCGTCTTGCCTGATCAGCTATTTCTTTTTGAATCTCCACCGCATCATAATGTGCCCGGTTAAAATAGGACATGTAGATACTAGCAGCCCCATTACCACTACATAAATCAACAACTTTATAATTATCATGTATTTTATTTTGCGCAAAATATCCAAGAAGAAGCGTATCTAAAGAAAAAGAAAACGCATCTTTTTCTTGGATGATTTGTAGGTCATCATTGTACATATAATCAATTCGTTCATTAGGTTTCAATAGATCCATTTTCTATACCCTTCTAAAAATTCTTTGCTGTATTGTATAATACTATAGATAAAATTGGAGGAAAGATTATGTTTTATAAAATTATTCGCCCAATCGCCCGATTTATTGTCTGGGTACTTAATGGACATTTACATGTTCATCATAAAGACCGTATACCAAAAGGTAACTATATTTTAGTAGCCCCTCATCGAACTTGGTGGGAACCAATTCTTTTTGCCTTGGCTGCAAGTCCAATGGAATTTATGTTTATGGCAAAAAAAGAACTTTTTAAAAATCCTATTTTGAGATTTATTTTAGTGCATGCACATGCTTTTTCAGTAGATCGCGATAATCCTGGTCCTTCTGCAATTAAAATTCCTGTTAAAGGATTACGCAAAGGTGATCTATCGTTGATTATTTTTCCTTCCGGAACTCGTCATTCTGAAGAACTTAAAAGTGGCGCATTTGTTATTGCCAAAATGGCTAATAAGCCTTTAGTGCCAGTTGTTTATCAAGGACCGTTGACCTTTAAAGGCTTCCTAAAAAGAAAATCCTTAGACATTTGTTTTGGTGATCCAATCTATATTCCACGCCGCGAAAAGATTAATAAAGAAACTACACCTGCTCTATACCAGCAATTGGAAGAAGCTTGGGACAAGCTAGATAAAGAACAAAATCCTGACTTTCACTATATCGCAAAATAATTTTTTTATTATTCAAGATTTTTAGTGTTAAAATGACATAGTCTAGTGTAGAAAAGGAGAATCGATAATGTTAGAAAAACCTTTGTATAAAATGATGCTTAGTCATTCATTTAATGTCCCTGTAAAAGTTACGTACTGGGATGGAAAATCAGAAATTTATGGAAATGGCACACCGGAAGTGGAGGTTATTTTTAACAAAAAGATTCCTTTTAAAGAAATAACAAGTAACGCCTCTTTAGCTTTAGGTGAAGCTTATATGGATAAGGACCTTGAAATTAAGGGTAGTATCCAAAAATTAATTGAAGCAGCATATGAAAGTAGTGAATCATTTATGCGTGCTTCAAAATTTAGAAAATTTTTACCTAAGCAAAAGCATACTGAGAAGCAAAGTCAAGAAGATGTTCAAAGTCACTATGATATCGGTAACGATTTTTATAAACTATGGCTTGATCCAACTATGACTTACTCATGTGCTTACTTCACTAATGGTAATAAAGATGATCTTGAAGCTGCTCAAATTGCTAAAGTTCATCATATTCTTCAAAAATTAGATCCTAAACCAGGTAAGACTTTATTAGATATTGGGTGTGGGTGGGGAACCTTAATGCTAACTGCAGCTAAAGAATATGGACTTAAAGTTACCGGAGTCACTTTAAGCCAAGAACAATTTGATTTAGTCAACCAAAAAATCAAGGACATGGGTCTTGAAAATCAAGCCGAAGTTTTACTTGAAGATTACCGTGAATTAGGTAATCGTGATTTTGATTATGTTACTTCTGTAGGTATGTTTGAGCACGTTGGTTCAGAAAACCTAGGAGAATACTTCAAAGACGTTGCTAAATACCTAAAGCCACACGGTGTTGCTTTAATTCATGGTATTACTCGTCAACAAGGCGGGGCTACCAATGCTTGGATTAACAAATATATCTTCCCAGGTGGCTACATCCCTGGCCTAGTAGAAATTGTCTCAAGAATTGAAGAAGCTAACTTACAAATTGCTGACATGGAAATGCTTCGCCGCCACTATCAAAGAACTCTTGAAATTTGGGATAAAAACTTTAATGACCATCGGTCGGAAGTTGAAGGAATGATGGGCGAACGCTTTGTAAGAATGTGGGATATGTATCTTCAAGCTTGTGCAGCTTCCTTTGAATCAGGAAACATTGATGTTATTCAATACCTATTAACAAAGGGCCCATCTGGTAAAACCTTACCAATGACTCGTCAATACATGCTGAATGATAAATAAAATATAATTCAAATAAAAGCTCGGTCTTAAACGACCGAGCTTTTTATTTATCGCTATTTTGTTGAAGCTTATAAAGATTGTAGTAATACCCTTTCTTCTTCAATAGTTCCTCATGTGTACCACGTTCAACAATTCTTCCTTTATCCAAAACAATAATCTGGTCCGCATCTGCAATTGTTGAAAGACGGTGCGCAATTGCCAAAGTCGTTCTTCCTTGACGAAGCTTCTTTAATCCCTCTTGAATTAAATTTTCGGTTTCTGTATCGACATTAGCCGTTGCTTCATCTAGAACTAAAATTTTAGGATCAGTTACTAAGGTTCGTGCAAATGAAATTAATTGTCGTTGTCCTTGACTAAGTTCTGATCCACCTTCAATCACTTTTGCATGATATTTACCAGGCATCTTTTCAATAAATGAATCTGCTTGTACGGTTTTAGCAGCATCTTTAATTTGTTGATCTGTAATTTTGTCATTATACAAGCGAATATTTGAAGAAATGTCCCCATAGAACATAAAGGGTTCTTGTAAAACTAATCCTAGTTTTTTACGTAATTCTTTCTTTGGAAACTTTCTAATATCAATGCCATCAATAAGTACTTCCCCACTACCAAATTCATAAAATCTCATCATTACATTGATAATTGAACTCTTTCCTGATCCAGTATGACCAACAATTCCTAAAGTTTCACCCGGATTAACTACAAAAGATACATCATGTAAGATTTCATTCTTTCCATCATAAGAAAAGCTGACATTTTTAAATTCAATCTTTCCTTTTGAAATAACTGCTCTTTCATCATTTTCTTGTCGCGGTTCGTATTCTTTTTCATCCATAATTCTAAAAATACGTTTACCTGCCACAATCCCATCCTGAAAAGAAGTCATTCGATCCATCATAGTAGAAATAGGATTAAAAAATTGTTGTACATATTGAGAAAAAGCATATACAATTCCGGCAGGAACAAAAGTCTCTTGCAATGGAAAACCAAAATACATTAACACTAATGCAAGAGCCAATGAATAAAGCAAACTAGTCATTGGCGAGAGCAAAAGCGAGTTAACTCGGATCAAGTTAAAACGTGTTCTCATTAAAGTACCATTCTCATTTTCAAAATGGTTTGTCATTCTTTTTTCCTGCTTAAATTGCTGAATTAGAGAAACTCCTTCAATAGATTCATTTAAGTTAGTATTAATTCGACTAAGCCGTTCCCTAAAAGCACGATACAATCTAGAACTCTTTTGTGTATAAATCCAGAAAATAAAACCTAAAATTGGTAAAAACAGCAAGACAATTAACGCCGCAAATTTATTGGTTACATACATTGCTATAAAAGCAGTTACTAAAGAAAATACTCCAATGACTACTTGACAAAGTACTCCTAAAAAGTCGCTTAGAGTCATCGTATCATTAGTGACTCTTGATACAATTGAACCTGCTGGGGTCTGGTCAAAATAGCGCATCCCTAAACTATGAAGTTTTCGATATAAATCTTTTCTTACACTTTCAAGTGTTTTTTCAGCGCCAAGTGCATATAAATATTGATATACAAATTGAAGAATTGCCTTAATAATTGTTCCAAGTCCATATAATAGTCCAGCCCAAACTATAATCTGTACCGTTGCTTTTTGTTTGATCAAATAATTATCTAAGAAAAACTGTAGTCCCCTTGGTAAAAGCATATTAATTACACTTACTAAGAAAGCTCCAAAAATTGCAATTCCCATTTCCACTTTAAAAGGCTTTACGTACTTTAAAACTCTTTTAAATATTTGAACTTGTTCTTTAAATGGGATGGCCTTAGACCAAACTGATTTGCTTTCTTCATTATTGTCCATCTACTTCACCCACCTTTGCTTGTAGTTCTTGTTTACGCCACATTTCAGCATACCAACCATTTTGAGCTAAAAGGTCAGCATGTTTTCCTCTTTCAACAATCTTCCCCTCTTTTAGAACTAAGATGAGATCTGCATCCATTACGGAAGTCAAACGATGGGCCGCAATCAAGGTCTTTTTTCCTTTTCTTTCCGATTTAAGTGAATCCAAAATAGAGGTCTCTGTCTTTGCATCCACCGCTGAAAGAGCGTCATCTAATATCAAAATAGGACTTTCTTTTAACAAGGCTCGTGCAATTGACAATCTTTGTTTTTGTCCCCCAGACAAAGATACTCCATTCTCACCTACCAATGTTTTATACCCATTTGGCATTTGCAAAATGTCATCGTGTAAATCACTCTTTTGAGCTGCAGATTCAATTTTATCCTTCTCCACATTTTCATCAGAAAAAGCAATATTTTTTTCAATGGAGGTAGAAAACAAGAAATTATTTTGTGGAACATACGAAATTTCACTTAAAAGTAATTTTAAAGGAGTATTTCTAATATCATGACCACCTAAGCTTATTCTTCCTTGGTATTGATCAAACTCTCTTAATAAAAGCTCAATAATAGTGGTCTTTCCGGATCCAACTTTTCCCACTAAACCTAATGTTTGTCCTGGTTTTAATGTAAAATTAATATTTTGCAAAACTGGTATTTCTTTTTCATCAGGATAGGCAAAGGATTTAATTTCATATTTTAAATCACCTTGAATATCTCGAGCTGTTAAGCTCTGATCAGCGTTTTCATCAGTAATTTGAGGTTTCTCATATAATAGACGTTCAACACGATCATAGGAGGCTGATCCACGCTCTAAAATATTAAATAAATAACCAATTGCAAACATCGGCCATACCATATTAGAAATATAAGCAATAAAGGAAACCAATTGACCAACTGATAAAGTATGATTTGATACCAGTAACCCACCATAGATAATCGTAATTACATAAGTTGCTCCAATAATTAATGTCCCTAATGGATCAAACATTGAATCCCATTTAAAAACTTTCTTATTGATTTGAATGGTATCATCTACCATCTTATTAAAGGCAGCTGAATCCTGCTCACTTTCACCAAAGGCTTTTAATACTTTAATTCCGGAAACTGATTCTTGAGTTTTATTATTTAAACGTGAAAATGCAGCTTGTGATTTGTCAAAACTATAATGAAGCTTATCTCCTAACTTCCAAGCACCTAAAGCAAGAAAAGGAAGTGGTAAAAGGGCAATAATAGTTAACCTAAAATCGGTAAAAATAATCATTGCAATCATTGTAGTTCCACCAGTAACCAAAGAGTCAACTAAAGTCAAAACTCCATCTCCAGCTACATTTTGAATGGAATTGATATCATTAGTCGCATGTGCCATTAAATCCCCGGTGCGGTGCCTTTGATAAAAAGTTTTATCCATTATCATAAAATGCTTGAATAAGCGGGATCGCATTTGTCTTTCTAACTCTGCTGCTCCACCCCAAATTTGCTTACGCCAAAAGTAGCGCAATAAATATAAGACTATAGCTGCAGCAATGACAGCTAAAATTAAGGCACTATACTCACCCCAGCTAATTGACCCTTTATCTAGCTGGTCAGCCATCAGTCCCAAAATTCTAGGTGGGACTAAATTGGCAATTGAAGTTAAAGCTAAAAAACTAATACCAATAATATATCTTTTCTTCTCTTGCTTAAAAAACCATCCTAATTTGCTAAAAATATTCATTTTTCACCCCACCATATACAAAAAGACAGAGGAATACGATCCTCTGTCTATTACCAAATATTAGTAAAGGCAGCTACTATTTTTTTTGTTGATGCTTCATCATATTCATAACTTGATTAAGCTTCTTAGCAGATGGTTTTTGTCCCATTTGCGCCATCATAGCTGCAATCATATCTTCACTAATAGGAGGATTGTCTTGGAAATACTTCTTCATGTATGCGCGAGCACCATAAAATCCGCCAACAAGACCGATTAATAATGCGATAATAATAAGAAAAATTGCTAAACCTAAATTCATTTCCCAAAAACCTCCAAAAATTAATGTACTTTTTCAGCATACCAAAAAAATAGTATTTTTTAAAGTAAAATATTAATCTTTTCTTAATCCTTTACGACGTTGTGCCTCTTTAGCTTTTTCTGAGGTTACTTCTTTACCATCTTTGTCAATGACTACAGTATCCTCTAATTGTTGTCTAAATCCAGCACGGAAGTTTTCTAGAAAAGCAGATCTTAATTTTTTACGTTCCTCTAACTCATCAGGAGTTAATTCACGTTCTCTACTAATTTTAGTTAATTCATTGATTCGTTTAATTAAATTTTCTTCTTCTTTTTTGTCCATAATAAACACCTCACTAAACAATGTTAGTTTACCTTAATTATACCAATAAAAAAAGACTCAACTACTAAGAACGCCTGTTTGCCGAGATAATATTTTTTTGTTAGAATACTAATAAGTAAGTAAATGGAGAAAAAATTATGACTGAACCACATGCAAATAAACAATTAGAAATTTTACGTTTTATTTACGATACTGTTGAAGAACGAGCTTTTCCTCCTACAGTGCGAGAAATCTGTAGCGCAGTGGATCTTTCTTCTACTTCAACCGTTCACGGTCACCTAGCACGCCTAGAAAAGAAAGGCTATATTTTAAAAGATGCCACTAAACCAAGAGCAATCGAAGTAACTGAAAAAGGTCGAGAAGCTCTGGGAATTAAACCTAAAGATATTCCTGTTGTTGGCGTAGTTACTGCTGGTCAACCTATCTTAGCTGTTCAGGACATCGATGAGTATTTTCCTCTTCCTCCTGATCTCGAAAATGATGCTGGCGAGCTTTTCATGTTACGTGTGCATGGCGAATCAATGATTAATGCTGGAATTTTAAATGGTGATCATGTCATTGTTCGTAAACAATCTAGTGCTAATAATGGTGAGATTGTTGTCGCTATGACTGAAGATAACGAAGCAACTGTTAAAAGATTTTTCAAAGAAGATGGCTATTATCGTCTGCAGCCAGAAAACGATACAATGGATCCAATTATTTTACCTGTGGTTCAAATTTTAGGTAAAGTTGTAGGTCTATATCGTAATAATATTGATTAAAAAATGGTAGGAAATGTCATTCCTACCATTTTTTTGCTATTTAATTAGCGGTTTTACATTTAACCAGTCTTGCGCAATTACTTCGGCTAATTTTCTATTATAAAAAACAGCTGCGGGATGGTATTGCGGTACAACGATATACTTTTCTTTAGACCAAATATAACCATCTTTTTTATCATTTAATTCTAAAATTGGAGTATTTTCAATAATTTTTCCATGCACATTACTAATTTCATATTTATCATCTAGCAATCTTGTTAGAGCCGTAGTACCCACTGTTACAATGATTTTAGGTTTAACACACTTAATTTCATAATCTAAAAATGGTGCATGTGCCAAAATTTCCTTTTTAGTCGGTTTTCGATTAGGATATTTGATTACTTCTTTATTTTCTTTTTTACTAAATGTGTGCTTAATACTATAAGGACGGCTTCTGACAGCACTAGTTATATATACATCGTCTCGTTTAAGCCCGATTGAGGCTAAAGATTTCATTAATTCTTTTCCAGACGCACCGTGAAACGGGATTAGCGACTCTATCTCTTCTCTTCCTGGCGCTTCTCCTACAATCATAAGCTTGGGATGAACTGGACCAGCACCAAAATTAATTCCTTCCAATTTCATCCCCTTTGATCTTTCCTTAACTTCAGCTAAGAGTTTATCTGGATATTTCATTTTCAATATATTCCTGTGCCTTCTTCAATAATTCTTTCAATTCTTCATAATTTAAACAGGAATTAGCTTCTGCTAAAGTTGCCCATTTATAATCTCTAATTTCACTTTTTTGTAGTTCTATTTTTTGACCCGGGTTAAATCTACTCAAAAACAATGTTACAGTTTTTAATCGATCCCGGGCAATTTTATAAGTAATACTTTCCTCAAAATCAAAATCATAATCTGGTTTTAGTCCCACTTCTTCATAGACTTCTCTTTGAGCAGCCTGTACATTATTTTCATCCTTTTCTAGATGCCCTTTCGGAAAGCCCCAAGTTCGGTTAAGTCTACTTTGGACAAGTAAAAATTCTATTTTATTATTTTTAATACGATAAACAATACTACCAGCTGAATATTCCTGCATCTTTTTTACTCCCTTCTTATGATTGTTCTTGTTGTTTTCATTATAAGCTAAATTAAAATTTTCGACCCCTTCAAGACCTTTATCTTGTATTTAATTATATAAATTAAAATTATTTTTCATCTTTTTTGTTTAATCGACAAAATGTTAATTTAGGGTTACACTTTATGTTGAAGTAGATTAAATAAGGTGAAAAAATTGAAAAAACAAGAACAATCTGAAAGCTGGGGTCAGTGGATTCTCCAGGTACTAATTCTAACCGCCATATTTTTTGGTATCTTCTTTGTACTAAATAAATATGTTTTTGCCAACTTAACTGTATCTGGAATTTCAATGCAACCTACTTTTGAAAATAACGATCGTGTTATTGCTCTTAGGCATGCCAAGATTAAGGAAGGCGACATTGTAATTGTTGATGCGCCTGACGAACCAGGAGCCGTATATATTAAGAGAGTAATCGGATTACCGGGAGATACCATTGTAAGTAAAAATAATCAAATTTATATTAATGGTAAAAAACTTAATCAACCATGGTTAAAGGCTGGCCAAAAATTAATTGACAATGGAGAGGACGGAATCTCAGGTACTAAATATACTAATACACAAAATTTCACTCTGAGTTCTCTAGCTAAAACTCAAAATTATCGTCAATTTTATACTTCAAAGCAACTAAAAGAAATGCAAAAGACTAATAAAGTTCCTGCTAATACTTATTTTGTAATGGGAGATCATAGAAGCGTTTCTAAAGACAGTCGCTATATTGGAACAATTCCACGAAGTAAAATTGTGGGAGTAGTAAAGCTGCGCTACTGGCCACTAAATCACATCACATTTTATTAATCAAAAAGAGTTTCTTTTTTGAAACTCTTTTTTTGTAGATAAAAAAAAAGCCATCTCTTTCGAGATGGCTCTTAATACTGTCTTGATTAATTGAATTAACCGCGACGCTTTTCAGCAATTCTAGCTGCTTTACCGTGACGTTCACGTAAGTAGTAAAGCTTAGCACGACGTACACGACCGTGACGAAGAACTTCAACCTTAGCAACACGTGGGTCATTTACTGGGAAAGTACGTTCAACACCAATACCTGATGACATCTTGCGTACAGTGTAAGTTGCGCTGATACCAGCACCCTTACGCTTAATTACAACACCTTCGAACATCTGAATACGTTCGTGAGTACCTTCTACAACACGTACGTGAACACGAACAGTGTCACCTGCACGGAAGTCAGGCATATCATCGCGTAATTGTTCTTTAGTTAATTCTTGAATTAATGGATCCATTATTTTCTCTCCTTCTACGGCATTCATCAACACCTTGTGCCAGCGGAATACCCATAAATCAGTGGCTTATGCCACAACGACTAGTTTACCAAATAGAAAAATGCTTGTAAATACTAATTCTCTTTTTCACTTTTAATTTCTTCAAGCATTCTCTTTTCTTCATCTGTTAACTCACGGTCAGCTAACATATCGGGACGGTAGAGATATGTTGCTCGTAAGGCTTCCTTATGGCGCCATTCAGCAATTTTTTGGTGATTGCCCGATGTTAATACTTCAGGGACTTTCTGACCTTCAAAATCAGCAGGACGCGTATATTGCGGATATTCTAAAAGACCGTGTGAAAAACTTTCTTCTACTGGAGAAGCAGAATTTCCCAAAATCCCCGGTAAGAGACGAACAGTAGCATCGATCATACTCATTGTTGGTAATTCTCCACCAGTAAGGACGTAATCGCCAATTGATACTGTTTCATCAGCCAAATCATAGATTCTCTGATCAAAACCTTCATAGTGACCACAAATAAAAGTTAAATTTTCTTCTTTTGACCAATCTTGGGCCATTTTTTCATTGAAAGTTTTTCCTTGTGGAGCAGTAATAATTACTTTTCCTTTATTAGTTAAAGAATCTAGAGCTTTTTTTATTGGCATAATTTGAAGTACCATCCCAGCTCCACCCCCATAAGGAGTATCATCGACATGATGATGTACGTCGCTAGTAAAGTCACGGAAATTAACTAAATTTAATTCCCATTTTTTGTCTTCTAGACCTCTTCCTAACATTGAGACCTGCAAAGGAGTAAACATATCTGGAAAAAGGGTTAAAACATTAATTTTCATCTCGTAATCCTTCAAGCAAAGTTACTTCTATTCTCTTATTGGCTAGATCAACTTTTTTAACTACTGATTCAATATTTGGAATCCAAAAACTCTTTCCTTTTTCTGGCTTTATCTCCCAAATATCATTAGCACCAGGAGTTTCAATGTTTTCTAATACTCCTAGCTTTTCTCCAGTCTCAGCATCATAGACCGGGCAATTTAAGATGTCTTTAAAGTAGTAGCTACCTTCAGGTAATTCTTGTTGATCTGTTTCTGCTACATATAATTCTTTACTGCAAATTTTTTCAGCTTGATCAATATCATCAATCTTTTCAAATTTAACTAAATAAAATTGTTTATGGCGTCGAGTATTTTCTACAATTAATTCTTCATACTGTTTATTATTCTTAATAAACAATCTACTGCCTGTAGCTAATCTTTCCTCTGGAAAATCAGTTGTTGCATTTACCTTAACTTCTCCCTTTAATCCATGAGGAGACAATATCTTTCCAACTTCAAAATATTCAGTCATAGAACTTATTCTTTCTAAATAAAAAAGTTTGGGAAGAGCTTTCCCAAACTTCTAATTGCAATAGTAAATTACTTACCGTACTTTGCGTCGTGGTATCTAGTCATCAAACCAGCTTTTGAAAGTAAGCTTCTTACAGTATCTGATGGTTGAGCACCTTTTTCAAGCCATTCAAAAATCTTGTCTTCTTCAAGCTTAACTTCATCAGGGTTAGTAAGTGGGTTGTAGTAACCAACTTCTTCGATGAAACGGCCATCACGTGGCATACGTGAATCAGCAACTACAATACGGTAAAAAGGTTTTCTCTTTGAGCCCATACGGCGCATACGAATCTTAACAGACATTAATTAATTCCTCCTAAATTTCTTGACTTAAATAATATAGCATATAGAAAAATATGTGTAAAGGGGTTTTCCTTAACAGTTGAAAATTATTTTGAACGATAACGCTTAATATTCTTCATCCGTTTCTTCTTATTTTTCTTAAAGCGCTTATTCATTGATCTCATCGCCATCTTGCCCATTGGTGAATTCATTCCTGGTAAGTTAGCCAATTCACCCATATCACCTTTGGTCATCTTTTGCATCATTTCTTTTGATTGCTTAAATTGTTTAATCATTCGGTTAACTTCAGCGATCGATCTACCGGAACCAGCAGCAATTCTACGTCTTCTTGACGGATTAAGAATATCAGGATTTTCACGCTCTTCTGGGGTCATTGAATAAACAATAGCCTTAATGTGATCGATTTGTTTTTCCGGAATCTGAATATTTTTAAGAGCAGGATTATTACCCAATCCAGGGATCATTTTAATGATTTGATCTAGAGGCCCCATTTTTTGAACTTGCTCCATTTGATCAATAAAATCATTAAAATCAAAAGTATTTTCCCGCATCTTTTCAGCCATCTTTTCGGCTTCTTTAGCATCGTAATCTTGCTGAGCCTTCTCAATTAGGGTCAACATATCACCCATACCTAGGATACGTGAAGCCATTCGATCAGGATGGAAAGTAGAAAGATCCGTTAATTTTTCACCTTGACCGGTAAAGATAATTGGAAGACCAGTGACAGCACGAATAGAAAGTGCGGCACCACCACGAGTATCCCCATCAAGCTTAGTCAAAACAATTCCAGTCAGATCTAAGTCATTATTAAATCCTTCTGCTACTTGTGTAGCTGCTTGACCTGTCATTGCATCAACAACTAATAAAGTATTATCAGGATGAGCAACTTCAGTTACACGTTTCAACTCATCCATCAATTGCTCATCAATTTCAAGACGCCCAGCCGTATCAATCAAGACATAGTCATTTTTATTTTTATCAGCTTCTTCAAGACCATGCTTTACAATTTCTGCTACATCTTGGTTATCTTCACTATAAACCGGTACGTCTAATTGTTGACCAATTTGCTTTAACTGCTCAATAGCAGCTGGACGGTAAATATCACCTGCAATTAACAATGGACGAGCTTTTTCGTTCTTCATTAAGTAATTTGCAAGTTTACCAACAGTAGTAGTTTTACCAGTACCCTGTAAACCGACCATCATAATGATTGTTGGAATATGCGGAGATTTATTAAGAGAAACAGCCTCTTCTCCCATCATTTTAGTTAACTCGTCATCAACAATTTTGATGATTTGTTGTCCTGGATTTAAGCTATCTTGGACTTCTTTACCTAAAGCTTCCTTTTTTATTTTTTTAATAAAGTCTTTTACAACCTTAAAGTTAACGTCCGCTTCTAATAAAGCCAATCGAATTTCACGACTAGCGTCATTAATATCCGCTTCTGAGATCTTACCTTTACCAGTTAAATTTTTTAATGCTTTTTGAAGTCTTTCACTTAAATTTTCAAAAGCCATACTATTCTACTCCCATTTGTCTTAATAATTTCAAAAGTTCAATCTGAGCTCGATTAATTTTGCCATGTTCAAGGGCATATACTGCCTCAGTAATTTTTTCTTCTATTTGAGTATAATCACGTTTCATATGAAGTTTATCTTCATATTTTTCTAAAGCACGGCTGCTTCGTTTCAAATTATCATAAACAGCTTGTCGAGAGACATGGTGATTATCCGCAATTTCTCCTAAAGAAAGATCATTGTAATAATAATCCTCAAAATACTCTTGTTGTCCTTTTGTTAATAATGGACCGTAGTAGGCAAATAAGTCGCCTAATCTTTCATTTTTTTCAAGTTCATCCATTTGTCTCACCTTGAAACAGTATAGCAAAAAAAATGTATTTCTAAAATAATAGCTATGTAGTTTTAAGACACTTTTAGTTTAATTAATTTTCAAAAAAGAAGGTTAGGCAACTTTCCTAACCTTCTTGTATACGAATCTTTTAATTAAAGATTTGGATCCATTTTAAATGTTAACTTAGACATCTTAATTGCATCAGTAAACATTTGACCCATTAATTCTTCACTATCTTTCTTAGTATGAGCAACAGTCTTTTGGTTTTCACGAGTCAAGTAGTCGGTTAATTCCTCACCGTTTAAATCTTTAGCATTTTCAATAATTTCTTCAACTCTACCGCGGTAGTATCTATTCAACTCTTCAAGATATTTAGTATCAAGTTGAACAAATTGAGGATAATGGCTTTCAACTAAAGCAGCCAAAGATTTGTAGTACCACCATGCATCATCTTTATTATAGGTCATTGACGTATTGTTAAATGATGGATCAGTTTCGTTCATATTAGCAAAGAATGGGATATATGGGGTAAATGTTGGTCCACCAATACATAACCACATAATACCAGCCATTTCTTCAGGAACATCACTTCTAATTTGCAAAATATGTGAGTTCTGAGTTCTATTTAAACCAATTGGACGATAACGATGCTTCTCTTCCTCAGTTCCATGACCAAACGGATCAAATGGAGTATCTTGATAATGAGAACCAAGTGCAAATTCAATATCTTCCTTAGCCAATTTCTTAGAAGCTTTTCTAATGAAAGGAATATCTGGATCTTCAGGATCTTGTTCAATTTCTGGGTTGAAAAGTTTTTGGATATACCATTGACGGCTAGTGTTGTAGTGACGATCTTGTTCAGTATAAGTTCCAAAAATGTGACGGAAATTCCAACCTTCATGATCAGGATTTAAGTGATGTTCTTCAACGAATTCTTGAATTCCTTCACTCCACATAAAGTTATCTGGATCATCAAAGTTAACTTGTTGAATAGCAACACGGTTACCAGTTGCTGCATAACAGTCATCTGGAATGCGTTGAGCAACCCAGTGGTGTCCTGTAACAATTTCCATGTACCATACTTCGTCTTTGTCACCAAACAAAACTGAGTTTCCAGCAGGTGAACCATACTTTTTAATTAAGGAACCAAGACGTTTTACACCATCTCTTGCGGAATCAATATATGGCAAAACTACAGTCTGCATACAATCTTCATCTAAACCATCTTTAACTAATGGATCAAATGCTAACGTTCTTTCGTTACCATAAGTTGATTCAGTACATGACATAGCAACATTCTTTTGGTTGATACCGCTTTCGTCATAATAACCTAAATTTTTATAGTCAACATTTGGAACTGCTGGAACTCTTTGAGCATCTTCAGGAAGCTCCATTTCAAACTTATTAAGCCAAGATTTAATTTTACGTCCCTTTTCACCATGAACAGCTGGCTCAATAATAAACTTTTGTGGCGTAATTGCACCTGCAGTATCGTCATTACGTGAAATCATTACTGATCCATCAATTGATGCTTTTTTTCCAACTAAAATAGTCGTACATGCACTTAAATGCTTCATTATTTACTCCTTATATATTACTTGTAACTTTGCCTATTATTAGATTAATCCTTGGAAGAGCCCGATTGCAAATTTTTCTGCATCAAAGTTTGCTAAATCATCAACTTTTTCTCCCAGCCCAACTAATTTAACTGGCAAATCCATTTCATTTCTAATTGCTAATACTACTCCACCTTTAGATGAGCCATCAAGCTTAGTTAAAACTAAACCTGTAAGTTTAGTAGTTTTATCAAAGTCTTTTGCTTGTAGTAGGGCATTTTGACCTGTTGAGCCATCAAGGACTAAAAGAACCTCATTTGGTTGATCTGGCAAGATTTTCTTTATTGTTCGCTTAATTTTATCAAGCTCGCTCATTAAATTGACCTTATTTTGAAGACGACCTGCTGTATCAACTAATAAGAAATCGATTCCTCTCTCTTTAGCTTTTTTAACACCATCATAAACTACAGAAGCCGGATCAGCTTTTTCAGGACCAGTAATTACTTCAACGCCATCACGTCGACCCCATTCTACCAATTGCTCTACAGCACCGGCTCTAAAAGTATCGGCAGCTACCATCATGACAGACTTGCCCGAGTCTTTAATTCGCTTAGCTAATTTACCAATTGTTGTTGTTTTTCCAGCTCCATTAACACCAACAAAAAGATAAACATTAGGCTTTGCAGAAGGATCATCGGCTAATTTAGAATCTTCACCTTCCCCGCCTTTATCATAAATATTGACTAATTTTTCAACTATTACTTGCTTTAAGGCATCGTGGCTTTTTGCATTTTGGAGTTTGGCTTCATCCCTTAAAGAATCAGTTAATTCTTCAGCAGTTTCAAAACCGACGTCAGATTCAATTAATAAATCTTCAAGATCATCAAAAAAGTTTTCATCAACTGTTCTAAATTTAGCAAAAAATGCATTTAGGCGTGCCCCAAAAGAATGATTGGTTTTTTCTAACCCTTTGTCATATCTTTCCTGTTCATCTTCTGTAGTTACTTCTTCAGCGCTCTCTTCAGAAGATTCAGTTTCTTCGGGCTTTTCTTCTTCTTTTTCTAAATTATATGATTCTTGATCTTCTTGAAGATCTTCAGCTTCTTGAACTTCATCCTGTTTTTCTTCAAAAGCAGTTCCGGCATCACTCCAGCCTGGAGTCTCCTTAACTTCTTCAGTTTCTTCTTCATGTTCATCTTCAGAAGATTCTGACTTAGGTTCTACAACCTCTTCATTTTTTTGAATATCTTCAGTTTCATTGGTTTGTTCAGGCTCTTGAAGTTCTTCATTTGAATTTTCAGTTAGTTCTTTTTTACTTTCTTCTTGTTCTTCATCTTTATGACCAAAGAGCGATTTCTTGATTTTATCAAATAATCCCACTACTAATTCACTTCTTTCTTAATTTCATTTAACGATACAGATAACACTTTTGAAATACCTGATTCTTGCATTACGATTCCATACAAATTATCTGCTTTCTGCATAGTTCCACGACGGTGTGTAATAACAATAAATTGAGTTTTCATATCATAATGATTCAAAAACTGAGCAAAACGATCGACGTTTGTTTCATCTAGAGCTGCTTCTACCTCGTCTAGAATACAGAATGGTACTGGGTTAACTTGAAGCATTGCAAACAATAAAGTAATTGCAGTTAATGCCCTTTCCCCACCAGAAAGAAGCGTTAACTTCTGGGACTTCTTACCAGGTGGCTGCGCAATAATTTCAATTCCAGTTTCAAGTAAGTTCTTTGGATCAGTTAACTCTAATCTAGCATGACCACCATCAAACATAATTGGAAAAATCTTTGCAAAGCTTCTTTCTATCTGGTGGAAGGTTGCACTAAACCTACTCTTTACCTCATCATCTAGTTTAGACATTGATTCTTCAATATCTTTTCTAGCCTTTAGCAAGTCATTCTGTTGTCCATTTAAGAAATCATAACGCGTTTTAACATCTTCATACTCTTCAATAGAGTTCAAGTTAACCTCACCAATATCTACTAAAGACATTTTATGTAGATGAACTTCACGTTCCAATTTCTTACGCAAATCTGTTGTATTTTGTCCCTCAGATAATTGCAAAGCTGCTTCAAAAGTTAAGGAATATTCTTCACTTAAAATACCAAGTTTTTGATTAATTTGGGACTTAAGTTCTCCTAGCCTTGCAGAATACTCTTCTTGCTCCGCAGCAGTATTTTTACGCAAATTATAATTTCTTGTAGCAACTTGATCAAGATTATTTATTTGAGCATCAAATTTACCTAAATCTTTATTTATTTCAGCTAAAGCCTCTTGCATTTGTTTTTTCTGCTTACTTAGCTTAGCAACTTGCTCTTCAATTTCTGACTCACTTTGTCCATTTTGAGACAATGACAAAGCTTTAATTTTTTCCTCAATATCCTTAAGTCTGGAATTGGTATTTTCAAGCTGTTCTTCCAATTCAGATTTCTTAGTAGTAATATTTTCCAATTTATTCTTTACTACCGCCAAGTCGGAATTTAAGTTACTTAATTCTGCCTGTAATTTTTGATAAGCTTCATCAAAATCGGTCAAGTCAGTCTTTAATTGATCCATTTTTGCTCGTTGTGTTTGAGCAACTTCTTCAAGTTCTTTCTTTTTAGCCTGCTCTTTTTCAAGACGACTAGTAAGTTCTGCTTCTTCTTGCTTCTTCTCAAGTTGGGCCTTTTGCTGTAAATCATTTAACTGAGTCAGCCTTTGAACCTCTTTTTCTTCATTTTCATACTTAATAGCTTGCTCACTGATTTTTTGATTTAGGGCAGTTAAATCAGTATTTTTAGCTTCTAGCTCAGTTTGTAACTCGGTTAATTTTTTATCTAGTTCGTTTAGGGCTGTTTGTAGTTTAGTAAATTCTACCTTCCCCGTCTTAATTTGTAATGTTAATTTATCAATCTCAGCATTTGTTGCCAGAGGAGAATTATTTCTTGTATTTCTAGTCCCACCAGTCATACTTCCTCCAGGACTAATAATATCTCCATCTAGTGTCACAATTCGATAATATCTTCCAATTCTGCGTTGAACACGTAAAGCCGTATCAATATTATCTACCACTAAAACATTCCCTAAAAGGTAAGAAATAGCATTAGAAATATCAGTCGCAGTTTTTGAGGTTACTAAGTCTGCCGCTACACCTTTAAATCCTTCAATACTTTGTAAGGAGTTTAAAGTGGAGGCAGCAATCTCATTATGACGTAATCCATCTAGAGGTAAAAAGGTAGCCCTACCTGTACGAGTTTGCTTCAACAAATTAATGGCATCCCTAGCACTACTTTGGTCAATAGTAACTAAGTCTTGAACGCCACCACCTAAAGCTGTTGACAAAGCGGCTTCTAATTCAGCTGGAAAAGAAATTAACTCCCCAATAACCCCTACAATTCCATGAAAATCACTTTGATGGTTTAAAACATATTTAACCCCATAATAGTATCCTTCATGTCTATTTCTAATTTTCTTTAGGCCTTTTACTTGTGCAGAAAGTTGTTGTAAATCATTTTTAACCTTTAAGTAAGCTTGTTCACTTTGATCCTTAAGCTTACTCTCCTCAGCAATTTTTCTATCAAGAGTCGCAATAGTTTCATTTAGTTGTTTTCTCTTTAAAACAAGGTCTTGCCCTTGTTTTTTTAACTGAGTAAGAACTTTTTGAGCTTCATCTAATTGTTCTTCAACTTCTTGCTGGCGATTATCATTTGATTTTTTACTGCGAGTTAATTCATTTTTCAAATAAACAATCTCGTTATTATTACTCGTTTGATCCTGCAAAGTTTGAATATAATCAGATCGAACTTGTTCTAATTGATTATTCAATTGTTCAGGACCTTGCTTAAGTTCCTGTTTCAAATTCTTTTGCTTTTCTACGAAATCAGCAAGGACTTGATTTTGACTGTTTAGATCTTTTTCATTAGCTGCAAGCTGATCTAACAAACGTTTTCTTCGCTCTTTTAGCTCTTCAGATTGTGCATTATATTCCTTTTGAGTAGCGACATCATATTCTCGAGATTGTTGATGCATTTGAAGATCAGTAGTCAGAGCGGCAATTTTTTGTGTTAAAGATAATAATTCTTGCTGCTTTTCATCTTTTTCAGCATGGCGCTCATTTGATTGCTTACGTTTCTCTTCTAAATCAGCTTGGGATTGCTTAACTTCGTCATCAAGCTTATTTAAAATCCCTTGATTTGCTGCCGCCTTCTTAGCGACCGCCTTCTTCTCTTCATTTAAACTTTCAATCTCCAAGCCCAAAAGTTGTTTTAATTTATGGTCAAGCTGTTCTTTCTGAAATTTATATTCTTTTGCTAAAGAACTCTGTTCATGTAAAGGCTCGATTCTACCTTCCAATTCTTTAACCAAATCATTAATTCTAATTAGATTGGCATTAGTTTTGTCTAACTGCTTAAGTGCAATTTCTTTTTGCTGCTTAAAATGAAGGACGCCGGCAGCCTCTTCAAAAATTCCTCGACGCTGTTGTGGCTTAGAATTAAGAATTTCATCGACCTTCCCCTGAGAAATTATTCCCAAGCTATCAGATGACATCCCTGATTCAATAAACAGTGTCCTAACATCTTTCAATCTTACTGGATGATGATTTAAAAGATAATCACTTTCGCCGTTACGCAAAATTTTTCTAGTTACAACCACTTCATCATTATCAGAAGCAAGTTGGTGATCACGATTATCAAAAACCAACTCAACCTCAGCATGATTCATTGGAGCTCTCATTTGACTACCAGCGAAAATAACATCTTTCATATTTTCACCACGTAAAGACTTGGCAGATCCTTCACCCATTACCCACCGAATTGCTTCAGTAATGTTACTTTTTCCACTACCATTTGGACCAACGATGCCGGTAATACCATTATTAAATCTAATTGTCGTCTTATCAGCGAAAGACTTAAAACCATTTAAAACTAATTGTTGTAGTGGCACAGACTCACCTTTTCTTATTTATTTTTATCTAATGCAGCTTGAGCTGCTTGCTGCTCAGCGGCTTTTTTATTACGTCCTTGTCCCTCTGAAACTTTTTCACCATTTACAAGTAGCTGAACTTTAAAAGATGGCTTTGATTCATCTTCAGATATTACTTGATATTCAATCTTAACTGGTCCATTTACCTGCAAACGTTCCTGAAGTTCAGTTTTATAATCACGTGAGGCATTAAAATCTCCTTCAGCAATTAATGGATACACTGTTAAATGTAAAAAGTGCTGTACAGCTGGCATTCCTTGATCTAAGAAAAGTGCACCATTAAAAGCTTCAAACACATCTTCAAGAAGTGTCTTACGTTTTCTAGCGCCAGCTTTTTCTTCTCCTTTACCCAAATTAATTTCTTCTGGGAATCCACATTCAATTGCAAATTCAGAAAATCCTTCTGTTCTAACAATGTTAGATCGCATTCTTGTTAATTCCCCTTCATTTAATCTAGGAAAATGACGATACAGATAATCAGATACCGCTAATTCAAGAACAGCATCACCAAGAAACTCTAATTTTTCATAGTCTTTTCTTCCGGGATGCTCATTAGCATAAGAAGAATGTGTGAAGGCATCTTCAAGCAATTTTTCGTTATTAAATTTTATTCCGTATTTTTTCTTTAAATTTTGTTTAAAAGCTACTGAAATCATAGTTGCTTCCTTTCTTTAACCCTTTAATTATACCTATTTTAACCTATTAAAAAAAGATAAAGAAAAAGTGTGACCTAATATAAGTCGCACTTTTAAATAATTTTTATTTATTTTGCATAGCCAACGTAGTACCAGTTAGGGAATCCACCACCCATACTCTTAGATGGTTCTAATGAGTATCCAGTTAACTTATTGTTAATTGCGTAAATGCTGTAGCTATTAGCAACTGGCACAACATAAGCTTCCTTATCCATGTATGCTTGCCATTGATGGAATTTCTTAACTCTGTAGCTATTATTAAAGGCTTTTTGAGAATCAATATCGTTCAACAAGTCAGTGTTTTCTTTAGTGACAAATCTACTGTAGTTAAATGGTGCCTTTGCGCCGTATAAGTCTTGAGGTGATGGCTCAGAAGAGAGTGACCATGCACCAATGAACATATCTACATCTTTAGAATCATTTTGAACCTTGTCGTAGAATGAATTCATTTCCATTAAACGGCCACCAGTTAACTTAACGTTCAAGCCCATTTTCTTCCATTGTTGAATGTAATTTTGAATGATTGGTTCTTGAACTTTACTACCACTCATGGCAGCTAAACGAATTGTTAAAGGCTTACCATTTGGTTGAACACGGTAAGTCCCCTTCTTCTTGTAACCAGCTTTATCTAATAGTTCATTACCCTTTTTAATGTTATAAGTGTAACCCTTTACATTCTTATCGAAGTAATCACCGAATTGCTTTGGAATTAAAGTTGGAATTCTAAATGAAAGACCTGATGAGTATCTCTTATAAACTTGGTCAACATTCATACCGTAGGCAATAGCTTGACGAAGAGAACGATTATTCATCTTTGCGTCCTTATTCATCACATTTTCGCCTTTGGCTGCATCCCATTTACCAACCTTAAAGCCTAAGTAACTATATGCAAGTGGAATATTAGCGATGAAGTTTACTCCTTTAGCACCCTTAATATTTGGCCATTGAGAATTACTTACTTGCGTTACATCAAATTTATTACTCTTAATTGATTGAGCAACTGAAGCTGGAGTAATTACGGAAGCAGTTATCTTCTTTAAGTGTGGTTTACCCTTATAGTAATGTTCATTTGGAACCCATGAAACTGATTGTCCACGAACCACTTTACTTACTTTATATGGACCATAGAATAATGGATTCTTACGGATCTTATTGCTTGAAATAAGTTTATCAAATGGAACATCTTTTAAGTAATGATATGGAGCTGCTGCTTCCCAAATATATCCATTACCACTTTGTGTCATACCCGGCTTCATTTCTTTAAAGTGGAGCACTACTGTACGACCATTTTCGCCGTCTGGCATTTCAATACCTGAAATAGTATTGGACTTTCCATCATGGTATTCTTCTAATCCTACAAGATTAGCTAAACTTGAAGTATAACGCTGAGAATGTGTTGCCTTATTTGCAATAATTTCATAGGCGTATTCATAATCTTTTGCAACTAAAGGTTGGCCATCAGACCACTTAACTTTAGGATTAATAGTAATGGTTGCAGTTTTGGCATCTTTATTAATTTTAATGTCTGCTGCTCCACCCTTAACGTATTTATAGGTATTATTTGTAGCAAATAATGATTCATCACCATATTGCATTACTTCTGAGTCTGTATTGTTAGTAGACAATTCATCATTAAAAATACCAGTAAACGGTGTATCAGTAACTACAGCAACGCTGACATTTCCACCATCCTTAATTGTCTTCTTAGGAGTTGACTCCTTGAAATTAGGATGACTAGTATTATTGCTATTACTATTACCACAGGCTGCTAAAGTTAGAGCTACACCAGAAAGTAAAGTTAAACTTCCAAATAGTTTGGCTTTCTTCATAGTTATATTCCTCCATCTATTTGGGACAAGTTGATGATTTAATATTATCATCACTAAACTCATAATACAATGTTTTTACTCAATTATTTTTAATATTTTTTAATTTTAATTCGACTAAATTGCTATAAAATACTGATGTATTAACGTTTGTTCACTATTATGTTTACCATAAAAAACTTATTTTATGCCCATTTATAATATAAATATTTCCTACATTCTTTAACTTTTATATAAAGACATGCAAAAAAGCAACTCAATTATGAGTTGCTTTTTAATGTTTAAATAATTAAATTTAATTTTCACGTTGACGAGCATCCCCAGCTCTTTGAAGAGCACGACCAACATAGTTAATACTCAAGGAAATAATCAACAACAAAATAGTTGCTGGCATCCATAACCATGGACGTGTAGTAACGTTAACTGGGTCATTAGCAAATCCAATTAAAGTACCAAGGGATGGTGTAGTGGTTGGTAATCCATATCCCAAGAAGGATAAAGTAGTTTCAATACCAATGTTTCCGGCAATCATCAATACGACATCAATTACCAAAGCTGAAGTAATGTTAGGCAAAACTTCACGGAACATAATTGTTAAGTTAGAAGAACCGGAAGTCTTGGAAGCCAAAACATATTCTCGTTCTCTCTGTGACAAAACAAACGCCCGGAAGTATCTTGCAGTTGAAGTCCACCCAAACATAGAAATCAATAATACCAAAGTCCACGCATTGTAGTTAGGAATAACAGTAGTTAAAACAATAATGATTGGGAATTGAGGTAAAATTTGGATGAAATCAACTATACGCATGATAACTGCGTCAGTTACCCCACCAAAGTAACCTGAGAACAAACCAACTAAAAGTCCGACACCTTCACAAAGAACAGTAACAGATAGACCAATCAAAATAGAGTTACGTCCACCCATCATTAGTAACTTCAAGATATCGCGGCCACCATCGTCTGTACCAAAGACGTGACCCGATTCACCCCAAGCATAGTATGCTTCTGCAATATTAATCTCTGTTACTTGACTCTTGTTTAAGAATAAAGAACCAACAAAAGTGAATAATAAGATAGCTACAATAATACAGAATGAAACAAATGCTACCTTATCACGCCAAACCTCACGCACAATGATCTTAAATCCAGATGGTGGTAGAGAGGTTTTAGCATTTTGATCTTTTTTCGATGTATTTTTATCTTTAGCCATAATTTACTACTCCTCCCTACTTAATCCGAATTCTTGGGTCAATAATACTCATGATAATATCAGATAACAAGTTACCAACTAAAGTTAACACACCAAACAATAAAATCAATGCAGTTAAAGTTGTGTAGTCACGTTGTCCAATAGAATCAAGGAACAATTTACCCATACCAGGATAACTAAATACTGATTCAATAACCATTGAACCGGAAAGTAAACCAGTAATAGTATTACCAAAGAATGCAGCAATTGGTAAAAGTGAGTTTCTTAAAATATGTTTATTGAAAACAACATTTTCAGGTACACCTTTACTACGTGCAGTTCTTACATAATCTTCAACCTTGTTATCAACAATACCAGTTCTTAAGTATTGAACAATAGTTGTAGTAGAGATTAAAGCACAAAGAATTGAAGGCAAAATCAAGTGATAAATTCTACTCCAGAAATAAGCCAAAGTTCCTGGGTTTACATCTGCACTAACGGAACCTGAGATTGGGAACCAACCTAAAGTAAATCCGAATAGCCAAATACCTAAAATGTAGAAAACAAATGGAGGTACTGCGAATGTAATATAGTTAAAAATTTGTACTCCATGATCTTGCCATTCATCTTGGTGACGACCTGCAGTAACACCTAATGGAATAGCAATTACATAAGTTAAGACAACAGTCATTAAAGATAACCAGAAAGTGTTAACTGCACGATCCCAAATCAAAGAAGTAACTGGAACCTTTTGAATATATGATTGTCCTAAATCGCCATGGAACATATTTCCAAGCCAGCGAGTATATTGCACCCAAACTGGATCATTCAATCCATATTCTTGTCTTAATCTTGCAATTTCCTTAGGGTCCGAATTCGGATTAATCATTCCAGTAAATGGGTCACCAGGCATCATTTTAGCCAAAATAAAGACTAGTAAACTCAAGATAAGTAACTGGGGGATCATAATCAGGATTCGACGTAAAACCGTTTTCCACATACCTATTCTCCCTCCTTCAATTCTTGCTCAATCATACCTTTAGGTAAAGCGACAAAATGACGATCAGCAACTTTTTGTAGTGGTAATACTCGACCATCTTTTTCATACCATTTATCTTGATCTTGCAAGAATTCTTGTTCTACACGTTGACGCTCTTCCTTATGTTTTTCTCTATTTTCAACATCAACAACAGGAATTGCAGAAAGTAGACGCTTTGTATAAATATGCATTGGATTCTTATAAATCTGATCACGTTTACCAATTTCTACAAAACGTCCCCGGTGCATAATAGCAATATCTTCTGACATATGCTTTACAACACCCAAGTCGTGTGAAATGAAGAGGTAGGCAATATTATATTCTTGTTGAATATGTTTCATAAAGTTCAAAACTTGTGCTTGAACAGACAAGTCCAAAGCTGAGGTTGGCTCATCTGCTACGATCAACTTCGGTCTAGTGGCTACAGCACGTGCTACCCCAATTCTTTGACGTTGACCACCAGAGAATTCGTGTGGATATTTGTAGATAGCATCACTAGGCATACCAACAATATCTAGGAGTTCTTGAACTCGTTTTCTCTCTTCATCGGTTGTTAAGTTTTCAAAGTTTCTAATAGGTTCAGCAATAATATCTTCAATTCGTTTTCTAGGATTTAAACTCGACATTGAATCCTGAAAAATCATTTGAACATCTTTATTATAGTTAAGCTTTTTACGATTTGATGCCTTAGTAACATCAACGCCTTTATACAAAATTTGTCCGCTAGTTACTTTTTCTACACCAACAATTGCTTTACCAGTAGTTGATTTACCGGAACCTGATTCTCCAATTAGACCGTAGGTTTCTCCTTCTTTAATTGAAAGATTAATCCCATCAACGGCTTTGACATATCCAGTAACTCTATTCCAAAATCCAGAACGAATTGGATAGTGAACTTTTAAATTTTTTATTTCGATTATTTCATCGGCCATAATTTCCTATCCTTTCTTCTCTTCATCTTGGAAATGGAAGCTTTGCCAGCAAGTACATCTTACAAAATGTCCTGGTTCAACTTCATGAATCTTAGGGTTCTCTTCATGAGCACTAGCTGGAATCCAAGGAATTCTAGCTGCAAATCTATCCCCAGTTCTTGGCATGTTAATCAATGAAGGAACTGTTCCATGAATCACATGTAGGTCTTCACTTTCATCATCTGTTTGTGGCATAGAGTGTAAAAGTGAACGTGTATATGGATGAAGAGGATTTTCAAAAATTGTTTTAACATCTGCTTTTTCAACAATTTGTCCTGCATACATAACTGCTACTTGATCAGCAGTTTCAGCAACAACACCTAAGTCGTGTGTAATTAAAACAATTCCTGAATGAGATTCTTTTTGAATTTCTTTAAGTAAATCTAAGATTTGTGCCTGAATAGTAACATCCAAAGCGGTAGTTGGTTCATCAGCAATAATAATTTCTGGCTTACATGCAATTGCGATTGCAATTACGACACGTTGACGTAAACCACCAGATAATTCATGTGGGTACATCTCGTACATTTCTTCTGGACGAGGCATTCCAACTTGATTAAAAAGTTCAATTACGCGTGCATGACGAGCTTTTTCATCCATATCAGTATGATAGTAAAGTGTCTCAGCAACTTGATCTCCAACCTTCATTAATGGATTAAGAGATGCTAATGGATCCTGGAAAATCATCCCAATATTATTACCACGAATTTTATTAAACAATGATTCATTTAAGTTAACTAGGTTTAATTCATTGTATAAAATATCGCCAGTTACTTTCGTATTTTTGTGGTCGTACAAACCAATAATGCTTGAAGCAATTGTACTTTTACCACAACCAGATTCTCCAACAACTGCCAAAATCTCATTTCGTTTCAAGGTTAAGTTAATGTCATCAGCGGCATCATAAAACTTACCGTGTAAACGATATGCGGTATGCAAGTGTTCGATATCTAATAAAAGATCACTTTGCTTTTCCAAAGGCCATTCTCCTCTCAAACCTTACGACATTATTAAAAGTCAATTAGATTTTCAATTTAATGTCATTATTATAAACAAAAGATACTGCTATTTCAACAACTTTTATAAAAGTAAATGAAAAATGACAGTATCTTCTGAAATTTCAATGATTAAAATTTTAATTTTGGTGACTCTTAATATATTCTACTGCTTCACCAACAGTTTGTAATTTTTCTGCATCATCATCTGGAATCTCTGCTCCAAATGTATCTTCTAGATCCATTACTAACTCAACGAAATCAATTGAATCTGCATCTAAATCATTCTGAAAATTTAAATCTTTAGTGATCTTCTCACGATCAATACTAAAGCGTTCTGAAATCATATCAGCAATTTTATTAAAAATTTCCTCTTCGGTCATTTTTTAACCTCCAAAAAAGTTTAGTTTAATTCTAAGGCATTTTTGTATTAAAGTCTAGCGAGATTCACTAAAGTATTTTTTACGCAAATTGCAATAATAAATTGAACACTTTTAGTTAAGCTGCTTGATAGATT